>JAHFPU010000029.1:0-379 GCA_023266635.1 Sphingobium sp.
ATGACCTTCGCCATGATCACGCCGGCCCTCATCGTCGGCGCCTTTGCCGAGCGCGTGAAGTTCTCGTCGCTGATCGTGTTCGTCGTCGCCTGGCTGACGCTCATCTACGCTCCGATGGCGCACATGGTCTGGTACTGGGCCGGCCCGGACTTCCTGGCTGATGCTCCGACCGATTCCGGCCTGCTGTGGGGCTGGGGCGCTCTCGACTTCGCTGGCGGCACCGTCGTTCACATCAACGCCGGTATCGCGGGCCTCGTCGGCTGCCTCATCATCGGCAAGCGCGTCGGCTATCCCAAGGAGCCCATGCCTCCGCACTCGCTGGTCATGACCATGATCGGCGCAAGCCTGCTGTGGGTCGGCTGGTTCGGCTTCAACGCCG
>JAHFPU010000029.1:389-13000 GCA_023266635.1 Sphingobium sp.
ACGCCGGTTCCAACCTAGAAGCCAATGGCGTCACTGCCGTCGCCTTCGTCAACACCATGCTCGCCACCTGTGCGGCAGCCGTCAGCTGGGCGCTCATCGAGCAGTTCCATCACGGCAAGGCCTCGCTACTCGGCGCTGTCACCGGTGCAGTTGCTGGTCTGGTCGCCATCACCCCGGCCGCTGGCCTTGGCGCTCCGATGACATCGATCGTCCTCGGCTTCGTCGTCTCGCCAATCTGCTACATCTTCGTGGCATTCGTGAAGGGCAAGCTGGGCTATGACGACACGCTCGATGTGTTCGGCGTGCACTGCGTCGGCGGTATCGTCGGCGCGATCGGCACCGGCATCGTCGCTTCGCCGGCGCTGGGTGGCCAGGGCGTGTTCGACTACACGGTCTTCCCCGCCGCGTTCGACGCCAGCAGCTACAGCATCGCAACGCAGGTGGTGACACAGATCAAGGCCGTGCTCTTCACGCTGGTATTTTCCGGCGTCGGCAGCGCGATCCTGTTCTTCGTCATCGACAAGACCCTGGGTCTGCGTCCGAATGCCGAAGCCGAGCAGGAAGGTCTCGACCTCTCCAGCCACGGCGAGCGCGCCTACAACTACTGATTTCGGCAGGGCGGGCCGCGAAAGTACGGCCCGCCCGCCACACGATGTTCCTCCTGCGAACAGACCTAGGGCCGGTGCGAAAGCATCGGCCCAATTTTTTTGCCCGCCCGAAAGCATCATCACCTGGATGACAATCGAGTGGCCGTCTGGCATCGGCAGAAGAAAGCATGGAGCGCGTTAAGACATGACAGGGATCGGCATATTCGGCGCAGCCGGGCGCATGGGCAGGGCCATCGCCGATGCGGCGGGCGCGGCGGGCATGGCCGTCGCCGGCGGGACGGAGCGCAATGCGGAAGCCTATGCGTCCGGTCTGGACATCACGCTGTTCGCCGATGCGCTGACATTGGCGGAAGCGAGTGATGTGCTGATTGATTTTTCAAGCCCAGGCGCGCTCTCCGATCATCTCGACGCCTGCATCGGCGCGCACAGGCCGATTGTCATCGGCACGACGGGCCTGGAGCATGTCCATCACGCCCTGATCGATGAAGCAGCAACCCAGATCCCGGTGCTGCAGACCGGCAATACTTCGCTTGGCGTGAACCTGCTGGCGGCGCTGGTCGAGCAGGCTGCGCAGCGTCTGGGCGAGGACTGGGACATAGAGATTGTCGAGATGCACCATCGGCACAAGGTCGATGCGCCGTCGGGCACCGCGCTCCTCTTGGGCGAGTCCGCAGCGCGCGGACGCGGGATACAGCTTTCCAACCATAGCGAGCGCGGGCGGGACGGGTTGACCGGCGCGCGCGAGCCGGGCGCGATCGGCTTCGCGGCGCTACGCGGCGGCTCCGTGGCGGGGGATCATCAGGTAATCCTGGCGACCGAGGGCGAGCGGATCGAACTTGGCCATCGCGCGGAGAACCGCACCATCTTCGCCCGCGGCGCAATCAAGGCGGCGGCATGGCTGAGGGACCAGCCGGTCGGCCGGTACGACATGAAAGCCGTGCTGGGCCTGTAATGTTGTGAAGAAGGCCGACATCTTCGAATTCTACAGTCGCCTGGCCGACCATAATCCCGCGCCGAAAACGGAGCTGGAATATGGCAACGATTATCAGTTGCTGGTCGCGGTGGTCCTTTCCGCGCAGGCGACGGATGTCGGCGTCAACAAGGCGACCCGCGCCCTGTTTCGCGAGGTGACGACACCCGCCCAGATGGTCGCCCTAGGCGAAGAGGGGCTGAAGGGGCACATCAAGACCATTGGCCTGTTCAATGCAAAGGCGAAGAATGTCATCGCCCTGTCGGAGATATTGGAGCGCGATTTCGGCGGGCAGGTGCCGCAGGACCGCGAAATCCTCACCACCCTGCCCGGCGTTGGCCGCAAGACCGCCAATGTGGTGATGAACACGGCGTTTGGCGCGGAGACCTTTGCGGTCGACACCCACATCTTCCGGGTCGGAAACCGGACCGGATTGGCGCCGGGCAAAACGGTGCTGGCGGTCGAGCTGAAACTCGACAAGGCCACCCCCGCCCCCTTCCGCCGGGACGCGCATCACTGGCTGATCCTGCATGGCCGCTATGTGTGCAAGGCGCGCAAGCCGGAATGCTGGCGCTGCATCGTCGCGGACCTGTGCCGCTACAAACCCAAGACGCCCGCCCCGGCGGCCTGATTTCTCGCTCGCGCAAGCCAGTCAGGAATACGGTATGGAGCAGCGCCTGCCGTCTATGAAGGCAAAGGAGAGTGCCATGAAAATATCTTATTCCAGACGCGCGCGCTTCACGCTGATCGCCCTCACCGCCCTGCTGTCAACAGGCATCGTCACCGATGCGGCTTCGGCGCGCAAACCCGCCAAGGATGACGGCCGTGTCGCGGTGGGCGAGCCGATCGACTGCATCATGCCCAGCCGCCTGCGGACCACCAATGTACGGGACGACAACACGATCGATTTCGTCATGGATAATGGCGACGTCTATCGCAACACGCTGCCCAACAGCTGCCCAAGCCTGGGTTTTGAGGAGCGATTTTCCTACCGGCTGAGCACATCACAGCTCTGCTCGGTCGATATTATCACCGTCCTGCAGACCGCCGGCGGCGGCTACATGCAGGGCGCCAGTTGCGGACTCGGCAAGTTCCAGAAGATGTCCAAGCCCGCCAAATGAGCCGACGGGGGCCGGAACGAGAAATCTTCTGGCGCCCGCCTCCCGCCTTTGCTAAGCGCCCATCTCCTGCGCACCCGTAGCTCAGCTGGATAGAGCGCTGCCCTCCGAAGGCAGAGGCCACAAGTTCGAATCTTGTCGGGTGCACCAGGTTTTTACAGGCCGATCAGGCCATCGACGCGCACCGCGCGTCGGGTCGGCAAATCCTAAAACGCCTCCAGATCAAATTCCAGGATCGGCGCAGCGCTGGACGTCAACTGCGCGGCAAGGCCCTGCGCCTGTGGCAGCACGCGATCCGCGTAAAAGGTGGCGACTTGCCGCTTGGCGCGATGGATTGCCGTGTCCCCATCCGCCGCTGCCATCCGAGTCCACATCCAGCCGAAGCAGACCAGCGCGAAAAGACGCAGATAGTCCGTCGCCGCCGCGCGCTTTTCGCCCAGTTCCGCATTATGCAGCGCGGCCGTCGCATCGATCAGCAAGGTCAGCGCCGCGCGGGTCTTTTCCACGATTGGCGTCGCGTTGCCGGTCCCGTCGATCGTGTCCAAGTCGGCGGTGATGAGTGCAAAAAAGTCGTTTGCCACTTGCCCGCTGCCCAGCGTCAGCTTGCGCTCGACCAGATCCATCGCCTGTATGCCGTTGGTGCCTTCGTAGATCTGGGCGATGCGCGCATCGCGGACATATTGCTCCATCCCCCATTCGCGGATGTAGCCATGACCACCAAATATCTGCTGTGCCTGGACAGCGCTTTCGAAGCCAAAGTCGGTGAAGGCAGCCTTTACGACCGGCGTCAGCAACGCGACGAAAGCGTCGGCCTTGGCGCGCGCGGCGGCATCGGGATGGCGGTGGGCACGATCCATTTGCAGCGCGGTCCAACCGGCAAGCGCACGCGCGGCCTCCACGAAGGAACGGATCGTTAGCAGCATGCGCCGCACATCGGCATGTTCGATGATCGGCACTGGGTTGCGCGCGCCATCGGCGCTTCGGCCCTGCAGGCGATCACGGGCATAGGCAACCGCCTGCTGATAGGCGGCCCCGGCGATCCCCAGTCCCTGCACTCCGACCATCAGGCGTTCGGCGTTCATCATCGTGAACATGGCGGCAAGGCCCCGGTGCGGCGCACCGACAAGCCATCCGATAGCGCCATCATAGTTCATCACGCAGGTCGGCTGGGCATGAATGCCCATCTTCTTTTCCAAGCTTCCAACCGACATCAGGTTGCGCGCACCATCCGGCAGCAGCTTGGGGACGAGGAAGAGGCTGATGCCCTTTACGCCGGGCGGCGCATCGGGCAGGCGAGCCAGCACCAGATGGATGATGTTCGCCGCCATGTCATGGTCGCCAGAGGAGATGAAAATCTTCTGCCCGGAGACGGCATAGCGCCCGTCATCCAGAGGTTCGGCGCGGGTTTTCAGCAAGGCCAGGTCCGAACCCGCGCCACTTTCGGTCAGCGCCATCGCGCCGGTCCACTCGCCGCTGACAAGTTGCGGCAGATAGGCGGCCTTCAGATCCTCGCTCGCATGGGCGGCGATCGCCTCTGCCGCGCCGCGCGTCAGTCCCGGGAACAGGCCGAAGGACAGGTTGGTCGCCGACATCATCTCGTCCAGCCATAGCTGAAGAATGAAGGGCAACCCCTGCCCCCCATAGGCCGGGTCGCCAGCCAGCGCGGGCCATCCTGCCGCGACGAACTCCCGATAGGCGTCAGCAAAGCCTGGTGGAGTCGTGACAACGCCGTTGGCGAGCAAGCTTCCCTGCTCATCTCCTTCCCGGTTGATCGGATGCAACCGCTCCGCGCACAGCTTGCCCGCTTCTTCCAGAACCGTCGCGGCAAGGTCCGTATCGATGTCCAGGGATAGCTCGGCCATCGCCGCGTCGAAGCCCAACACCGAACCCATCAGGAAGCGATAATCGTCAATCGGGGGAATATAGTCGTGCATGTCCGCGCCTCTCCACTGTCCTCGATCTGTATACCAAACACTTGTTACAATGCAATGCAGAGGTGATCAGGATCGGGGCGATGGCCCCCTGAACAGCAGCGCGACCTGCTTTCCTATGTCTTGCGGTGACAGCCGCCCCGGCCGATACCAGTCCGCAGCGGAGTTGAGCTGGGCAAGGAGAAGGTTGCGATAGATTGACCGGTCGATCTCCTCCACCAGAGGCAGCGCGGCAACCAGCGCGGCGAACAACGCCTCAAAGCGGTCGCGGCGGGCGATAAGTTTCGCCCTGACGTCTGCGGGCACTTCGCGAAAATCGTTCATCATCGGCGTGGTCAGGGAATCCGGATCAAGCTGGATTTCCAGCAACGCGATACAGGCGGCCTCCAGCCTGCTCCAGGGATCGGCCGCCTGCGCCACCGCTTCGGCAATCCGCGACTCCGCTGCGTCGAGGGCGGCGTTGTGCAGTTCCACGAACAGCGCATCCTTCGACTGGATATGATGATAGAGCGATCCGCCGAGTACGCCGGCCTCCTGCCCGATGTCGCGCATCGATGTGCCGCGATACCCCTTTCGGGCAAACAGGCGCGCGGCAATTCCGAGAATTTGCCCTCGTCGGTCACCGGGGGTTTTACTGCCTTGGCCACCCGTTGCTGAAGAACGCGCACTCATAGGGCGGGAAGAATGATGGCGCGACATTCGCCGAACCCGATCGCGACATGGCCGGGCGCTTCGGCCCGCGCTCTCAGGATCACTTCGTCGCCATCTTCCAGGAATGTCCGCGTTTCTCCGGACGGCAGGGCGATAGGTTCCTTCCCTCCAGACGTCAGTTCCAGCAGGCTGCCGAAGCCGTCTTTGCCGGGGGCGGAGATCGTCCCGGTGCCGAGCAGATCGCCGGGGTTGAGATTGCATCCGTTCGACGCATGGTGCGTGACGATCTGGTTCGCGGTCCAATACATATTGCTTGCCGGCCCTTGGCTCAGCTGGTGCGGCGGCAGGCCCGCTTTGCGCATAGCGGCGCTTGAGAGCAGCACTTCGAGCGTTACCGCCAGAGCGCCATGGGCCTGATCATCGGGGTTTGCGAGATAGGGCAACGGCGGCGGGTCGCCTTCCAGGCGCAGGGGCTGGGGGATGCGAAAAGGAGCCATGGCCTCTGCGGTCACAACCCAAGGCGAAATAGTGGAATGGAAATTTTTCGCCAGAAACGGCCCGAGCGGCTGATATTCCCACGCCTGAACATCCCGGGCGGACCAGTCATTAAGCAAGCAATAGCCCGCAATGTGACCGGCGGCTTCTGCAATGGGTATCGGTGAGCCGAGCGGATTGCCTTCGCCAACCCACAGGCCAAGTTCCAGTTCATAATCGAGGCGGTTGATGGGAGCGAAGACCGGCGCATCCGCCTCTGGCGGTTTGCGCTGCCCACTGGGCCGGCGGACCGGAACGCCGGAGAGGCAGATGGACGACGCTCGCCCATGATAGCCGATCGGCACATATTTATAGTTGGGCAGCAGAGGATTGTCGGGCCGGAACAGCTTGCCGACATTGGTTGCGTGATGAATGCCGACATAGAAATCGGTATAATCGCCTATGCGCGCGGGCAGATGAAGTTCGCAATCCGATGCCGGATAGAGATGGCCTTGAAGCGCCGTGCGGAATGCCTCGTCCGACAGGATCTCACTCAACCGCCGCCGCAAGGCAATACGGTCGGCAACGGACAAGGCCATGACGGCATTGAGGATGGTTTTTTTGCAGGCCGACGCAGCGGAAGCAGGCAGAAGGTCGCGCTCGACACAGGCCGGAAGGTCAAGGATGTAATCGCCGATGGCAACGCCGATGCGCGGTAACCCAACTCTGGGCGAGAAGATGCCATAGGGCAGATTCTGTATCGGAAAATCCGAATGTCCGGACGCACTCTCGACCCAGCTTGTCAGCGCTGGGTCATGCGTCTCATCCGTTGTCCAATAGGCCATATCGGTCATTCACTCTTATAGTCCAGCGCCTTCCGGTCTTGGCTTCCCGGCGTTCAGCGTCCATATCGCTGCCCCTAGCACAATCAAGGGACGGACGTGGTGACAACTATTGCATGGGACCAGCCGGCAACACTGATCGATCTTGACGGCAAGGCGCCGTTGATTTCGACATTGCGCGAATGCGTGCGGCATTTCGTGATGATGAAGGCAAGCGCGCGCGCCGAAGCCCGCGTACTGTTGACGCAGCCAACTTTCCGCGAAGGCCGCAAGACCCGCACCTGGATATTGGAGCCGGTCGAGATCGAAGGGCTGGCCGTCATACTGAGGAAGGAAGAAGCATCGGCATGAGCCGATCCACCCTTCGCCCGATGGTCGCCTGGGCGACAGTCGCGACCTTCCTGATCGCCGGCCCGGCCATGATTGCAGAGCCCAGCCCCCTGGTCGCCGCCGCGACCTTCACATGGCTGCTGGGCGTCATATTATGGGCGGCGTTCGGCGTGGTGCACGAAGCGGAGGAAGTGGCCGAACGCCTTGGCGAACCGCTAGGCACGCTGGTGCTGACGCTGTCCATCGTCATCATCGAAGTGGCGCTGATCGCGGCTGTCATGCTGGGTACAAAGGGCGTGCCGACCCTTGGCCGAGACACGATGTTCGCCGTTCTGATGATCGTGCTGAACGGTGTGGTGGGCCTTGGCCTGCTGCTGGGCGGACTGCGCTATCATCAGCAGAGCTATAATCTGCAGGGGGCGAGCGCCTATCTCTCCGTCATCATACCGTTGACCGTGATCGCGCTGGTCCTGCCCAACTTCACAACATCGACAGCGTCGGGAACCCTTTCGCCCGTGCAGGCCGGATTTTTCTCGCTGTTCACGGTGGGCCTATATGGCCTGTTCCTCTGGTTGCAGACCGGGCGGCACCAGGGATTCTTCACCCCCGCTACCGAGACCGCCGATGGCGATATCGGCCTGCCCCTGCCCCATCAACAGCCAGCAGGCGGTTCGACCTCCACGCATGTCCTGCTGCTGTTCGCCAACATCCTGCCGATCATCATCCTGTCCAAGAGCCTTGCTAAGCTGCTGGACCATGGAATCGCCGCGCTGGGCGCGCCGACGGCATTGGGCGGCATCATCATCGCGATGATCGTGTTTACGCCCGAGGGCATCTCCGCGCTGAAGGCCGTCGCCACCAATCAGCTGACCCGCGCCATCAACCTGTGCCTGGGCGCAGCGACATCCACGCTGGGGCTCACCGTGCCAGCGGTTCTCGTCATCGGATTGCTGACCGGACAACCTGTCGTCCTCGGTCTGTCCGCAGCGAATATGGTGCTGCTGGTCGTGACGCTGATCCTCAACAGCCTGACCTTCTCCGGCACCCGCACGACCATGCTGGAGGGCGCGGTGCATCTGTCCCTGTTCTTCGTCTTCCTGGTGCTGGTCTTCAGCCCCTGACCTTAACGATCATTGCTGGCTGATTATCCATTTGCAGCAAGGAGGCCGCTTCCGGCACAAGGCGGCGATGCTGCGTCCCTGGACCATAAATCTTGCCGAACGCGTAGGGATAGCCCGCGACGCGCCGCTCTACATGCAGATCGCCCATGCGCTGATCCATGAAATCCAGCGCGGGCGTTTGCTTCCGGGCGCGTTCCTGCCGAGCAGCCGCGAACTGGCCAGCATATTGGGCGTCAACCGCAAGACGATCGTGGTGGCCTATGAGGAGCTGATCGCACAGGGCTGGCTCGCCACATCGGCGACGCGCGGGACGATCGTATCGACATCGCTTCCCGAGGCGCAGGAGCCTCTGCCCTCCGTTAATCGCCTGCCCGACCGAACCGGCGTGGCCGCGCCGGAATATCCGTTCCTCGCGCCGCCGGACCGACCGCTGGCGGTGCCGTCGGGCAGCTGGATGAAGCTGGACGAGGGCGTGCCTGACGGCCGCCTCTTTCCCGCTGACCTGCTGGCCCGCGCCTATCGCGTTGCCGCCCAGAATGCGTCGCGGGAGAATAGGCTGCATTATCGCGATCCGCGAGGAACGCCGAAACTGCGCAAGAGCATTGCCGACATGCTGCGCAGCCAGCGCGGCCTGATGGTGACGGAAGAGAATATCTGCATCACGCGCGGGAGCCAGATGGCGATATTCCTAGCGGCGCGCATCTTGATAAAGCCGGGCGATGCCGTGCTGGTCGAGCGGCTGACCTATGAACCGGCGGTGGCTGCTTTTCGCGCCTGCGGGGCCGTCATCGTGCCCGTCAATCTGGATGAGGACGGCGTTGATGTCGTCGATGTGGAGCGGCAATGCCGCGCCCATCGCGTGCGCGCGATCTTCGTGACGCCGCATCACCAGTTCCCCACGACCGTGTCCATGCGGCCGGAGCGGCGGCTGCGCCTGCTCGATCTCGCCCGGCAGTTCGCCTTCGCAGTGATCGAGGATGATTATGATCATGAATTTCACTTCGGATCGCAGCCGCTGCTGCCGATGGCGAGCTATGCGCCCGCACGCACCATCTATGTGGGGTCCCTGTCCAAGCTGCTCGTTCCCGCATTGCGGCTTGGCTACATCGCCGCGCCGCGCGAGGTGATCGAGACGCTGGCCTATCAGGTGTCGCTGAGCGACGGGATGGGTAATACGCTGACCGAGGATGCGGCGGCGGAGTTGATCGAAACCGGCGAGGTGCGCCGCCATGTGCGCAAGACCGCCCAGATCTATGCGGCGCGGCGGGACGCTTTCGCCCATTCGTTGCGGCAGGAAATGGGGGGGCTGGTCGATTTCGAAGTCCCGGAGGGCGGCCTGGCTTTCTGGCTACGATTCCGCGACATCGCGGCGCTCGACCGGCTGGAGGCCCGCGCGCCGTCCGTGGGCCTGAGCTTCGCGTCGTCCCATTCCTTCGCCGCCGCGCCGGATGCCGAGCGGGGACTGCGCATCGGCTTTGCGAGCCTGACCGAGGAGGAAGCGCGCGAGGGGCTGCGTGTGTTGCATGAATGCGCCACTAGCTGACTAAACAGTTGGACCCCTGCGTTTTGGAATATTGGATGTTTAGCGGGGGTCCAACGCTCGCAAATCTGTAACCATGAAATATCCGCCACGATCGCCGCAGGACATTGTCGCCCTGATAGACGCTAACCCGTTGTGCTGGGTCGTGTCGAACGGCGCTGAAGGCTTTGGAGCGACGCCGCTTCCCCTGCTCACGGAAACGGATGCCAACGGCGTACTGACCTCCCTGTTCGGCCATTTCGCTATCAATAATCCGCAGGTCGCGCAGTTGCGCGCGGCTCCCAGTGCGACGATCCTGGTGACTGGCCCCAATGCCTATATCTCTCCGGCGCTGGTTGCCGAGCCGACATGGGTGCCCACCTGGAACTATGCGATGGCGAAGATCGACGTGGAGATCGCGTTCGTCCCTGATGAAACACGGGATTCCGTGGAGCGCCTGACCAATCGCATGGAAGCCGGACAAGCCACGCCCTGGCAGGTCGCCGATACGGGCCAGCGGCTGGAGTCCATGCTGCGCCGGATCATCGCGTTTCGGGCGCATGTCGTATCCACAGACGGCCGCTTCAAGCTGGGCCGGGACGAACGGCCCGAGACGCTGGAACAGATTATGGGCGGCCTGCAGGACAAGGCGGTCGTCGACTGGATGGCCCTCTACAATAGCGACCGGATAGGAGCAGAATGATGTTCAACAGGCGCGAACTGATCGGTGGCGGCGCGGCGGGCGCGGCCCTGCTGCTTGCCGGAAATGCCCATGCGGCCAAGCGGACGCTGGACGTCGCCTATGTGAATGGGACGGTGTGGACGGGCTTGCCCGGCGCGGCGCGGCAGACGGCGATCGGGATCATCGGCGACCGGATTGCAGCGGTCGGCGCGGCCGCCGTGCGCGCAGCCACCGGCAAGATGACGCGCATCGTCGATCTGGGCGGCGCATTCGTGACGCCCGGCTTTATCGACGCGCATACCCATTTCCTCACCGGATCGAAGTTGCTGAGCCAGCCGAACCTGCGCGAGGCGAAGAGTCCGCAGGAGTTTGCGCGCATCGTCGGCGAGGCGGCCAAGACGCTGAAGCCCGGCCAGTGGCTGCAGGGCGGAAGCTGGGACGCGGAACTGTGGGGTGGCGAACTGCCGTCCAAAGGCTGGATGGACCCGGTGACGCCAGACACGCCGGTCGCGGTCCAGCGACTGGACCTGCACATGCTGGCGCTGAATTCCGTGGCGCTGAAGCTTGCGGGCATCGACCGTAACACGCCCGATGTGCCGGGCGGCGTCATCGTGCGCGACAAGAATGGCGAGCCGACCGGCATTCTGAAGGATGCGGCGATGGAACTGGTCAACCGCGCCATCCCCGCCCCGACGCAGGCTGAGAAGGAAGAAACGGTTCGCAAGGGCATTGCCCATGGCCTGAGCAAAGGCGTGACGCAGGTCCACACGACCGAACTCGATTGGATCACGCATGAGACGCTTCGCGGGCTGCGCGCCAAGGGCGAGACGGACATGCGCTTCTATTCCTTCGTGCCGCTGCAGGACTGGCAGAAGCTGCTGGCTCTGGTGAAGGCCGAGGGGCGCGGCGACGACTGGGTGCGCTGGGGCGGATTGAAGCTGCAATATGACGGGTCGCTCGGGTCGCGCACCGCCATGTTCTACAAGCCCTATGACGATGCGCCGGATAATTCGGGCTTTCCGATCCACAAGCAGGCCGACGTGCTGCAATGGGCGACGGACGCCGATGCGGCGGGCCTGCAGATTACCATTCACGGGATCGGCGACAAGGCCAATGACGAGATACTCGACATTTTCGCGAAGGTCGCGGCGAAGAATGGTTCGCACGACCGGCGCTTCCGCATCGAGCATGCGCAGCATCTGACGCAGGCCGCGATCCCGCGTTTCGCCAAGCAGAAGGTCATCGCGTCGGTCCAGCCCTATCACGCCATCGACGATGGGCGCTGGGCAATCCAGCGCGTGGGCGCGGAGCGGCTGAAAGGAACATACGCATTCCGGTCGCTGATCGACAGCGGGGCGCGGGTGTCGTTCGGGTCGGACTGGCCGGTCGCGCCGCTCGATCCGCTGACGGGCGTGGCGGCGGCAGTGTTCCGGCAGACGATCGACGGGGCCAATCCCGGCGGCTGGCTGCCCGAGCAGAAGCTGACCGTGGACCAAGCGCTGCACGCCTATACCGCGACCAACGCCTTTTCCGGGTTCCAGGACGACCGCATCGGCCTGATCCGGCCAGGGATGCTAGCGGACTTCACGGTGATCGACACCGACCTGTTCAAAGCCGACGCCAAGCAGATCACCGACGCGAAAGTGCTGCGGACGGTCGTCAACGGAAAGCAGCGTTTCGGAGAGGGAAGCGAGGTCTGAAGTTCGCGGCGAAGTGTGTGCGTGATTGGGTCGTAAATATGCGGCCTCACTATCCAAAATAAGGGGTAATATTATGAAAATTAACAATTTTATCAAATATGCCAGCATAACGGCGATCGCCGTTTCGCTGGGCGCAGGCTCCGCCATGGCGCAGGAGGCCCCCGCCGACGATAACGGCATGGACATCATCGTCACCGCCGGCAAGCGCGAGGAGAATATCCGCCAGATCGCCATGCCGATCAGCGCCGTCACCGGTGAACAGCTGGCCAAGGCCAACGCCAACAGCCTGTCCGACTATATCGTCCGCCTGCCCGGCGTTGTGTTCAACGACTACCAGCCCGGCATTTCGGAAGTCGTCATCCGCGGCGTCGCCGCCACCACCTATCATGAGCAGGGCCAGACCACGGTCGGCTATTATCTGAACGAAGTGCCGGTGGTGGAGCCGGGCTTCCCGATCGGCATCCCCGACATCGACACGTTCGACCTTGACCGGGTCGAGGTTCTGCGCGGACCGCAGGGCACGCTGTTCGGCTCCTCAACGCTGGGTGGCCTCGTCAACTATGTCGTCAAGACCGCCGACCCCACCAAGTTCGACGCAGCGGCGTCGGGCACGATCGGCACGATTAAGAATGCCGGCGACGACGTCAACTATGCCGCCAAGCTGA
>JAHFPU010000029.1:13010-22796 GCA_023266635.1 Sphingobium sp.
CCCAGGACAAGCTAGCCGTGCGCGTCATGGGCCTGCAGCGTTTCGATGCCGGTTACCTCGACAACACGGGCACCGGCGTGGACAGCGCCAACGATTTCCGCACGCGCGGCCTGCGTGGATCGATCGTCTTCACGCCGACCGAGGCGACGAAGATCACCTATATGTCCACCTATCAGGACAGCAAGCTCGACGACCAGACGTACCTCAGCGTCGCCGACGAACTCGTCCGCAGCACCCCGCGCGCCGAACCGCAGAAGACCAGCTTCTGGCTCAACAGCCTACGCCTTGAGCAGAATCTAGATTTCGCGACCTTCACCGCGATCGGATCGGTCAACAAGAAGACCAATACGACGATCTTCTCCTACCCCTATGGCTATGTGACCGGCGTCTTCACCGGCCCCGACGCCGCCTATGGTCCGGGTCGCGCGACGGCGAACATCAAGACCATCGAAGGCCGCCTGGCGTCCAACGGCGACGGCCCGATCCGCTGGCTGATCGGCAGCAGTTATCTGCGCGCGACCAAGCACAGCTATGACCAGATCATCGCCCCCGGCGCAGAGGCCTTCATCAACGCCAACCCGGCCGATTTCGGCGGCGTATCCGGGTCGATCCTGGCGCCTGGCGACCGTATCTACGGTTACGAGACCGACTCGCTGAACGAGGATTTCGGCATCTTTGGCGAAGTCACGTGGAAGCTGGTCGAGGGTCTGGAGATCACCGGCGGCGGCCGTTATTACCACACCCGCGCCAAGGCGGACGTGCTGAACCAGGCAGGTTTCGTCAGCGGCAATCTGGTGGATTCAAGTGGTACGCTCGACCAGAAGGAAAGCGGCTTCACCCCCAAGGTGACCGTCACCCTGCGTCCGACATCTAATGTCATGGCCTATTTCACCTACTCCGAGGGCTATCGCGTCGGCGGCATCAACCCGAATGCCGGGCTGCTCGCTGCGATCCCCGCAAACTATGACAGCGACAAGGTCCAGAATTACGAAGCGGGCGTAAAGATCACCACGGCAGACCGTCGTCTGGCGGTGGATCTGACCGCCTTCTCGCTGGACTGGAAGAATATCCAGGCCCGCCAGTTCGGCCCTGCGCCCAGCTACTTCTCCTATGTTGTCAACTCGGCCAATGCGAACATCATGGGCGTGGAATTCGCAGGCTCCGTGCAGGTCATTCCACGCGCGCTGACCTTCAGCTCGAACGTGACCTATCAGGAGGCGAACCTCACCAAGTTCCTGCCTGACAATTACGGGCCGGGCTATCCGGCCGGCACCCCGCTGCCCGGATCGTCCAAATGGTCGGTCGCGAACAACCTGCTGCTCGACCTGCAGGACGTTCCCGGACAGCCGAGCGTCGAGGTCGCGCATCGCTACATCTCGAAGGCGCCGGTGGCGTTCGGCAATGACTTCCAGCGCGGCGGGTTCAGCATCTTCGACGCGCGTGTTGGCTACACAGTCTACGAGAATTTCCGCCTGACGGCCTTCGTGAACAACATCGCCAACAAATACGGCATTCTGAGCGGCCCGTTCGCCAATCAGTTCACGCCTGCCTACTCGATCACGCGACCGCGCAACATCGGCCTACGCGCCGACTGGTCGCTCTGACGCCTACCCTGTAAAAAAGGGCCGCGCCGGTTTACGGCGCGGCCCTTATTCTTTCTATTCTCCCCGTCGCAAGCTCCCGAGGATACAAGATGCGCATCGCCGCCCGTTCGCTGCTCCTGGCCGCCGCCGCTATCCTTCTGATCCCGGCCGCGAGCGCGCAGGACGCGCCCGGCCTGACCCTAACGCCGACGCGCACCCTCGACCTCACCACCCATGAAGCGACATGGATGCAACTGGACCTGTCACCGGACGGCAGGACAATCCTGTTCGACCTGCTGGGCGACATCTATGCGCTGGACGCAAAGGGCGGCACGGCGCGGCCGGTGCTGACCGGCATGGCGTTCGAGCGCAATCCGGTCTTTTCGCCCGACGGCAAGCAGTTCGCATTCATCAGCGACCGGTCGGGCTATACCAACCTGTGGATCGCCAATGTCGACGGCACCGGCCTGCGCCAGCTTTCGAAGGATGGCTCGCTCGCCATTTTCAGCTCGCCAGCATGGTCGCCGGACGGGAAATATGTCTATGTCTCACGCGCGGTCCATTCGACCCTCGCCTTCGAACTGTTCATGTACGACAAGGATGGCGGCAGCGGCGTCCAGATCACCAAGGCGGGGTCGCCGGACAATTGGGACGAGCGGATGAACGCGATGGGCGCAGCCATCTCACCCGATGGCCGCTACGCCTATTACGCCACAAAGCGCGGCCACACCTGGACGGAGAACGACCTGCCCAACTGGTCGATCGCGCGCCGCGACCTGAAGAGCGGGACGGACGAGACTGTCATCGAATCCTCCGGCGCAGCGATGCACCCGGCCCTGTCGCATGACGGACGCCTGCTCGCCTATGCCAGCCGCTTTGGCCAGAAGGACGGGCTGCGCCTGCGCAACCTGGAGACGGGCGAAGACAAGTGGATCGCCTTCCCCATCGACCGCGACGGGCAGGAAGGCGGATATTATGCCGACCTGCTCCCCCGCTTCACCTTCACGCCCGATGACAAGGGCCTTGTGATGGGCCTCAACGGCGGCATCAGCCGGCTGGACATCGCGACCGGTAAAATGACGCCGGTGCCGTTCGACGCGCATGTGCAACTGGGCATGGGACCGCTGACGCGGGTGGCGCAGCGCGAGGACAGCGGGCCGGTGCATGTGCGCGTGATCCAGGCGCCGCGCCAGTCGCCCGATGGCAAGTCCATCGCGTTCACGGCGCTGGGCGCGCTGTATGTGCAGAGCCTGCAGCCCGGCGCGCAACCGCGCAAAGTGGTGGAGGCGGATGCCTTCCAGCCGTCCTGGTCGGCCGATGGCCGCACGCTGGCCTATGTGAGCTGGACGGCGAAGGAGGGCGGCCATGTATGGAGCGTGCCAGCGTCGGGCGGAAAGCCGAAGCGGCTGACGCAATTCGCCGCCTACTATACCGAGCCGACCTTCTCGCCCGACGGGCGGACGGTCGCGGCGCTGCGGGCGAGCCAGTACGACCGGCTGCGTGCAATGACGGAGATCGTGCAGGACCGGGCAACGGACATCGTGACGATGAGCGCGGGCGGCGGCGCCGCGAAGCTGGTCGCCCATGCGTTCGGCGCGAAGCAGTTGCAGTTTGGGCCCGAGGGCGCGCGCTTGCGATATTACAGCCCGGCGGGGCTGAGTTCCGTGGCTGTAGACGGAAGCGACGCCCGGGTGGACGTGCGGATCGTGGCGCGGGCCATGGGGCAATATGTGGGCACGCCGCTGCCGGTGGAGCAGGTGCGTCTCAACCCTGCGGGTGACCGAGCGCTGGTGAAGGCGGCGTCGCAGCTTTATCTGGTCGACGTGCCGCCCGCCAACGGGTCAGAGCCGCCGACGATCAACATCGATACGCCCGCGATTGCGCGCGAGAAGCTGACGCGGGTGGGCGCGGACTTTTTGGACTGGGGCAAGGACGGCAGGACCATCGGTTGGTCGGTCGGATCGACATTCCGCCGGATCGCGACGAACGCGGCCGAAGGGGCCGGCATGGCGGAGCAGAAGGCGGAGAGCTTCGCCATGCCCGTCGAGGTCGCGCGCGATGTGCCGAAGGGCGTGGTGGTGCTGCGCGGGGCGACGATCATCCCGATGACGGGCGACACAGTGATCGCCGGTGCCGATGTGTTGGTGGCCGACAACCGGATCGTCGCGGTCGGCAAGACTGGCGATGTGCAGGTTCCGGCAGGCGCGAGCGTGCGCGACGTAACGGGCAAATATATCCTGCCTGGCTTCGTCGACACCCATGCCCATTGGTTCGAGATACGGCGCGGCGTGCAGGAGCGCGGCCATTGGGACTTCGCCGTTAACCTGGCCTATGGCGTGACGTCCGGCCTGGACGTGCAGCCCTTCACCACCGACATCTTCGCCTACCAGGACATGATCGACGCCGGGATGATGCTGGGTCCGCGCGCTTGGTCGACCGGGCCGGGCGTGTTCGTGAACAGCGAGATCCATTCCAAGCAGGACGCGATGGACGTCCTGACCCGTTATCGCGATCATTACCGGACCCGAAACATCAAATCCTATATGATCGGCGACCGCGCGCAGCGGCAGTATATGGTCGAGGCCGCCAAGGAGCTGGGCATGATGCCCACGACCGAGGGCGCAAGCGACCTGATCCTGAACATCACCCATGCGATCGACGGCTTTTCAGGCAATGAACATGCGCTGCCGGTGTCGCCGCTGCGCGAGGATGTGGTGCAGCTTTATGCCAAGAGCCGCATATCCTACACGCCGACGCTGTCCGTGCTATATGGCGGTGGGCCGGCGCTGTTCGACTATATCATCACCAAGCGGCCGCAGGACGACCCGAAGCTGCGGCATTTCACGCCGGAAGGGATATTGAGCGGGAAGCTGCGCAACCGGCACTGGATGCCGCCCGAGGCGCAGTCCTATCAGCTATTCGCCGCCGATGCGCTGAAGATCCAGCGCGCGGGTGGGCTGATCGGGATCGGCAGCCATGGCGAGATACAGGGGCTTGGCTATCATTGGGAGATGGAGGCCTATGCGACAGGCGGGGCGACCCCGATGGAGGTGCTGCGCTCCGCCACGATCGGGTCGGCGGAAGTGATCGGCCATTCAGACGATGTCGGCAGCCTGGAGCCGGGCAAGTTCGCCGACCTGCTGATCCTGGACGCGGACCCGCTGGCCGACATCCGCAACACGCAGAGGATCAGCGCGGTGATGAAGAATGGCCGGCTGTACGATCCGGCGACGCTGGACGAGATCTGGCCAGTGGCGCGGAAGAATGGGGCGGCGTGGTTTGCCGATGAGGGGCCGGCTGCAGCGAAGCCTTAGGGCGCTTTACGCGCAGCGCAGAGCGCGGCCCATGACGCGGTCGGTGGGGGCTGCGCTCAGCCATGTGAGTCGCTGGGCCTCGGCGGCTTCGCGCGCCAGTTGCGTGCGCGTGCGGCGGATCAGGGTGAGCGCGACGCGGGAATATTCGTCCCACTGGCGCACGACGTCGCGATCCTTCCACCGGGCTGCATGGGCGCGGAAATCATTGCCGAGAGCGATGCATTCCGCCTGAATATCGTAGCCGCCGGAGATGACATCGCGAAATCCGCTGCCCTTCAGGCGCGGGAAGAGTTCGCGATGCTTGTAGAGCTGATAAGTGGTGAGCGCGGCGGTAACCTGCGTCCTGCAGAGTTCGAGTTGCGCAACGTCCGGATTGGCACTGTAGAAAATCGGTTCGGCGCGATCCATGATCGCGAACACGCGCCGTTGAAACGCCAGCAATTCTTCCAGAACCAGACCCATGGCTGCCCCCTCATCCCTGCGACGAGAAAGCGCCGATTTGGTGGAGAAAGCCTTAATTCCGGGGGGACATGCTGCGACCTACGACTAAAGTCTTAGGTTGCCGTTGCTGGCGCAGAATAGACGATGATAGCCCGGCGGGTACGGAACGCCTGATAGCGGCTCACGAGCCAGCGCAGAACGGGAACCTCGATCCAATAATGGATCGCGACTCCACAGGTGACGACCATGGGCACGATGACGAAGAAGATCAGCACGACCGGCGCGTTCAGCTTCAACCGGACAGCGAACTCCAGCGCGCACATGATGATCAGCGAGTGGAACAGGAAGATCGAATAGGCCGATTTGCCGAGGATTCGGCCCAGTTGGTCCACCCACTTATCGCCCGGCAGGACGGCCAGCGACGGCAAGAACACGGTGAGCACCAGCAGAAACTGGATCAGCAGTTTGGCAGCCAGGCTCTGGATGTGTACGTTGAAGAAGCCAAAGGCGCAGGTGCCCGCGATCACGAGCGCGTACACCATGGCCGCCCCGCCGGGGAGCGACAGCTTGCTGGCCTTCAGCCGGGGATAGGCCAGCCATCCGGTCGCCATGCCCCCCAGGAACAGGAAATTGGCGTCGCCTTCCTTGAAAAGCAGGAACAGCAGATCGCGCGCGACCCCATTCATGCCGGAGAACAGGTGCGAACGAAGGTCCAGCAAAATGTTCATAACGAGCGGAGAGAGGCCCCATGCCGTCAGGATCAGGATGCGCCGCTTGCCGCCCAGAAGGGCGAGGCGAACAGCGCAAGGAACATGACCTCATGCCGCATCGTCCACAAAACATTGAGCCGCAATTCACCGAGCGGCCAGAGCGTCAGACTGGCAAGGATCGCCATGGGTTCGAGTTGGCCGCGACCGAAGCTGGATATCGCGTTTTAGGCAATAATCGCGATCCACATCATAGGAATGAGGCGGATGGCGCGGCGGATCAGGAAGTCGGCCGGCGCGGGCTTTGCCTTACCGTTCAGACCCGCCGAACCAATGATGTTCACGAAACCACTTATCAGGAAAAGTATTGCAACGCGGTAGTTGCCAACACCTCAGTATTAAAAGGAGATTTGCCAAAATATTCCGCGTGACCGATAAGATTGGAGCTATGTCCGCAGCAACCATCAAAGCTGCCGCACCCCTTAAATATCCGATGCCTGTAATATTCCCCCGAATCGACATCGATGCTCTAAACCTTTCAATCGGCGATATATTTGGAACCGTCGGAAAGCTATCTGCTCTTGGGGCAGGTAAATCTCGGATTAATACGTTAACCATAAGGTGTTGATTTGGGACAGGCCCGTCAAATATTGAATTGATAAAATTGTATTTATTGTGATGTTTATCGCTGGGGAGCGGCATAATAATCGTCATGGTTGTAGATTGTCGGAAACCGCCGGGTTTTGTTCGTCATGGCGCTGGGCGCTGAATATGGCGCCCATCTGCAAGCGCGGTTCACGCCGCTCATGACGGGGGTCGGGCCGATCGAGGCTGCACTGTCCGTCGGTGTCACACTGGCCCGTATGGCGCAGACGAACAAGCTTCCCGATCTCATGGTCTCGCTAGGCTCTGCAGGATCGCGGGCTTGCGCTTTGGGAGAGGTTTTTCAGGTCCGTAGCGTATCGTGGCGCGACATGGACGCCTCCGCCCTTGGATTCAAGAAGGGCGTAACGCCGTTTCTAGATCATCCCGTCTACCTGCCGCTTGCCACGCCCCTTGATAGGGAGACGGTTCGCCTTTCCACCGGCGCCAACGTAGTCTCGGGCGAGGCCTATGCAGAGATCGATGCCGATATGGTGGATATGGAGACCTTCGCCGTGGCGCGCGCCTGTCAGACGTTCGACGTTCCGCTCATGGGTCTGCGCGGCGTTTCGGACGGGCCGGGAGAGTTGCAGGGAATTGGGAGTTGGACGGAACTGCTTGCCTTGCTTGACGAGCGTCTGGCCGAGGCCGTCGATGAGCTCTCGACAGTTTTGAAGCAGTCCTGATGAACCGGGGTCTGATTAGCGTTGCTTCTTCGCTATGGTGGCGGTGAAATCCGGGTCCTTGTTCGCGACCCAATCGACAAATTTCCGTACGCTGGGATTGGCCAGAACGGCTTCGACGTCCATCCCATGACGTTGCAGTTCGGAATTGGTAAAATTGACGATCAACGTCTGCTGACAGATGGGATGCATGGGCACGACATCGCGCCCGCCCCGGCTCTTGGGTATGGGATGGTGCCAGACGATGGTCTGGCCCGTAGGCCGCCCGCAGAGCCAGCAGGGTGGAGCCGCCGCCGGAGCCTCTTCATCATCGTCGGGAAGCACGGCTTTATAGGTGTCATGCTTCGAATGTTTGCGGGCCATGGATTTCCCTCACGCCTGAACCTGTGACGCCCGCCTCTAGCCGTACCAGGGGTGATATAACACCCGCATCGGTAATATCGGCTATGACAAGCGTAGCATGTGTGACGTCGAATGCCGGATTGCGCACATTCGATGAGGCCAGGCACCTAATATACCGTGCCGGATGCCGTTCTAAGGAGCGCCAGACACCGGAAGGCGTGGAGCCCTAAACCCCCTCTGCCTTGTCCACCATGTCCATAAAGTCCCGAGCGGCTTCACGGTCCTCTTCACTGCTGAAAGCCACATCCAGGTCAGGCGCAGCATCCAGCATGTAAAGCAGCGTCCAGAGGGCAAACCGCCTGGGACGGTCCTTCTCCAGCCCAAAAATCTACGCGCGCTCGCTCCAAGCCCGCATCCTGCCCAGAGGTCGATATGTCCGAAAGGTCGCTTGTGCCAAAATAACGGCGTAGTTGGTCGTCCAAATCCATAAAAAGCCTATTAGGCATGAGAAACCCGCGAGCAATACCTGCTGCGCGCGCAATAATCCCTATTGCTCGACCCGATTAGGAGCGCTCGTCTTGCCCATAAGTGATAACGCCTCGGTCGGCGCAATCCACTTGGAACCGCAACATTGAATGCTGCCCGTACGGTGAATTGTACGTTGGACAATAAGGGAATGGCGGCTTCCCGAGATTTCTAGCGTTTGCGGGGCCTAAAGCGGCCCCTGGTGCCAGAAGAGGATTCGAACTTAGAATTTATCTAATTATTTAAAAACATAGTCCAAAACTTCGCACTGTTATGTACCCTATTTTATACCCTCATTACGAAAATGCGGGGAGGTTCGATACCCAATAGTATCAATTCTCATGATTTTCTCGATCGTCGTGCTTACCAACCTTCTCCCAGCAGAATGCCTCAGAAAGATATACTCTGCGGAAGGATTTAATCGAACCGTCTTCTGGCGGCCACTCAATAATCGATTGTCGCTCCGAGATGAGGTGTGTCTACCTCGACAGTAGAGGACGCTTTGGATGATTTTGACCTCATCTCGAAACAGCACCGGCGTTCCTGCCGCTCACCTCGTCGGTACCGAAGTCGCTCGTCTTTAGATATCCTGTCGAAACGGTGATGATGAGGAGGCTGACGATCAGGACCAAGCTCGCTGGAACAAGCTTAAGGTAAACCGGTTCTAGTTTAGTTGCGAACCTGTTCCGTCGAAGGGTGTTCGGAAAAAATCTGGGATGCACACGGCTTTTCGCAAGCGAACATTCCTTCTGTTCCTTCGAACGCTTTGGGCTCGCGCCACCCTCTCCAGGTCAAACCAACGCAACGTTGCGAGCCCGGGTTTAACAAATCCTGCTATCGATCCAATGCCGGGGATGGGCGACAACTGAACGTATCGTGTCACCATACGTTGGCTGATCATGTATTCAAATGTGCGTGATGATGATGAGGCTGCTCGAGGCCGCGGTGCACACTGGCCCATCCACATTGGATGGATGGGATGGAAAGATATTTTATGGAGAACCTGGATCGAGAGCCTAGAAGACGACATCGGACTGATTGCCGCAGGGGTAGCGTTCTACGGCTTTTTAGCGATCGTGCCGACCCTGGCAGTGTTTGTTTTGGGATATGGGCTGTTCGCTGATCCACAGACGGTTTCAGAGCATCTTCGCCTGTTGTTCGCACTTCTTCCGCAGGACGCCGCGACCTTGATCGGAGACCAGCTTGTCAGCGTGACATCAGCGGCGACGAAAAAAACCGGTCTTGGCGTCGTTACTGCCACGGCCCTTTCGCTCTATGGTGTTATGAGCGGAGCAGGCGCGATCATCAAGGCGCTGAATGTGGCTTATGACGAAAAAGAAACCCGCAGCGTATTGAGGGTGACCTGGCTTGCGCTGAGAGTTAGCGTCGCCATCATATGCGTTGCTGTATTTTCCGCGCTTGCGATTGGCGCTCTGGCGTGGGCCGAAGCACTCATCCCTGCAGCCCCGCCAGCGGTTATTTTGCTCGTCCGCGTGGCATTCTGGTGTCTCGCTGCGCTGGCAACGGTAGTCATGGTCTCAACAATCTA
>JAHFPU010000030.1:0-18595 GCA_023266635.1 Sphingobium sp.
AGCTGCTTTCCACGCCAAGCTGCTTGAGCATCGCGCCGATCTGCGGCCCACCGCCATGGACGACGATCGGGTTGATGCCGACCGCCTTCATCAGCACCACATCCTCGGCAAAGTCACGCTCCAGTTCCGGATCGCCCATGGCATGGCCGCCATATTTCACCACGAAGGTCTTGCCCGCATAGCGCTGCATGTAGGGCAGCGCTTCGGTCAGCGTTTCCGCCTTGGCTAACAGGGCGGGATCGGGATCATGCTTGCTGGTCATGGGCGCGCGCATAAGGCTAATGAGCGAGCGCTGCAAGGAGAGTGAGCCAGCGTTACCTAGCAATTTGCCTTACATCCGTTCGTGCTGAGTAGAGACTGAGCGAAGTCGAAGGCTCGTATCGAAGTACCGTAGCGCCAAGCTCTGATCCTTCGATACGCCATTTCGACTTCGCTCAATGGCTACTCAGGACGAACGGAGTTTGGGGAAATTCAAGATTACGGTCTATCCAGCCGGCGTCCCAGAGCCACGGTCGCGGAAATGAGCGGGGGGACGAGGACGATGGACAGGATCACCTTCGTCACCATCTGGCCGGCCATCAGTCCGCCTATCTCCCGCTCACCGACGAAGGAAATAGTGATGAACAGCATGGTGTCGACGATTTGCGAGATAACGCTGGCGACCATCGCGCGCAGCCAGAGCAGCTTGCCCTGCCCCCCTGCAAACTTCGAGAAAATGAAAACATTGAGCGTCTGCGACGTGCCGTAGGAGATCAGCCCGGCAATCATCATGCGCGCGCCCTGCCCGACGACGATCGGGAATGCCGCAATCGCGGGAGGATACATGCCGGAATCGACCGGCAGGGCGATCACGAACTGGATAAGCAGCGCAGAGGTGATGAGGGGGACGAAGCCAAAGCGGACCAGCGTTGTCGCGACCTTCTGCCCATGCAATTCCGCCACCGCGCTGCTGAGGATCACGAGCAGGAGAAAGGCGAAGATGCCTGCCTCCACAGCGAGGGGGCCAAGCGCCACCTGTTTCACGCCCAGAACCCCGGCGATGCAGACCATGCCGCCATACAGGACGGAGAAAAGGAACAGCGATCGGGTAAGGGCGGGCGTTGGAGACGTGCTGGACATCCCCAACGCCTTATCGGCAATCAGCCCAGCGGGAAAGGCGCATTGCGTCCCGCCGGGCGGGAGATATCAGGCGGCCGCCTTCACCGAGTCCATATCGATGACGAAGCGATATTTGACGTCGCTTTTCAGCATCCGCTCATAGGCCGTGTTGATCTCCTGGATCGGTATCGCCTCGATGTCGGACAGGATGCCGTTCTCCGCGCAGAAATCGAGCATCTCCTGCGTTTCGGCTATGCCCCCTATCAGGGAACCAGAGAGCGTCCTGCGACGGAAGATCAGGTTGGCAATGGATGGCGACGGGTGCGGATGTTCCGGTACGCCGACGAGCGTCATCGCGCCATCGCGCTTCAATAAGAGCATGAACGCATCGAGGTTGTGCGAAGCCGCCACTGTGTTCAGGATGAAGTCGAAGCTGTTTGCGTGGGCGTCCATCTGCGCCTGATCGCGCGAGACGACGACCTCATCAGCGCCAAGGGCCAGGGCATCCTGACGCTTGGATTCACTGGTGGTGAAGGCCACGACATGGGCGCCCAGCGCATGGGCGAGCTTGACGCCCATATGGCCAAGGCCGCCAATACCGACGATGCCGACCTTCGTACCCGGCCCGACCTTCCAGTGGCGCAGCGGCGACCAGGTCGTGATGCCGGCGCAGAGCAGCGGCGCAACAGCGGCCAGGTCCGTTTCGGGATGAGTCACCTTCAACACGAATTCCTCGCGCACGACGATATGGTCCGAATAGCCGCCAAAGGTGTATCCGAAGTCCGGATCAGGCGCGCCATAGGTGCCGGTGAACCCATTTTCACAAAATTGTTCCAGCCCCTCATCGCACGCGGAGCAATGCTGGCAGCTGTCTACCATGCAGCCGACCCCAACGAGATCGCCCACGGCGAATTTCGTGACATCACCGCCAACAGCCGTCACCTTGCCGACAATCTCATGGCCGGGAACGCAGGGATAAAGGGTACCTTCCCACTCGCTGCGCGCCGTATGCAGATCGGAGTGGCAGACGCCGCAATGCAGGATGTCGATCGCGACATCATTTGCGCGGGGAGCCCGACGGTCAAAGGTGAAGGGTGCAAGAGGCGTGTCGCCGGACTGCGCGGCAAAGCCATGGGCTTTCGTCATGGGGGTCTCCGGAAAAATCTTATGAGTGCAGGGCAAAGGCAGGACACCGTCATTGCCATGCCAGATTTAGGTGCAGTGCACAAAAGGACAAGGGATGCGCCCGAAAAGCTGATAAAAATGGCAGGCCCCCTAGTCCGCCCCCAGTCGCGGTGTATAACCGCCAGGTTTGGTCGCAACGACCCCTCATCATGCTGAAAGGGCCGCATGAAATTCCTGATCGGCATCGCCGGCATCGCATTGCTCCTGCTTATCGCCTTCGCGCTATCCTCGAACAGGCGCGCGATCCGGTTGCGCGTGGTCGGCGCGGCCTTTGCCCTGCAGGCCGGCATCGCCCTACTGGTGCTTTACGTTCCGGCCGGCAAAAGCGTGATCGCCGGCATGTCCCATGGCGTCGCCAACCTGCTCGGCTATGCGCAGGCGGGAACGGACTTCATCTTCGGGCCGCTGGCGAAGCCGGAGATTGGCGGCGCGAGCTTCGCAATCGCAGCGCTGCCTGTCATCATCTTCTTCGCCAGCCTCGTTTCGATCCTCTACTATCTCGGCATCATGCAACTGGTCGTCCAATGGGTCGGCGGCGCGATCCAGAAAGTGACGGGCGTGTCAAAGGTGGAGTCGCTGTGCGCCGCCGCCAACATCTTCGTCGGGCAAAGCGAAAGCCCGCTGGTGATCCGTCCCTATCTGGCCGCGCTGACGCCGCCGCAACTGTTCACGGTGATGACATCAGGCATGGCCGGGGTCGCAGGTACGATCCTGGCTGCCTATGCGTCCATGGGCATCAAGATCGACTATCTTCTTGCCGCCAGCTTCATGGCCGCGCCTGGCGGGTTGCTGATGGCCAAGATCATGATACCGGACAATCCCGAGGACCCCGAGATCGATCCAGTCGTGATTCCTGAGGCATCGCACGACGAGGAGCGGCCCGCGAACATCATCATGGCGGCGGCACAAGGCGCGCAGACCGGCGTCAAGCTGGCGGTTGCGGTCGGCGCGATGGTGCTGGCGTTCGTGGCGCTGGTGGCGCTGGCCAACGGCCTGCTGGGCGGCGTCGGAGCGTGGTTCGGTTATCCAAGCCTAAGTTTTCAACAGCTTCTCGGCTATATCTTCGCACCGGTCTCATATCTGTTGAACGTGCCATGGAACGAGGCTCAGGTGGCGGGCGGCCTGTTTGGCACCAAGGTCGTCTTGAACGAATTCGTCGCCTATATCGAGCTGGGCAAGGTGCAGAGCAGCCTGTCGGCGACGACGATTGCGATCGTCACATTCGCGCTTTGCGGCTTTGCCAATTTCAGTTCTATCGCGATCCAGATGGCGGTGACCGGCAACCTGGCCCCTAATCAGCGGCCGATGATCGCCAAGCTGGGCATCAAGGCGTTGGTGGCGGGATCGCTGGCGAACCTGATGAGCGCGGCGCTCGCGGGACTGATGCTGTCGATCTAGGGGCCAGCATCAGCCGGCCCCCAGGTGACATCCTTACAGTGAAGGGACGGGTTCCGGGCCGGAATAGTCGTAGACGCCCTTGCCGGTCTTGCGGCCATACCAGCCCGCTTCGACATATTTCGTCAGCAGCGGCGCGGCGCGATATTTGGGATCGCCGAAATCCTGCTGCAGGACCTTGAGGATCTCAACGATCGTATCGAGGCCGATCATGTCCGCAAGCCACAGCGGACCCATCGGGTGACCGAGGCCGAGCTTCACGCCCTTGTCGATATCCTGCGCGGAACCGACGCCCTCACCCAGCGCGAAGAAGGCTTCGTTGATGAGCGGCAGGAAGATGCGGTTGACGACGAAGCAGGGAGAATCCTTGGCGAGGACGGCTTCCTTGCCGATCTTTTTGGCATAGTCGCTGGCGATGGTGACGGTGGCTTCGCTGGTGGCAAGACCGCGAATGACCTCAACCAGCCCCATCAACGGCACGGGATTGAAGAAGTGGATGCCGACAAAGCGCATCGGGTCGATAACCGACTGGGAAAGCCGGGTGATGGAGATGGACGAGGTGTTGGTCGCCAGCACCGCATTCTCGCCAAGCACCTTTGCGGCCTCGGCGAAGATGACGCGCTTGATGTCTTCGCGCTCTGTCGCGGCCTCTATGATCAGACCGGCGGGCGCCATGGCTTCATAGCCACTGACAGGCGTTATGCGGGCGATCGTGGCTTCAGCGGCGGCCGAATCGAGCTTGCCCTTTTCGACCAGGCGGTTGATCTGCTTCGCTATACCGTCCTTGCCCTTTTGCGCCCGGGCGACGTCGACGTCCGAAAGAAACACATCATAACCGGCCTGCGCGGATACCTGCGCAATGCCTGCGCCCATTTGCCCTGCGCCGATAACTCCTACTGACTGCATGTCTCTACCTCTTCATGTCTGAATTGCCGGCATGCCCTACCCCGTGCAGGAACAACACGCCATTGGCAAAAACATGGGGTCAGTCAGGCCTGCGCCAGGATCATCGCGAACATGTCGCCGGGCGCGGTCCATTCCCGGACAGGCTCCCAGCCGCCGGCGCGCAATAGCAGGCGTGCGTCGCGGGGGCCGTATTTATGGCTGTTCTCCGTATGGATCGTCTCGCCTTCCCGCATCGAGAAACGACAATTATCCACCGTGAAATCAATGTCCCGCAGGGCCTCCAGATGCATTTCGATCCGCGCGGCGTCGTCATTCCATATGGCGCGATGGGTAAAGGCGTCGACGGGTATGGTTCCGCCCAACTCGCGGTTGATCCGGACAAGCAGGTTCATGTTGAACTGCCCTGTCACGCCTGCGGCGTCATCATAGGCCGCGACTAG
The DNA here is from genome assembly GCA_023266635.1 of Sphingobium sp. Lineage (GTDB taxonomy): Bacteria > Pseudomonadota > Alphaproteobacteria > Sphingomonadales > Sphingomonadaceae > Sphingobium. The sequence continues at coordinate 5,025 of JAHFPU010000030.1, forward strand.
CGTATCCACGTCCTTCACCCGATCCATGCCGATCAGCAGCATGGCCCCGCTTCCCAGCGAGGCGCGCATAGTCCGGAGCAAATCGACGCCTTCCGCAGCGGTCATGTTGCCGATGGTGGACCCAGGAAAGAAGCCCAGTTTCGGCATGGCGGAGATGCCGTGGGGCAGGTTTACGACCTTTGTAAAGTCCGCCTCCACCGGGACGACAGGCAGGCCCGGAAAGCGGGAAGCAAGCGCAGCGCTGCTTTCACGCAGGAAATCGCCGCTGATATCGACAGGGATATAAGCGGCGGGGTTGATAGCGGACAGAAGATACGGCGTCTTGATCGCGCTTCCCGCCCCAAATTCCACGACTGCGCGGCCCGGACCGGTCAGTGCGCCCACCTCCGCGCAATGCGCGGCCAGCATCGCGGTTTCGACACGGGTCGGGTAATATTCCGCCAGTTGGGTGATGTCTTCGAACAATTCCGACCCCCGCCGGTCGTAAAACCAGATAGGCGGCGTGGATTTGGGAGAACAGGAAAGGCCCTGAATGATGTCTTGGCGGAAGGCCGGATCGGCCATGGGCTGGCTGGAGTCGCGATCGCGTTCAAGCAGCATCAGATGTCCTTCGCAAGCCGGACGCCGGTGAACTGCCAGCGTTGATGGGGATAGAAGAAATTGCGGTAGCTGGGGCGCATATGACCTCTGGGGGTCGCGCAACTGCCGCCGCGCAGGACGAACTGCCCGGACATGAACTTGCCGTTATATTCCCCCACGGCTCCTTCGGCCGGACGGAAACCGGGATAGGGGCGATAGGCGCTGCCGGTCCATTCCCACACGTCGCCGAACATCTGGGCAACCCCTTCGGCCTGTTCACAGGCGCGGGGGCGCGGCGCGGCGGCGCGGTCAAGTTGGTTGCCATCGTCGGGATCGAGACCCTGTGCGGCGGTTTCCCATTCCGCCTCTGTTGGCAGACGGGCGCCCGCCCAACTGGCATAGGCATCCGCCTCAAACAGGCTGACATGGGTTACGGGAGCGGCTGGATTGACGGGGTGGCGGCCATCATGACCGAAGCGCGTCCAGCCAGCGCTACTGTCATGACGCCAGTAGAGAGGCGCTTCGACCCCCTCCCCCTGCACCCAGACCCAGCCGTCTGATAGCCAGTGGCGCGCATCGCGATAGCCGCCGTCGGCCATGAACTCGAGCCATTCGCCATTCGTCACCGGCCGATGCGCGAGCGCGTGCGGGGTCAGGATCACCTGATGGGACGGACCTTCGCAATCGAAGGCGAACCCCTCCCCGGCATGGCCGATCTCTGCGACGCCGGCATGCCCCTCGATCCAGCGGATCGGGTCAGGCATGGGCGCTGGCATGGCGCTGGGCGTGGTCCACATGGCCGGCTGCAGCGGATTCTGGGCGAACAAATAGAGGATATCTGTCAGGAGCAGTTCCTGATGCTGCTGCTCGTGATTAAGGCCAAGGGCAACGAGATCGCTCGCGGCCGGGGAAAGCTCTGGCAATGCGTCACATAACGCTGCGTCGACATGACGGCGGTAGTTCAGGATTTCCCCTAGCGTCGGGCGGGTCAGGAGACCCCGGTGCTCGCGGCTATGGCGCGCGCCCTCCGCCTCATAATAGCTGTTGAACAGATAGGAAAAACGATCGTCGAAGGGCCTGTACCCTTTCACCTGGTCGCGGAGAATGAAGGTTTCGAAGAACCAGGTGACATGTGCGAGATGCCATTTGGCTGGCGAGGCATCGGCCATTGCCTGAACCGTGGCGTCTGCATCGGAAAGGGGTTTGGCCAGCATCTCGCTGAGCGTGCGAATGACAGCGTAGCGCTGCTGATGCACAGGCGCTGGGCGTGATCGATCGGTGATCGGCATTCGGCCCCTTTCAAATGCGGTCTGTCCGCTCTTCATGAACCACAAGCGCGCGAGAGCCGAATTGGGTTCGTCCAATCCGGATATTTTCTCGTTACGCGGATATAATGGTTAACGCGATGCACTTCAACGCGAAGCGCCGGGGACCCACTTGATATCGTCAGCGCCATTACCGTTGAGGCGGCGGGCCATGACGAACAGATGATCCGAGAGCCGATTGATATAGGCAAGGGCAACTGGATTAAGCGCCACATGCGCGGCAGCAGCGGTTGCGCTGCGTTCGGCCCTGCGTGCAATGGCGCGGGCAAGGTGGATTGCTGAAGCGGCCGGAGAGCCTCCCGGCAGGATGAAGCTGTCTAGCGGCTTCAGATCGGCATTCATCGCATCGATTTCATGCTCCAGCCGCTGCACCTGCGACGCGACGATGCGCAGCGCCCAGGCGGGCTCGTCCCCTTCGACAAGGGGGGTTGCGAAGTCTGCGCCCAGATCGAACAGGTCGTTCTGGATCATGCGCAGCCAGTCGGCCTCCGGACTGTCACCCAACGCCGCCACCGCAAGGCCAAGGGCGCTGTTCGTCTCATCGACATCCCCTACCGCCGCCATGCGCGGATCATGCTTCGCAATGCGTGAACCATCGACCAGTCCGGTCGTACCGGCATCACCGGTCCGGGTGTAAATCTTGTTGAGCTTGACCACTATCGGAGCGCCTCAGCGGTTTCCACCGTTCATCAGCAGGAGGATCGCCACGAGCAGAACGGCAATCGCCTGGAAGCCGATACGGGCGAACATCATCTTGTTCTGCTTCAGGCTGGATGCGCTGGGCCCCGGTTCGGTGGAGTTCAGCTCTTCCTTCGTCGTCTGAAGAAACACGACGATGCCGCGAATGAGCATGACGACGGTCGCGATAGCGGCCGCGATGATGAGCAGGACGAGGAAAGTGTTCATGTCGGTAATCTACGGCTCCGACAGCGAAATGCCAACCGGAAAGACCCCGGCGCGCAGATCGCGGACCAAAATGCCGGGATCAACGCCTGCCTCCCGCAACTCGGCAAGGGTTATGCCCTGCGTGCGCTTTGCGAGGCGCTTGCCATCCGGCCCCAAAAGCAACCGATGATGGCGGTAGAGCGGGGTCGGCAAGCCAAGGAGCGCCTGCAGCAGCCGGTGAATGTCGGTCGCCGCCATCAGGTCCTGTCCGCGCAGGACGAAGCTGATGCCCATGGCCGCATCATCCACAGTTGCCGCTAGATGATAGCTGGTCGGCGCATCCTTGCGCGCAAGCACAACGTCGCCAGCAAGCACGGGCGCCGCCGCAATCCGTCCCTGCACATCATCGATCCAGTGCAGAGGACCGGCGATACCGGCGGCCTTTGCCATATCGATTCGCCAGGCATGGGGCGTAAAGGCCATGTGCGCCTCCCGCTCTGCCTCAGACAAGTGACGGCAGGTTCCTGGATAAAGCGGCCCTTCCGGCCCATGCGGGGCGGAGGCGCTGGCGGCGATATCCGCCCGTGTGCAGAAGCAGGGATAGACGAGGCCCATTGCCTTCAGCCTGTCCAGCGCATCCTCATAGAGGGTCAATCGCTGTGACTGGCGCACCATTTCTCCATCCCAGCCAATACCAAGCCATAGGATATCCTCGACGATGCCGCTCACATGCTCTTCCCGGCTCCGCGCGCCATCGATATCCTCGATGCGCAGGTGGAACGCACCGCCCGTGGCATTGGCGGCGTCATACGCCATCAGCGCCGACCAAGCATGGCCCACATGCAATCGGCCGGTCGGACTGGGCGCGAAGCGGGTCACCATATGCTGTGGGCGATGGGCCGGGTTCATACAGCCTCTTGACGCGCCATGATGGTTAATGCTGTCATGTTCCCGTCACGTTTTTTGCGATAAAGGCGTGGCAGACAATGGGGTAGAATTTTTCTATGTACCATCCCGACCTGATACGGCACCCGGAGAATTGCCCGGCACTGGTGTTGAACGCAGATTACACGCCGCTCAGCTATTATCCACTCAGCCTGTGGCCCTGGCAAACCGCGATCAAGGCTGTGTTTCTGGAGAGAGTGGACATCGTATCCACCTACGAGCGCGAAGTGCATTCTCCCAGCTTCCAGATGAAAATTCCTTCGGTGATTGCGCTGAAGCAATATGTGCGGCCGTCCGAGCATCCCGCCTTTACGCGGTTCAACCTTTTCCTGAGAGACCGCTTTTCCTGCCAATATTGTGGGACAGAGCGCGATCTGACCTTCGACCATGTCATACCACGCCGCGCCGGCGGACGGACGACATGGGAAAATGTCGCGACCGCCTGCTCCCCGTGCAATCTGCGCAAGGGCGGGCGCACGCCGAAGGAAGCCGGTATGCGACTGCACGTCCAGCCAATCCGGCCGACGACATGGCATCTACAGGAAAACGGCCGCGCCTTTCCGCCCAACTATCTGCATGATAGCTGGCACGACTGGCTGTATTGGGACGTCGAACTACTCGCTTAAGCCGCTGGCAACCAGTCGAGGTCAAGATCGGTATAGCGATTGGTGTAATGGCCAATCTCTTCCAGCGCAGCCTCGTCCAGCAGCGTTATCCGGCCATTGGCGCGCGAGATCAGGCCGTCGGCCTCCATCTGCCGAATCATCCGGTTCACATGGACCGAGGTCAGGCCCACCGCGTCGCCAATCTCCTCCTGCGTCAGCTTGAGGTCGAAACTGTTCGTGATGCTGTCATCCATCAACCGTAACCTGTCGATGATGTCGAGCAGGAAGGACGCAACGCGCGCACGCGCCGACGAACGGCCCAGCGATGCAAGCCGATCCGTGAGAGCGACGCGTTCCATCTGGGACAACACGAACATCAGCGCAGCGACCCGGGGGTGCTCCTCCAGCAAAGTGCGCAATGAATGTTTGTCGAAGGGGCACAGCACAGAATCCGACAGGGCGACCAGAGATTCCGGGGATTTCCTGTAAACAGTGCTGGCTGATCCAATGAAATCGCCCGCAAAATAAACACGCAATATCTGGCGGCTGCCGTCAGGGAGAATGACATAGCTCATGACCCGTCCTGCGCGCAGAACATACAGTTCGGTGACGGGTTCATTAGCGCGCTGTATCATGGCACCGCGCTTCACCTTGCGCTGATTTTCCTCCAACCGAGCGAGCGCCGCACGCTCCCGATCGGTGAGATTCAGATGCTTCTCCAATCTATCCGCAAAACAACTTCCACTCACGCGACAGCCTTTTCTAAACAAGGTTTCGTTACGGAGGTAAAACGCCCCATGCGCCTTTTGGCTGCATTGGGGGGATTTGCACTAACTTCGATCAAGGGAAGCCGCGCGATTCTCTTTTTCCCTTCAAAGACTTGGAGGAAATATGTTTGCGGGTGATTTTTCCGCCCCTCCCGCGCCTTGCAAGCCGCGCGCTAGGCTTTATGAAGCGAGGCAATGGATCGCATTCACATACGCGGTGGCCATGTCCTGAAAGGGCGGCTTCCGATCTCCGGCGCGAAAAACGCAGCGTTGACGTTGCTCCCCTGCGCCTTGCTCACGGACGAACCGGTAACGCTGCGGAACCTGCCGCGCCTTGCCGATGTGGACAGCTTCGGCCACCTCCTCAACCAGCTTGGCGTATCGACGATGATCGAGGGCGCAAGGCCGGAAGATTTCGGCCGAGTAATGACCCTGCGCGCCGGGAGGGTGACGTCAACCGAGGCGCCCTATGACATCGTGCGCAAAATGCGCGCGTCTATTCTGGTGCTTGGACCATTGCTCGCACGGGCAGGTGAAGCGACCGTTTCCTTGCCGGGTGGCTGCGCCATCGGTAATCGGCCCATTGACTTGCATCTCAAGGCGCTCGAAGCCTTTGGCGCAGTGATCGAGATTGCGGCGGGCTATGTACGAGCAAGCGCGCCGGACGGCGGGCTTCCCGGTGGAACCTTCACATTCCCGGTCGTGTCCGTCGGCGCGACGGAGAATGCGATCATGGCCGCCGTGCTGGCGAGCGGCACCTGCATTCTCCACAATGCGGCCCGCGAGCCGGAGATCGTCGACCTGTGCAACCTGCTGGTGGCCATGGGCGCGGACATTGAGGGAATCGGGAGCGACCGGATCACCATCCACGGCAAGGATCGGCTGCACGGCGCAACCTATAGCGTGATGCCCGACCGGATCGAAGCGGGCAGCTATGCCTGCGCAGCCGCGATCACAGGCGGCGAACTGGAACTGGTCGGCGCAAACGCTGGCGATATGCAGGCCATATTGGAAGCGCTGCGCGAAACCGGCGTGGAAGTCTCCGCGAGCAAGACCGGCATCAAGATCGCCAGCAACGGCAAGTTGCGGCCCCTTTCCCTGTCCACCGCCCCCTTCCCTGCATTCCCCACGGACATGCAGGCGCAATTCATGGCCATGTTGACGCTTGCGGACGGCGCAAGTGTCTTGACCGAGACAATTTTCGAGAACCGGTACATGCATGTGCCGGAACTGGCCCGCATGGGCGCTGACATATCGGTTAACGGCCGCACCGCCGTCGTGCGCGGCGTGGAGAGGCTGACCGGCGCGCCGGTGATGGCCACGGACCTTCGGGCATCGATGAGCCTGATCCTGGCAGGCCTGGCTGCGGAAGGCGAGACGCAGGTCAACCGCGTCTATCATCTGGATCGCGGCTATGAGCGGCTGGAAGAGAAGCTGTCCGCCGTGGGCGCGGATATCGAGCGGGTCAGCGATGGCTGATTTTTGCGGCAATGAGACCGACAGGGCCGCGATCCTCGCCCTGTACGATCTGGATGCCGCGGGGTTCGAAGCGCTCGACGAGATCACCGACTTCGCTGGAGCATTGTGCGACGTGCCGATCGCGTTGGTCAGCATCGTAGAGACAGAGCGGCAGCGCTTTCTGGCGCGGACCGGGCTGGATGCGACGGAGACGCCGCGCAGCGTGTCCTTCTGCGCGCACGCCATGTTGGGCGACGACCTTTTCGTCATTCCCGACGCGCGCCAGGATGCCCGTTTCGCCGACACTGGCCTGGTGACGGGAGCACCCCATATCCGCTTTTATGCCGGAGCGCCGCTGGTGTCGCCGGAAGGCGTGCCGCTGGGCGCCCTGTGCGTGATCGACAGCAAACCACGCGCGACCCTAACGCCGTTGCAGATGCAGGGGCTGATGGTCCTTGCAAAGCAGGTGACGGCCCATCTGGAAGGGCGGCGGCGGGAAATTCATGTGTCATCATGGGCGCAGGATCATGCCGTTGCCCTATCGGATAGCGAGACGAAATTCCGAACGCTGGCCGATGCGATGCCGCAGATGGTGTGGTCGACGCTGCCCGACGGGCATCATGACTATTATAATGCCCGCTGGTATGAATTTACGGGCGTCCCGGAGGGATCCACCGACGGTGAAGGATGGAACGGTATGTTCCATTCGGAGGATCAGGACAGGGCATGGGCGCGCTGGCGGCATTCGCTGGAAACCGGCGAGCCCTATGAGATCGAATATCGCCTGCGCCACCATAGCGGTGACTATCGCTGGACGTTGGGCCGGGCGATGCCGATCCGCGATGCCGAGGGGCGGATCACACGCTGGTTCGGAACCTGTACCGACATCCATGAGCAGAAGGTGATGGCCGACCAGCGGGAAATCGTGTCCCACGAACTGTCGCACCGGATAAAGAACATCTTCTCCGTCATCGGCGGGCTGATCGGCATTTCGGCCCGGGAGCATCCGGAAATTGCGCCAGCGGCGGACGAACTCCGCGAGCGGGTTATGTCGCTTGGCCGGGCGCATGACTATGTCCGGCCGCACAGCCAACAGTCCGCGTCAAGGATGGGGCAGAACAGCCTGCTCGGCATATTGGCCGAGATATTCTCGCCCTATATATCGGGCGACGATGCGCGGGTTGAGATTGACGGGACCGACGTCGAAATAGATGATCGCTCCGCAACCCCGCTCGCCTTATTGTTTCATGAACTGGCGACCAATGCGGCGAAATATGGCGCGTTATCAAGCCCGAAGGGGAAGGTTTCGTTGCAGATCGGCAGCGAGAACGGTGTCTGCCGATTCCGTTGGCAGGAGAGCGGCGGACCGGCAATCACGACGCCCGGGCCGGACAGTTTCGGCACGCGCCTGATCTCGCTGAGTGTCGAGCGGCAGTTGGGCGGTAAGATAACCCGTGATTGGGCCGCGGACGGCCTGATCGTCAACCTTGGTATACCAATCCGTTCGATGAACAGAAATTCCGCCCCAGCGGCGTGAAACCCGAAATGGCGAGGGTGGAAAGATCGGGCACCTCATCAGCGATAGCCGATAGCGCCTCCCTGATCGTCTTTTCCCGAAACGGCTTGGTTATGACGCCCAGCGCCGTAGTGGACGCTTCGCCGATCTGAGCTGGGTTGGCTGTCACATAGATCACGCGCACGCCATGGCGAACGGAAAGCAGCTGACCGATCTCAGCGCCTGTAGGGCCATCACGCAGATTGAGGTCTACCAGAGCAATATCGCATTCTTCGGCGGCGAGCAGCGCGTCCTGGCGGTCGGCCGCTATTGCGCAGACATCCATACCTGCACTGTGGACGATATGCTCTATCTCCAGTGCGACGAAAATCTCGTCTTCAACAATCAATACGCGCTTGTTCATCAGTCATCCGGACAAAGGTGACTCGCTCAATACCTCAACGCGCTTCGAGTTCCGGCCAGCGAATGATTCATCACAACATGATGTCGATGGTATGGATGGCCAGCCCGACCAGACCGCCGACCAACGTGCCGTTGATCCGGATATATTGGAGATCGCGACCGACGGCATTTTCAAGTCGGCTCGTCACCGTACGCGCGTCCCAGCTCCGCACGGTTTCGCTGACCAGTTTCACGATGCCGTCACCGTAACTGGCCGCTGCGCCGACGGCCGTGCGGCGGGCGAAGCGGTTAATGAGCGATTTAAGGCGCTGGTCGCCCTGCAGCGTATCGCCAAGCTGCTGAAGCGCTTCACCCAGGCGGCCCGCGACGGCTGCCTGCGGATCACGGGCAGCCCGAAGGAGGCCGGCGCGCGCCTGTTCCCACAGACCGTCTATCCAGCGCTGCATGGCGGGGTTATCGATGATCTCGTCACGAATGCGGGCAACTTTCGCCTGCATGGCCTTGTCGAACTGAAGATCATGGGCGAGCTTGCGAAGTCCCTCTTCCGCCTTGTCACGGAGGGGATGACCGGGATCGGCAGCCATTTCGTCCAGCAGCTTCTGAAGCCCGTCGATGATTGCGTTGGCCAGTTTCTCGTCCAGCCCGGTCCAGCGCATGACGCTGCCCGCCTTATCATGCACCATCTGGCGGATCAGATGGTCATTCGCCTCCAAGGTCCGGCTTGCCCATTTCACAATGCCATCAAGCACCGGGGCATGACGACCGTCGCGCATCGCCGCCTCCAGCGCCTGGCCGGCCAGAGGGCCGATGTTGAGCGCGCGGAGGCGTTGCGCAAGCGCGGCCTTTGCCATGCCGCCCAATCTTTCCTGATCCAAACCCTCCAGAAGGTCGGCAGCGAGGCGAGAGGCACCGAGACGCAGGCGCCCGTCCCCGCCCCCGGGTTGACTAAGGAAACGGCCAGCAGCGGAGGCGACGTCCAGCCGGCGCATTCGCCGGGCAACGACCACGGGCGTCAAGAAATTGTCGCGGAGGAAGGTCGCAAGGGTATCGCCAATGCGATCCTTATTCCGGGGTATGATCGCCGTGTGCGGAATCGGCAGGCCAAGGGGATGACGAAACAGCGCCGTCACGGCAAACCAGTCGGCAAGCCCGCCAACCATGGCCGCTTCCGCGAACGATTGAATGAACGGCATCGCAGGATGGGCATTACCAAAGGCGCGGGCGGCGATGAACAGCGCCGCCATGGCCAGCAACATACCCGTAGCGACGATCCGCATCTGCTGCACGCCACCGGCGGGAAGCGACGGCGGTTGCCATGACGGTCGGATCATCCTCATCACCGCAAAACGGTTACGCCGCCGTTTCGTTCAGTTAAAGCGGATTTTGACGATCATTGGCCATTTATTCGGCCGGGTGCGGGATTGTTCCTGCAGCCGCCTCGTCGCCCTTATTGTAGGTCAGCAGGCGGCGGCTGAGACGCGGACCCACCCATGCCTCCACGCCCATGGCGAGGCTGAACGTCGCGGGAACGATGATCAGGGTGAGCAGGGTGGACAGAATCAAGCCGCCGATCACCGTGATACCCATGGGCGCCCGCCATGCGCCGTCGCCCGACAGGGATAGAGCCGTGGGCACCATGCCCGCGATCATTGCCACGGTGGTCATGACAATCGGCTGCGCACGCTTATGTCCGGCATCTACAATCGCCTCCCATTTGGGAACGCCCTTCTCAATCTCCTCAAGCGCGAAGTCGACCAGCAGAATCGAGTTCTTCGCGACGATGCCAAGCAGCATCAGCAGGCCGATGAATACCGGCATGGATATGGGCTGACCGGCAATGTGCAGAGCGAGCGCGCCGCCCAGCGGGGCCAGCAGCAACGAACCCATGTTCACGAATGGCGGCATCACCCGCTTGTAGAGCAGCACGAGCACCGCAAAGACGAGCATGATGCCCGACACGACGGCGACGATGAAGTTGTTAATCATCTCCGCCTGCCATTTGCTGTCGCCTGTGTTGAGCTTCTGCACACCCAGTATCTTCCCGTTCAAGACCTTGCTCATCGTCGGCAGCGCGTTCAGTTTCGCCATCGCTTGGCTGGTCACGAAGCCCGGCGCCAGATCGGCGCCGACGACTATACGCCGAATCTGGTTATAGCGGCGGATTTGCGTGGGGCCTGCGCCAAACTTCACGTCCGCCACAACCTTGAGCGGTACAAAGCCGCCCGATGCAGTCGGCACCGGCAGGTTTTCGATGGTCGAAATGTCCTTGCGGGAATCCTCCGAGATGGACACGCGGATCGGGATTTGGCGATCGGAAAGCGAGAATTTGGCGCTGCTCTGGTCGATATCGCCGATCGTCGCGATGCGGATCGTCTGGCTGAGCGCCTGCGTCGTCACGCCCATGCTTGCGGCCAGGTCCATGTGGGGATGGATGACGATTTCAGGACGCTGCATATCGCCCTGAACTCGGGAATCGCGCAGTTCGCGCAACTGCGACATTTCGCTGACGATCTGGTTGGCGGTCTTTTCCAGCAGCACGGGATCGTCGCTGCCGAACATGACGATGATGTCCCGTCCGAAGCCACCGCCAGACTGCGACTGGAAATTCACGCGTGCGTCGGCGATCTGCCGGAATTTCGGCGCTACGCTGCGTTCCCAGTCCACGCTGGAAATGCCCCGATCTTTCTTGAGGGTCAGGTATATCTGGGCCTGACCCGGCTGCTCGATATCCGCAAAGGCGGTGTCCACAACCTTAGTGTCTTGCGCCAGCATGTCGGCGACGCTTTGCGCGACCTTGCGGGTCTGTTCGAGCGTGCTGCCCGGGACCATCTCGACCTGGATTATGCTCGAATCCTGATTGGTCGTCGGCTGGAATGTCATCGGCAGCGTGGCGAACGCAATAATGGTCGCAATAAACGACAGGAGGGCGATACCCATCGTCCATACGCGATGATCGAACAGGCGCGCAAAACGCCGCCCCCACCAACTACGCGCGCCTGCAATGGCGCGCTCATAGCGGTCCTTGTCGAGCGACCATTTGAGGATGACCATATACCGGTCCATCATCCAGCCTTCGCCATGGCTTTCCTCGCCATGCGCCTTCAGAAAATAGGCTGCGATCATTGGCGTGATGAGTCGAGCAACCGCCAAGCTCATCAATACCGCCACAACGACCGTCATGCCGAACTGAATGAAGAACTGACCCGAAATACCGGGCATCAATGCGACGGGTAGGAACACGGCCACGATCGCAGATGTCGTAGCCAGCACCGCCAGTCCGATTTCATCGGCGGCGTCGATGGACGCCTGATACGCGGTCTTCCCCATGCGCATATGCCGCACGATATTCTCGATTTCCACGATCGCATCATCAACCAACACACCAGCGACCAAGCTGAGCGCCAAAAGGGAGATGCCATTAAGCGTGAAATCCATCATCTCCATGAACCAGAAGGCCGGAATGGCGGACAGCGGAATGGCCAGCGCGGAGATAATCGTCGCGCGCCAGTCCCGCAGGAACAGGAAAACGATGACGACGGCCAGCACGGCCCCTTCGACCATGGCGGCCATGGCGGAGTGATATTGATCCTTGGTGTAATCGACGCTGGCGTACAGCTTCTTGAAGTGAACCTTCGGGTTTTCCTTCTCCAGCTTCTCCAGAACCTTCATCGACTCGTCATAAACAGTAACGTCGGAAGAGCCCTTGGCTTTTTCCAGGCTGAAGCTGGTCACCTGACGGCCGTTCATCAGCGCCAAGGAGCGCTGTTCGGCATACATGTCCTTCACTGTGGCGATGTCGGCCAGCTTGACCGTGCGATCGCCCGTGATCCGGATCTGCGTCTGACCGAGAGCATAGGCGTCCTGTGCGTTACCCAGTACACGCAGCGATTGTTCGGCGCCCGCAATCTCCGCACGGCCACCAGCGGCATTCACGTTGACCAGCCGTAGCTGTTCATTCACCTGCGCAGCAGTGATGCCCCGCGCCTGCAGCTTGGCGGGATCGATGATCACGCGGATTTCCCGGCTTACGCCGCCGCTGCGCTTCACCGCAGCCATGCCCTGAATGCCCAGCAGCTGCTTGGCGACGGTATTGTCGATATACCAGCTCAACTGCTCCAGCGTCATGTCCGTGGCTTCGGCGCTGAAATAGGCGATAGGTCCGCCATCAATGTCCACGCGGTTGACCTGCGGCTCCAAAATGCCGTCGGGCAGATCGCTGCGGACCTGATCGACTGCATTCTTCACGTCGTTCACCGCGCGATCCACGGGCGTGCCGATCGCGAACTGGACGAAGGTGTCGGTGCTGCCCTCGCGCGAGATGGAGGTGATCTCGTCTACGCCGCTGATGCCACGAACGGCGGCCTCAATCCGCTGGGTGACCTGCGTTTCCAGTTCCGTAGGCGCAGCGCCGGGCTGAACCACCTGGACCTCAACCGCCGGGAAGCTGACATCAGGGTTCTGATTAACGTCCATCCGATTGAACGCGACGAGTCCGGATAGCAAAAGCGCGACGAAGATGACAATCGGCGACACCGGGTTGCGGATGGCCCAGGCGGAAATATTGCGGAAATTCACTGTGTTCGCCTCTCTGCCCGTTCAGCGCTGTCAGGCGCTTATTTCGCGGCCTTCTGCAATTCCGGCCGGACCTTCTGCCCTGGTGTCAGGAATGCGCCGGCGGAAACCACCACCTTTTCCTGCCCCGTCAGGCCGGACGTGATCGCGACGCCCGCGCTGGATACCTGTCCGATGGTGACATCACGGCGCTGCGCCTTGTTAGCGGCATCGATTACATAGACATAATTGCCCTTATCATCGCTCTGCACGGCCGATTCAGGCAGAAGGGGCGAGTCACCCGATCCGCTGACGATGCTCACGCCGGCAAAGCCTCCGGGACGAAGCGCAGGATCGAATTTGAGCGCAATGCGGGCGACGCCCTGCCGGTTCTGCGGATCGACGACCGGTGATATCTGCCACACATGCCCCGTAAAGCTGCGCGCGCCACCGACCGGCGTCACCGTGGCGGGAATACCGACCTTGAGCCGGGCGAGATCGCCCTCGCTGACCTGCGCCAACATTTCCATTTCCCCGG
>JAHFPU010000030.1:18605-22754 GCA_023266635.1 Sphingobium sp.
ACGCGTAGCTGTCTTGCGATCAATATCCGCCTTCGAGATGAAACCGCGATCGACAAGCGCCTTGGCGCGGTCCAGTTCGGCCTGCGCAAGCTTGGCGTCGGCCTGTGCGACCTTCACCTGCGCGGCGAGGGAGCGTATCTGTTCAGATTGCACCGAGCGCTCGATCACAGCCAAGGTCTGGCCAGCGCGCGCCCAATCGCCCGGCTGAACGAGGACGCTGACAACCTGTCCGCCCTCTCCCACCACGGCGACAGGCATCTCCACACGCGCAGCGAGCGAGCCCGTGGCGCTTACAGTTCGCTGCACAGAGGACTGGCCGGGAACGATAACGGTGACCACGGGCGCAATGGCCCCTGCCGCCTTGTCTGCGCCCGCACCTGCAGCGTCGCCACCTTTACCCCGCACCATGATGGCGGCCGCGATAAGAATGATTACAACCCCGGCGAGCGCGAGGAGCAGAATCCGCCGTTTACGGCGGCGCGCCACGTCGTCGTCGAACTCGGCCATAGCCACATCACCCGCGAGCTGAGTTTCGAAATTCATTGCCCTACACTCATTTCCCAAGCGGCCATAACCGCTCCCGCAACTGTGTTATATGAATATATCACCGCGCTCAAGCCAAAAACGGCTTACGCTTATGTGCTTATCTTGGCTGCCCGCGGCTGGGAATGCCCGCATATCAGCCTATTTGCAAGTCTGAGCGTAGGGGGAGAGCGATCACCCCAACGTAAGACGCAGCCAGAATGAACGGATTGCAATCATTACGATAGCGGCCATTATACCGCATACATAACGAACGGCGAGATGGGGGCGAGCGATGGAATTGATGGGCTGGATTTTCCTGGGCCTGATCGTAGGTGCCATCGCCAAGCTCATCATGCCGGGTCGTGATCCGGGCGGATGCGTTGTCACGATCCTGCTGGGCATCGCCGGCGCCCTGCTTGCCGGTTACATCGGGCGCATCGCCGGGTTTTATCAGGAAGGCGAAAGGGCCGGGTATATCGCCGCGATTCTGGGTTCTATCGTCATTCTGTGCGCCTATCGCCTGCTGATCCGGCGGACCTAAACGCAAAGGGCCGACCCTCTTCCGAGAGCCGACCCTTCAAAACCATATTCCGGTTTTAGCGGAGCGAGCCGCGACGAACCAGATTGACGATCGCCAGCAGGATGACTGCGCCGATCAGCGAAACGATGAAGGAATTCACGGTCAGCACCTGATTGATCGTGCCACCATTGAAAATCAGTCCGCCAATAAATGCGCCGACGATGCCGACGACGATATTGAGCAGAATGCCCTGCTGCGCATCAGTCCGCATGATCATGCTTGCGAGCCAGCCGACGACGCCGCCAATGATCAACCAAAGAATGATTCCCATGATATGCTACTCCTTCCGAGCTTTCCCCACGCCAGGATATCCTGTGGGAGATATAACCTCGAAAGCCGACCTGCGTTCCGCGACGACAGTATTATATTTCGGTTAAGCAACCATCTGGCGGATTTCCGGCCCGATACATGGTTAAGGCCGCCGACTCGGAAGAGCCGACGGCCTTGAAACACCGGACGATACGCAGCGTCAGTATTTCTGCTGACGCTCGTACAACGACTTATAGTGCTGGATGCGCGTGACGCGCAGCCCAGGCATGCCCGACCGGTCGACGGCGCGTTGCCAGCCGGCGAATTCCTCCAGCGTCAGCGAATAGCGCTCGCACGCCTCGTCAACGCTCAGCAGCCCCCCATTCACGGCCGCAACGACCTCCGCCTTACGCCGGACCACCCAACGGGTCGTCGTGGGCGGGGGCAGGCTGTCGAGTGTCAGCGGCTCTCCCAGCGGGCCTACCACCTGGGCAGGGCGAATCTTGTGATTCTCGATCATTCTCACCTCAAAAAACGGCACGGGGCCTTTTGGCCTGTGGTTGGTCCACCTATTCCATGACAGCGTTGAACATCGGCTAAAGCGCCACGGTAAACGCCGTCTTCATTTTCATTGCCCCACCATTAATTGGTCTGAAATCAGGATATTGAAGCATCCTCCCAGCACAGAAAGATCCAGCATCGCGCCCCCGCGCGGTGCAAAGACTTCCGCCAGAACCGCAATGCGGTCAGCCTCTTCGACATTTTCATGCCAAAGGGACTCGACGGCGCGCACGGTCGGGCTGTCCGACTGCAAGGCTGTCGACGCAGCCAGCAGGACGGACAGATCGAGCGACAGCAGAGGCGTCGCCTCAGCCGCCGTGCGCTCCTGCATCCGGGAAAAACTCAAATCCATGAGAGCCTTAGTAGCCAGCAAAGGATAAAGGCGGGTAAACCCCATGGTCACAGACCGTTAGGGCGAATGAAGGCTTGATTAAGGCGGCTGGAAAATGGCGGAATTCCGGCCTATAGGCCTCTGTCATGCAAGGAGAATTTCAGATCGACCCGCCATTTTCGGCGCGCAGGATCGTCGTGGCCATGTCCGGCGGCGTGGATTCGAGCGTCGTAGCGGCGCTTGCCGCCCGAACCGGAGCGGAAACCATCGGGGTCACCCTGCAGCTTTATGATCATGGCGCGGCGACTGGGCGGACCGGCAGTTGCTGCGCCGGGCAGGACATTCGCGATGCCCGCGCCGTCGCCGACAAGCTGGGCATCGCCCATTATGTGTTCGACCATGAAAGCCGGTTCCGCGACACGGTCATCAACGATTTCGCCGACGAATATCTGGCGGGCCGCACCCCCATCCCCTGCGTCAAATGCAATATGGGGGTGAAGTTCACCGACCTGTTCGCGCTCGCCCGCGACCTTGGCGCCGATTGCCTCGCCACCGGCCATTATGTGCGCCGGGTTCTGGGTCGCCAAGGCGCTGAACTGCATCGCGCCGCCGATCCGGCGCGCGACCAGAGCTATTTCCTGTTTGCGACCACGCAGGCGCAGCTCGACTATCTGCGCTTTCCGCTCGGCGGGATGCCCAAGCCGCAGGTGCGCGAGATTGCGGCGTCGCTCGGCCTGGCCGTGGCGCTGAAGCCCGACAGCCAGGACATCTGCTTCGTGCCCGATGGCGACTATGCCGCCGTGGTGCGCAAGGTGCGGCCGGACGCCGACGATGGCGGGGAGATCGTGCATGTCGACGGACGGGCGATGGGCCAGCACAAGGGGCTGATCCATTATACGGTCGGCCAGCGCAAGGGGTTGGAGATCGGCGGCCAGGCCGAACCGCTCTATGTCGTGCGGCTGGACGGCGCGGCGCGTCGCGTGATCGTCGGCCCGAAGCGGGCTCTGGCGGTTAGCGCAGCGACGATCCGCGACGCTAATTGGCTGGCGGACGACCTGTCCGGCCCACTGACCGCGAAGGTGCGGTCGATGGCCAAGCCCGTCCCGGCGCGAATGGCGGGCGACCGGCTGGTATTCGATGCGCCCGAATATGGCGTCGCGCCGGGTCAGGCGGCGGTGCTGTATGACGGCGACCGGGTGCTGGGCGGCGGATGGATCGGCGAGACGGAAGGCGTGGAGAGCGCGTTGGCGCTGGCTTAGGGTTGCGGGTCGGGCGGTAATAGCGCGCGCCTTCATTTGGCTGGGCCGCGCCGAAATGTTGCGATAAATCCAACGAAGTTGCGGAAGTTGCGGGTCGTGACGCATTTTGGTCCGGAAAGTCGCAACAAGGTCGCATGTTGGTCGCAAGTACGTCTTACTTGCGTCGCATGTACGTCGCACATGCGTCTCACTACGTCGCATGAGCGTCCCATGTTGGTCTCATGTGCGTCGCACTCACGTCTCATATGCGTCCCATCCCGTCGCGCTCAGGTCGCAGGTGATTCCCGCTTGCGTCGCATTGGCGCGTTGGCGGGATCATTGACGTGACGCCCTGCGTGACGGGTGTGGCATAGAGTTTCATGCGGGGGATTAGAGCATGATCCATCGCATGTAGGACAGGAATGTATGGAGGCGATCAACGCCCGTCATGCCAGCGCAAGCTGGCATCTCGGGAGAGGCCACGCCAATAGGCCTGAGATCCCAGCCTTCGCTGGGATGACTGTGAAAAGCAGACCACCTACTATCGACCCAGGCTGTGTAAAAACGTGATCAGCAGATCTGTGCGGGTGTACCGTTTGCGGTGGAGGCAACGAGATCTGTTAGTTTGGGCGCGACCTCAACTCGCGATGGCTTTCAGGATCGCC
>JAHFPU010000031.1 GCA_023266635.1 Sphingobium sp.
CCGGTTCTGGCGACCTCGGCGAGCAAGGCGTTGACGAGTGTCGTTTTGCCGGTGGACGTCCCGCCAACCACCAAGATGTTCTTGCGGGCGTAAACGCCAGCGCGGAGGCTCTCGGCCTGGTCGGCGGTCATGATCCCCGCCTCGACATAATCGGTCAGGGTGAAGACGGCGACGGCGGGCTTACGGATGGCGAAGCTGGGCGCGGCGACGACGGGAGGCAGCAAGCCCTCAAAGCGCTCACCGGTTTCGGGGAGTTCGGCCGAGACCCGCGGGTTGCCGCCATGGACCTCGGCTCCGACGTGGTGGGCCACCAGCCTGACGATGCGCTCGCCGTCTGCCGCGTTGATGCGTGCGCCGGTATCCTCCAGGCCGCCCGCGAGCCGGTCAATCCACAGACGGCCATCAGGGTTGAGCATGACTTCGACGACGCCCGGGTCATCGAGATACCCGGCGATGTCGGCGCCTAGCGCGGTCCGCAACATCCGTGCGCCGCGTGCGAAACTCTCGGACCGGAAAGCAACTGTGGTCACGAACGTCGTCCCGTTTTCGCGTCTCGCCGGAGGCGAGACAGTCAACGGGTCGAGCAAGAAGCGGCGATATCGTACTGATTCAATAGGCTTGAGGGCGTAGTAGGGCTGTAGCGTACAATGGCAGGGAAACGGCGGTTCACTCCTCGTCGGGATCTGCGCTCGTGGTTGCCGGAACGTCCTGAACGATCTCGTCGGCGAAGCTGCGCCCCTTGGCGAGGCGTCGCCCCAGGGTTTCAACAAAGCCCTCGAAGCGTTCGCGGCCCTTTGCCTGAGCTGCCGCTTGGGCTGAGTCGGGGAGCGGCGGCACGGCCGTCAGCCAGAAGCGCACAAAAAGAGCCAATGTTTCGTTGCTGATCATGATGTGGCGCTCAAGCCGGTCGATCTGGCGGGTCATGCGATCGAGCCGTCTCGCCAGCGCCGCCTCCAGGCGGTCGGCGCCGTCTGGTGATAAGTGGGATGACAATGCGGCTTGCACCACGTCGCCCTGGGCGACCCGCCGGCGCCGGGCATAGTCAGCCAAATCCCGGCTCAGCTCAGCGGGAATGCGAAAGGTCTGTTTGATCCTGGGAGGCGGCTTCACAACACGATCCCATCATCAGGATCGAGTGCGGCCTGGCGCGCCATGCCACGCATTCGCGCCTGCAGCGTCTGAGCGCGAAGGGCGTCGTCGTCAGGCTCGTCGTCCAGCGCGTCGAACTCGCGCACGGGCAGCGGTGTCTCCGGCGCTATTGCCTCATGCGCGGGAATTTCCGGCTCCCGCCGGATTCCGGCATTGGCAGAATCGTCGGCGTCGCCATCGATGGCATCATCCCCTGAGGTCCTTGCCGCGGTCGGCGCAAATGGCAGCGGCGCCAGCGCGCTCCAATCATCGCTCTGCGCGCCAACCTCCTCGCGCTGGGTCGGTTCGGTGGGAGGAGGCAGTAGTCGCGCCTTGAGTTGGCGGTCCTCATAATAGCGCGCCTTCGTCGCCCGGACCGGGAAGAGTCCTGAAACGAGCACGATCGCGTCGCTCGGCGGGAGCTGCATGATTTCGCCCGGGGTGAGCAGCGGCCGCGCTGTTTCCTGACGCGAAACCATCAAATGGCCGAGCCAGGGCGACAGACGATGGCCGGCATAGTTGCGGGCATCGCGGATCTCGGTCGCGGTTCCCAAGGCATCGCTTACACGTTTGGCGGTGCGCTCGTCGTTGGTCGCGAAACTCACTCTCACATGGCAGTTGTCGAGGATCGCATTGTTCGGCCCGTAAGCCTTTTCGATCTGGTTGAGACTTTGAGCGATAAGGAAGCTGCGGATGCCGTAGCCAGCCATGAAGGCAAGCGCCGACTCGAAAAAGTCCAGGCGACCGAGCGCGGGGAACTCGTCGAGCATCAACAGCAGGCGGTGGCGCCGTCCCTTGGCGGCAAGGTCCTCGGTCAGGCGTCGCCCGACCTGATTGAGGATCAGCCGGATCAGGGGCTTGGTGCGCGAGATGTCGGATGGCGGGACAATCAGATAGAGCGTGACCGGGTCTCGCCGATCAACAAGATCAGAAATCCGCCAATCGCATCGGCGCGTCACGCGCGCGACGACAGGGTCGCGGTAGAGGCCGAGGAACGACATCGCGGTCGACAGCACGCCCGATCGCTCGTTTTCGCTTTTGTTCAACAGTTCGCGCGCGGCCGACGCAACGACGGGATGAACGCCGTCATCGCCGAGATGCGGCGTCGTCATCATGGCGCGCAGCGTCGTATCGATGGGACGCCTGGGATCCGAAAGGAAGTTGGCAACGCCCGCCAACGTCTTGTCGGCTTCGGCATAGAGGACGTGCAGGATCGCGCCGACGAGCAGGGCGTGACTGGTTTTTTCCCAGTGATTGCGTTTCTCGAGTGCGCCCTCGGGATCAACCAGAATATCGGCGATGTTCTGCACGTCGCGCACTTCGGAGGGGCCGCGCCGGACTTCGAGCAGAGGGTTATACGCATCCGAGCTGATATCGGTGGGGTCGAAGCGCAGGACGTGGCTGAACCGGTTGCGCCACCCCGCCGTCAGTCCGAAATTTTCGCCCTTGATGTCGTGAACAATACACGCACCCGGCCAGGTAAGCAGGGTCGGGATGACGAGGCCAACCCCCTTACCGGACCGCGTCGGCGCAAAACACAGCACATGCTCGGGACCATCATGGCGCAGATACCGCTGGTGAAAGCGACCGAGAATGACGCCATCGTCGCCAAGCAATTTGGCGGTTCGTAATTCGCCAAGCGTCGCCCAGCGCGCCGACCCGTAGGTCGTGACATTCTTCGCCTCTCGGGCACGCCATACAGACATGCCGACCGCGACCGCGATCGACGCAAATCCGCCTGCGGAGGCGATGACAGCGCCTTGATAAAAGATCTTGGGGGCGTAGGCGTCGAAAAAATACCACCACCAGAAGAACGCGGGCGGCGCGTAGATCGGATGCCCCATAAGGACAAACCATGGTCGTCCCAGTTCGGGCTGATAACCCAACTGCCATGCGGTCCATTGCGTGGCCCCCCAGACCGAGGCCAGCACAATGAGGGCGACAATCAGAACCTGGCCCCAGAGGATTTTGGTCGCGGACATAAGGAAACTCCCGCAGCGCAGGCGCTGACGGTGGGGTGAGCGTCTGGCGTTGCAAGGGCATTGTCAGTCGCGTCGTAGGATCGGCTAGGCTGTCGTGCAGAACGGCGGGGTCAGCCGATGCCGAGCCCTCGCTTGCGACCCATCGACCAATCGACGCCCCCGCCAGGAAGCATCACGCCTGTGACTTGGCGGCCGAGATGCTGATCGAGGGCAGGCTTCCAGGGCACGAGCTCAAAGCCCAGCCCGTTGTCGATCATGGCGAAGCGGCCTGAGGCGAGGTTGACGCGCTGGCGGTAGAGGCCGGCGACATGATTGCCCGGCTCCGAGGGCCGATAGGGAAGGCCGGTCTCGCTTGCCAGATGACCTGAGGCATTGGCCAGCTCGCTTTGTCTCAGCGTATCAATCAGGTCGCGTGCGAAGACCGCGCCTTGGAGGCGTCGATTGGCCAGACCCACTGTGGCGAGTGTGTCTGTGCGCTGATCGAGCGCCTCGCGAACTTCGGCGCCGAACCCTGTGCTGGCGACTGGCGGCGGATCTCGGCCGACGAGATGACGATCGAGCCAGGTCGCACCGGTGGCGGACACCTGTTCGGCCAGATCGTAATCCGATCGCACCGAGAGGGTGAGACGCTGCTGATTGTCCGCGCCGGTGAAGGGACGCACCTCCACGATTGCACCGATCTTGGCATCGCCTGTGGCTTCGATGCTCGGTAGCCGGACATGATGGGTTCGGCCATCGATCCCATCGATGACGACATAGCCGGTTCCTGCCAGTTCATCCTGGAGTCCGCGATCAACGAGGCGGCCGAGGACGTTCGGCGAGCCCTCGCCGTGAATTGCGAAGTCGGCGACGCCGCGCGATTGACCTTGCCGATTGAGCGCCCGATGCATCGTTTTGATGATGTCTCCGCGTTCGCCTAACGCCCGCAGAGTCGTCTCGGCGTCGGGTGCGATGGTCCATTGCGCGGGGCCAATCTGATCGGTGATGCCGAGGCGCTGCAGATGCTGGGCACGGCCGACCAATAGATCGTGCAGGTCTTTGTCGCCGTGAGCGTGCCCACCAGGACGGAGATCGATGACGCCGCCGGTGTCGTCCGCATAGTCGCGCAAGGTTCGATCCAGGCGGGTCCACCGCTCCGCACTGACCTCACGCCGCAGGGTCACGCTGACCTCTTGGTCGCTTCGCGGCCCAAGCTCCAGTGACACGAGCCGCTCAGCCTGACCCCGCAGACCGCGACTGATATAGTCCCGGCTGATAACGAGGTCGGCGCCATCCTGATCACGCCCGCGTACCAGGAGATGGACATGAGGGTTGTCGGTGTTGTGATGTGTGACCGCGACCCAATCGAGCCTGGTTGCCAGATCTGCTTCGGCCTGCGCCATGAGGTCGCGCGTGAATTCTCGGAGGTCGCTCATCTGCGCCGCGTCCTCGGGTGAGACGATGAACCGAAAATGGTGGCGATCATCTTCGCACCGCTCGGCAAAGGCTCGGCCATCAGCATGGTCGCTCGCGCGATCAAACAGTTGACCGGGACGACCGTCTCGGTTCGTCCCGTCGCGTTGAAGGTAGGTCAGGTGAGTGGAAAGCGGGGCGGCGCGAAAGTGACTGCCACGGTGACGTGCGACGCGCGTCTTGATCAGCACCCGGCGTGAGGGACTGCGTAGCGCCGCTCGCGCGGTCGCAGCGCGGCCACGGCCGAACGAAGATTGCCGGACGCTGACGCTGGAAAACCGTCGTCCGCCATGTCCGGCCCGGCTGGCCGCTCGCATGACTTTGGCGACGAAGCTTTTGGCTTTGCCCCCAGGTGTTCCACCGTCACGGCTTCGACCGGGCCGGATACGCAGGTCGTCGTCACCCCGCTTCATCGGCTCATGTCCTGCGGCAAGCGCTTGCTGGCGTCTAAGCAAATGAAATGAAATCGAAAAATCCGAGAATGTCTGGCAGGGTATCGGCGGGTGCCAGACAAAAATATCCAAAAATACCAACCGCATAGACCCAAGCCGCAGGCAGGGCTTTTATCTTGCCCTCTGCTCTGTTTCCGACAGTTCCTACGCCGACCAACTTGCCCGTCACCGCCGACAATACGCCATTGCCGCCGATGGCCGCCCAGCACACGATTTCGCAGGCGTTGCTTCATTGCGCGTCCCGGGCTTCGTTCCGCGCAACGAAAAGGGGGCTTTCCGCCGGGAGGAGCGACCGACGGGAAGATGCCGGCGATGAGGAAGTCTGTGCTGCCCGGGTGGCGACAGATGGATCGTCGCGAGACACCGGCGGTGCATCGGAGGTGGCCGAGGGTAGCGCTTGGTCACGCCCCACGCGCGTTGGATTGGCGACGAGAATTTCAAGAATTCGATTTGCGTCGCTGGGCGCAGACTGCGCGGCCGAAACACCATTAGCGCGCACAAATAATGGGGCCTCGAAGGGGGAAGGTGGGCGCCTGGCAGCAGGTTCGCTGGCGCTATCGACGGCGGCGAATCCGAGCGCCGGGGCCAGCCTCGACAGATAATTGACGGTCTCGTTAGGTAGGGGACGGCTTCCGTTGAGGTGACTTTCCCAGCGCCCTGGCCCAGCATTATAGGCCGCCAAAAAGCCGGGCGCTCCGTAGCGATCGTACATCTGGCGCAGATATGCCGTGCCCGCGAGAATGTTGTCGCGGACGTCGAAAGGGTCCGCGCCAATCCCGAGTTGCCGGCGCAAATCGGCGTAGGTCGCGGGCATGACTTGCATCAGCCCCATCGCGCCAGCGCGCGATACGGCGCGGCGATCGCCATTGCTTTCCACGCGCATGACGGCGCGGATCCAAGCTTCGGGAATGCCGAACCGCCGGGACGCTTCGTCGATGGCCGTCGCGATCGGGTCGCCCGCAGTCTGTGCTGCCACCGGCTCTTGGGAGGGCGTTGCGTTAGCGCCGACTGTTACGCTCAGGAGAACCGCGAGCGTCGTCAAGCTAAGTCGGCTGGCGCGTGGGAATGTCATGATTGCCGATCCTCCGCGGTCCAGAGCGGTCGAGCGACCCCGACGATGGCACTGGCAGGAAGTGGCCCGAAGTACCGACCGTCCAGCGATCCGGTGCTGTCAGGATTGAGCAGAAAAACCTGATCGGCGGCGAGTGTTTGGCAGCCATGCCAGACGGGCAGCGGGCGACCCCGTCGATCCCGACTGAGGGCCTCACCTATCATGACGCCGTCGACGGTGATGGTGCGATCACGCCGGCAGACGCGTTGCCCTGGAAGGGCCGCGACATGCTTGAGAAGCGGCACCCCTTCAGGCAGATAGCCGCCCTCCGACAGAAATCGCGCGAGTGGTTCTGGCGGATGGACGACGGCGATATCCATGCGCTCGGGTGAGCGGCGCGGATCAACCGCATACAGGCCGATCGGCACGCTTGCGCTGGCATTCCAGATCACGCGCGGGAGCGGGTGGATGACGGCGGTTATGGCAAGAATGCCGATCGCCGCCGTCGCTGCGGCGAGAGGTTTCCATGGCAATTTCATCGGTTCAGACTCCGCCGTGAAAGCCAGGCCGCGTGCCGTCGAACCGTGTAGGGACGCGGCTCCTCGGCAGCGGCAAGGCGGTTGTGGATGTGTCGCCAGTGGTCCGGACAAGCGTCGGCGGGCTGCACGCCAAGCGCCTCGACCTGATCGATCAGTTGCAGGACGCGCTCGACCTTGGCCCAACCGTTTGCGCGCAGCAGAACCTCACCCCCTGGCGCGACGCCGGGGATGGTCGTGTAGGCTTCGTTCGCATGGCAGGCGCGCAGAATATCGATGCGGGAGACGAGGGTTCCGTGGTCCCCGGCGGCCCACCGGATGAAGGCGAACACGCTGTCGGGCCTGAACCAAAAGGCCCGACGCCGACGATCGAGAATCTCTTCGTCCGCGACATGGCCGAAGCGGATCCAGCGTTCGATCTTGCCCTCAAGATGGAGCAGTTCAACGCGTGTTCTGAGGACGGTATCGGTCATCCGGGCGAACTTTCGTCGTCCGGAAATTCGCGATCGAGCAGCGCGCGCAACATATCGGCGACGGTTTGGCCGTTCCGAAAGGCGATAATCTTGAGTCGGCCGCGCATCGCCGGCGTCACGTCGATGGTGAGGCGCGCCGTATAGCTGTCACGCAGCCCCGATGACGGTCGATCAGGTGCGCGCACCCAAGCGTCTGGGTCGCTGGGACGACGGATGAAGGCCGGCTTGCGAGGATCGGTCATTGCGCCAATCCATCGAGTTCATCGGCCAGCGCCTCGATGTCGCGTGTCGCCATTTGTCCGGTGTCGCTCTCCGACGCGAGGCGGCCGGTGCGTGCCGCGTCGGCGAATGCGACCCGCTGGCCGACACGGCTCGCGAGCATCGGCGGATCCTGGTCAGCCAGTGCCTCTGCGATTTCGCGGGCAATGACGGTGCGCGCCGCGCAGCGATTGAGGAGCATCCGGGCGCGCAGTTCCGGTCGGAAGATACGGGCTTCGTCGAGCAGCCTGAGCATCTCGCTGGAAGCCCAGCCATCGAATGGCGAAGGCTGAGCCGGAATGAGCACCAGATCGGCTGCGAGGAGTGCTGAACGCGCGATGCCGGCGACTCGCGGTGGGCCATCAATGATGAGATGGTCGGTCTCGCGGGCAAGGTCGGGAAGCTCCTTGTGGAGTGTTTCGCGCGCAAGCCCGAGGACGCCGAAAAGTCGCGGCAGACCCTCGCGCAGCCGCTGATCTGCCCAGTCGAGCGCCGACGCTTGCGGGTCCGCATCGACGACCAGAACACGCCGGCCACGGGCGCTCCAGGCGCCCGCCAGATGCAAGGCGAGCGTCGTCTTTCCAACGCCGCCCTTCTGGTTGAGGAAGGCGACGATCATCGCGCGCTCCGATCCGCGCGCTGCAGGCCGTGCGGAGCCGCCAACTGCGTTAGAAAGAATCCGAAGGATTCTAGGTTAGAGATGTTAAGGGCGGAGTATCGCGTTGGAATCGCAACGAATATCGGCGATTCCGGTCCTCGATAGCACGAGGCGGCGGTCCCCGATGGCACGATAGCGCCGGTCCTTGATAGCACGACGCAATTCACAGCTTATCCCCAGCGAAAGCGCCGCGCAGCCGGCGTGGGATCGCAAAATCAATCGGGTCGGTGGTGGGGACGAAGACCAGGCGATCAAAGCCATAGGGACGTTCAAGCGTCAGCTTATAACCCGGCAGGGGCTGGCGGCGGACGATGTCGCGCAGGTCATAAGCGAAGTGCTTGAGCGGGCTAAGCGAGCCGGATTTTGCGTGCAGATGGGTGAGGTCGAAACTCCAGCCACCGGGCTGGCGCCCGCCATGCTTGCGGACGATCCGATAGAGCCAGCGCTCTAGCCCGCCGGTCAGATCGAAATAGGCGCGGTCGATCGTCAGGATCAGAGCATCGTCGAGGACGGCCGAGTAGAACCAGTCGGGCAGGATAAGTTCGACCCCGTAAGGGCGGCCTTTGCTGTCGGACGTTTCCTTCCACTCGTTGATCCAGGAGAAGCGGTGCCGACGCCGTTCACTGGGCTGGCGGATTGTTGTGGCGACGGTCGTTGCCTGAAGACGGTCGAGGCCGGCCTTCAGGCGATCATAGTCTCGCGCTGACGTGCCACGGCCTACGAAGGTCAAGATCTCATAGGGCGTCGCCGCAACCAGCCTCGATGTCCGAAAGCCGTGGTCGCGCGCTTCGACCAACTGACTGGCTGCCCAGATCAGTACATCGGCGTCCCAGATCGTAGCCATACCATGCTCGGGCACGGCCTCGACGCGGATCGCGACGGAGCCT
Source organism: Sphingobium sp. (assembly GCA_023266635.1). Classification (GTDB taxonomy): domain Bacteria; phylum Pseudomonadota; class Alphaproteobacteria; order Sphingomonadales; family Sphingomonadaceae; genus Sphingobium. Next base: position 8,878 of record JAHFPU010000031.1, read on the forward strand.
GCCTGAAAGTCGATCGGCTTGAGCCGCTTTGATTTCGCCAGGCTGAAGAATGGGTAGGCCATCAAGTCCTGGGCATCACGCGGCGCCAGATCGCCAGGGATGGCGCGGAAAAGCTCAAGCTGGTCGCGCTCGGGCGTCGGGTGGCGACGCCCCGGCTGGGCGCTCGGTCGCGAGCTCATCGACGGCGCTCGAAGGATGTTTCTTCCGCGTGCCGTTTGGCGGGAAGGACGACGCTTCCGGTCTCGTCTGTCGTGGAAGACTTCGCGCCGCGATCAACCCAGATCTGGAGGTCCTCGACGCGATAAACCACGCGGCCGCCGATCTTGGAGTATCGCGGGCCAGTTCCGTAGGTTCGGTGCTTTTCGAGCGTGCGGCCTGAAAGGCCGAGGAAGCGCGCGGCCTCGGGTGTACGAAGGCAGCGGGGTGGTAATGTCGCGGTCGCGGATGAGGACATGATCGAACCTCCGAAAGCTTGCGGCGGCTCTGGCGAGCTGCCGACGGTCGAAGGCGAATGTGGCGAAGTAGGAAAAGGCCGAGGCGGGTCGCAAACGACGCCCCCTGTTTCCGACCCGTCAGCCGGACATTTTCGCGGCCCAGCCGGGCGCCGTGTCAGGATTTCAGGAGCTTGCGGTATCCGCCGGCTATGAGGGCCAGGCCGTCCCGGATCAGGCGGGCGGTTCGGCTGCGCAGATGATGGTCGTCGAATGCGACGCCCTCTGGCACCTGTTCCGGGCCAAATATGGTCTCTGCGATGTCACGACGTGTGGCGCCGGCATGGCGGGCGTCAACGGCGCGCAGGCTCATCGCCAGACGCTCTCGGCGTGACGCTGGGATCTCGCGTGCATAGGGAAGGCTCTGTTGGCCCGTCAGCGCACGCCATAGGCGAGCCATCGCCTCGATCCGCGTCGGGATGTTGGCATCGAGCGGAACGATCGCCATCAGCGGCGCGTCAAGCGGTAGGCCGGGCGCGAGCTTTGCCGTGCCCGAGGCCTTAGAGGCACCGATCTTTGCGTAAGCGCCATCATCGCTGGCGATATCGTGGCGCAGCGGGAGCTGCCCAGCCGTCACGTCGCCTAGCCCGGTAGTATCGGCGACGAGCTGGATCAGGCGGGGATCATAATTGGCAAGCCAATAGACTTCGGTCTCTTCCGCCGCCCGGCGAGGATCCACCGCGAAATCGCAGGCCCCAGCGCTGCGCCATCAGGTCAGCGGCATCTGCCGAGGAGCGCATCACCGACGCATAGGCCCTTTGGTACGCTGGATTGCGGCGCAGAAATTCCCAGGCCAGATCGGCCGCCGGAAGCTCTTTCGCCCGAAGATAAGGCTCAGAATCTCGCCAGTTACGCTTACTCGACATCGCGAACTCCTTGCACAGGACGCGCCACGGTTGCGCGCCGCTATAGGATTCGGGATGGCATTCTTGGGATTGAACCCCGGTGAGCTAGGCATGGTGTTCGTGAAAACCGATCACGCCAAAATGGATATTCTATCGCGTGATGGCGGGCAGCACGGACGTCAGGCTTTGGGCCAAACAAGCGATTGATACCCCTGCGCGCTGATCCACCGCGCCCGTGCCAAGTGGCTGTCGTAGGTGGCACGCGCCCGCTCAAGGTCGGCGTTCGGATCGACGCCAAAGATCATTTCCACCGCCTCGCGCCAATCAGCGCCGTCGTCGGCGGCATCAATCAGACGCAAATAGGTGGGCATCTGGTCACGATCATAGGCGGTGAGATCGGGACCGTCTGGGGCGAGATCTGAAATCGGCGAGTTGGCCATCACGGGCGAGCGCGGCTGAGAGGGGGCTGAATCACGAGGTTAATGAAACCGCCAAGCGTTGCCGCACAAGCAGTTTTTTGCACTGCGGCACTGCTGAAAATGGGACGCGGTGGCACGCTCACAGCCTTCAAGCCAATGGTCTGTAGAGAATACTCCGTGGTGAAATACTCTACAAGCCAGTGCTGTCTCGTTCATGGAGATACGAGAGGTACTCGCGCTTAACCTGCGGAATTACCGGCAGGCTCAAGAGCTTTCGCAGGAAGAGCTCGCGCACCGTGCCGAGATCGACCGGACGTATATCAGTTCATTGGAACGGTGCGTTTATGCTGCCAGCATCGACGTGCTGGATCGGTTGGCGCACGTTCTAGGTGTCGAAGCGGCCGATCTGTTGCGTCGGCCCGACCCCGGAGCGGAACCGGTGCCGGCTTCTAAGACCTAAGCCAAGACCGGTAAGAATACTCGGCGGGGCGAGTCCCCGCCCGGGCTGGCCCGGGCGGGGTGAGAGGCTCAGTCGCCGTTGCGCTTGGCGGCGCGCGACCAGATCAGGCTGAAGGTGTCGCCCTCTTCGTCGTTGAAGAGATTGGCGTAGATCGGAGCGGTGAAGCTGGGATCATCGAGCTTGAGGCCCAGATAGTCGCGGCCCTCGTTCGAGGTCTTGCTCCAGGCGGCGCCGATCTCGGCACGGCCGACGTAAACCCGATGGCTCGGCGCGTTGTCGCCGCTGCGGTTCGCCTCGGGGACGATGCGGACGCCCTTGGCCTGGACGCTGAGCGTCACGATCTCGCCGCTGAACTCGTTGCCGCTCTTCTTGAAGGTGCCGATGGTCGCCATGTTAAGTCTCCTTGGATGCTATTTCGAGCACCGCGCCCATCGCGGCCTCGATGGTGATCAAGGGGCCGGAGGCGATCGACGCCGCACCCTTCAGGGCCGCAGCGCAGCGGAGGATGTCGGTCGGGAGACTTTCTTGTCCCGCGAGGAGGCCCACCGGGCCGGGGAAGAAAGTCGGACGACAGGCGTTGCGGCCGAGGCGATCGAGGCGAAGCCGGCCTTCGGCCAGATCAGTCCATCAAGAGACCGCTTGGGTGTGTGCATTGATAGCCGATCCAACCGGAGACCTGGCGAATGTCCTTGGCTCCAAGCAAGGCAAAAACGCAGACGGCGCATTGTCGGATAGTCCAGCGTACAAAACGGCGCGCACGACCCGATCGTCGGGGCGTCAGTACAGGCATGAAAAGTCCATAGGGATCGTCGATCTCCGCCGAGCCGCTGTGGAATGCTTCCTGAACGAAAGCGGTAATGGGAAGGCTCGTTTGATCGGCAACCGCGCTAGATCGCCAATCGCAGACAAGAAGCGGCCGTACTCTCCAGCTCGCGTTTGCGCCCGGTGCGTCATGGTGATGACCTGAGCTGCTACGCCTGCTCGGGTCGGTCCGGGCGGGGAATCATTCTGGCGAGACGTTATTGCCCTGATAGACGCGCGTCTGAAGGAGTGGCTCGAAAGCCTGCCCAGCGGGGCAAAGCAAGCCGAGCCAGGGCAGTGAGGCTGATCGCTCCAGCGCCGAAAAGGGCAAAGGCTTGGCGCCATCCCTCGGCCGGGATCGCCAGCGCGGCGAGCCCGTGCGTGGCATGATAGCCCGCAATCGCGGCGGGGATCGCGAAGAGACCTGCGACTGCGACGCGGACCAACGTAGACGGGACGAGCGTAAAGACCATTTGGCCTGCGGTAAGCGTGGCGATGCCAGCTAGAAGGCCGAGAAAAATAGCGCCGATTGGACCGGCGCCGGTATCGGTCGTCGCGAGCCCCACGGACACAGCGGCGAACAGCGGAAGAGCGAAAACGGCGAGGTTGAACAGCAACCAACACATCGCACCCAGTACGATGATCAGCATGATGATGCCCAGAATGATCATGGCGGTGTACTCCGTTGCAAACAGGAACGGTCGCGCCTCCACCACCACCACGGCGCAGCGTCGAGTATAGCCCAAAAGTCGGCTGGACGGGAGCGCGTTTTTGCGCTTCCGCCCAACTGGGGTGTCTCACGACCAGGGGTCATATTCATGAACGACGCTGTCGGGGTCGCCGTCAAACTCGGCCGAGGGCATGACGCCGAACTCGGATCCTGCCTTGAAAAGGGTGACGCAGACCATGAGGGTCTTTGCGAGGTTCCAGGCGCTACGTTGGGCGAGAGAAAGCGACATCGTTCCGGCTCCTGTCTGGAGGCGGGGACCATCCCCGCTCGACAGGCGCCCGAAGTGTCCGGGATACGGCCGCGGTCACCGCGCCAGGCGTTAGCCCAGCGGCCGCAAGCTCCGCTTAGCGGACCCTTTACGGGTTGACCGTGGAAGGCCGGGCCCGGACCAAGGAAAGCGGCTATGAGAGCGGGGTGGGCAACGACGGGAGAGAGAAGAATGTCAGACGAAGATCTTCTCTCCGAAGCAAAGCAGCGCTTCCTCGACGCTCAGCAAGACGTCGAAACCCTCCGACAAAAGATCGCGGTGGCTCAGTGCCCACTACAGATCGGGGACACGGTTATGATCGTTGATGGCGGCAAGACCTATGAGGGTGTGGTCGAGCATGTCGGTCATGCCATGTCTGCTGCAGAGCTACTTGGTCCGGTGGTGGGCGCCCCGACCCTTTGGGCGGCGAGCGGCCACCGCGTGAACAAGACAACGGGCCAGATCGGGAAGTGGTCATTTGCGATTGTCAGCGACAGCGCTGAATTTCTCGACGGCAAATGGGTGATTGCCGAACGCAGTATTGAGGCCTTGCTCGGTCTGGCGCCCCACAACGGGCGCTAGCGTTGGCTGGTCGGCGGCGCTCACGCGCCGCCGCCTTTCCGGAAATCGAACAGCGGGATGCCGAGTTTGCGAGCTTTGTCCGCAAGGTTGTCGGAAATGCCCGATCCTGGGAACACGATGACCCCGATCGGCAGGATGTCGAGGAGTTGGTCATTGCGCTTGAATGGCGCGGCTTTGGCGTGGCGGGTCCAGTCTGGTTTGAAAGCGACCTGTGCGACGTGGCGATTGTCGGCCCAGCAGGCCGCGATGCGCTCCGCCCCCTTGGGGGAGCCGCCGTGCAACAGCACCATGTCTGGGTGTTTGGCGCGGACTCGATCAAGTGCTGCCCAGACCGCCTGATGATCGTTGAAGTCGGAGCCACCCGTAAAGGCGACCTTGGCACCGGCGGGGAGCATCACCTCGTTCTCGGCGCGCTTGCGGGCGGCAATGAAGTCGCGGCTGTCGATCATTGCCGAGGTCAGCGCTTTGCGATTGACCATCGAGCCTGAGCGCGGGCGCCAGGTTGACCGGAGGTGGGTCTCGAACTGGTCGGCTGCCTGATCACGCATAAATTCAAAGGCGTTGCGGCGTTCAATGAGCGTCATGCCTTCGGCGATCTTACGCTCCAGCTCGACGGATTTGACCTCCGAGCCGTCCTGCTCGCGCTGTCCGCGCTTTTGGGCTTGCTCGTTATCATCGAGTTCGCGTTCGATCCGTTCGGCGGCGCGGTCGAACAGGTTCACGGTCGACCACAGCAGGTCGTCGAGGTCGGGTTCAAGACGTGTGTCTTGGAACGTGGAGGCCAAGGCGTCGAAGATGTCGGCGATCGCGCCACGGACGTGGCGTTCTTCGGGCAACGGCCTGGGATCGGGTTCATCCTCGAAGGGCCTGTGTCCAAAGAGTTGCAGCTCATCGAGGAGGCTGGAGGTGGGGGATTGCTCGTGCAGCGGTTCGAAATCGGGATCGGTGCTCATGGTGTCCTGCCTGTCCGTTTGCCGGCCGCGCCCATCGCGGCCTTCGCAGGCGACGTAGAGCGGGGGCGGAGCGGGCCTGCACCGCCGGTCCGAAGGACCGAGCGGCCGCAGCGCAGCGTAGGACGGCGAAGGCGGGCTATTTTGGCTCGCGATGCAAAGGTCCGCAGGACCGGCGGAAAATAGCCCGCCGCAGCCGTTGCCGACCCGAACCGGCTCCGGTCCGATCGCCCTCTCAGAAGGCCGTGGGCGCCGCGCCTCAAAGACAAGGCCAGACCGAGCGTTCCTCCCGTTTTACGGACAACAAGCGTCTTGCTGCCGATCACCATCGATCAAGGAAATCGGACAATATCGTCGGGCAGGAGCTGATCGCGGAGCTCGCGCGTGACCGCATCGCGTCCAAGCTGCTGCAGATCGTCGTTGAAGTCGCCGAGGTTGGGTTTCAGGGGAATGACTTGGATCCCCAGGGCGATCGCGCGTTCGGCCAGCGTTTCCTGCGCCCGATCACCGGCCGGATCGGAATCGTGAGCGATATAGAGCCGACGGAGCGTGGGGGGCAGGATCAACGCCGCGAGGTGGTTGGCCGACAGGGCGGCGGCCATCGGTAGGGTTGGCAGGATCTGACGAACCGAAAGCATTGTTTCGATGCCCTCACCGGCAACGAGCACATCCGCAGCATGACCGAACCGCACTGCATTGCCCAAGAGCTGCCCCATGGCCCGTCTGGGGGTGGAGATGTCGGCCTTGTGCGAGCCTGAAGGATCGAGCCAGGTCCGATGGGCTCCGGTAATCGTGCCGTCGAGATCGGTGACCGCTGCAATAATGGCTGGCCAGGCGTCGCGCAGGCGATCACGCGGGTCTTCGTCATCACCGCGATACCAGCAGCGAGGATGAAAGCGCAGGGGGTCGCCATGCCGCACATCCGTAATGCCGCGTCGGCGCAAATACGATTGTGCGACTGTGCCCGTGATCGGCTTCGACATCGCAAATAGGCGACGCGCCGCTTCGGGCGACCCTGTTGGCACCGGCGCGGCCGGTCGCCTGTCGGCATGAGACTCGGTTCGTGGCAGGCTGAGGAACAGGCGAGCCTCGTCCAAGGTGTCGCGCAGGCTTTGCAGATTTCGGCAGGCGGCGATCAGGTCGAGCAAATCGCCATGATCGCCCGTCGCGGCGTCGGTCCATTTGCCGGCCGCGCCGCTGCCGGTTTCGACGCCGCGCAGCCGGACATAGAGACTGCGGCCTGGGTTGTTGTTGATGTCGCCGACAAGCCAGTATCGGCCTTCGCGGCGTCCATTGGACAAATAGTGTCGGCAGACCGCCTCGGCGTTCCGCGCGAGACGGTCGGCCAGCTCAGCAGCAGGGCCGTGCATTGCCGGTCTCCGGTCACGCTGCGGCATGGCGGGTTGCCGCCCGAGGGGCGATCCGTTCGATAGGGTGCCGACTGAGCAAACTCGCTGTAATCGAAGGACCGTTGCTGCCCGTCGGGATGAACAGGCGCAGCTTCCAAGCGATGATTTCGGAGGTTAAGCCGATGGCTTTCAGCCGCGCGACCATCGCGCTGGTGAAACCCACCAATTCGATCCGTTGAACGCCCATGACGAGCGAACGCCGCAGGGACATCGCATCGGTAAGGTGAAGTGTATCTCCCTTGGTCAGCACGGCGGCAAACGCATCACCTGCAGCTATGCTTACGGGCGCTTCTCCGAAGGCTTGAGCCACCCATGCTGCCGCGACCTGCCGGCCGATCACGCGCTCGCCATCGTCAGTCTGAAGCCGGTAAACCCGACATCCTTCTCCGGGAAGGCGTCGCCAGATGGGCAACAGCAGCCCGGTGACGATGTGCGAGGTGACTTCGGTAAACGCCGGCAATTCGGCGATTTCCGCACTCCACGCGTGGGCAAAGCGCTCCGCGTCGACCTCTTCCCAGGCCGATTCCTCAAGTGCGCTTTGCGCCATGGCCATTCGCTCGACTGGGCGGAGCAGCCGGACGCGGCGCTCCACCTCGCCGTCATCGAGCGTCAGACTGGGGGCCGGAATTTGTACCGCTGCCCGCTTCGAACGGTGATTGATCAATAAGCGGCAGTCGCGGTCGGCACCGCGCTCAACCGCTTCGGCAAGTGAAATCGGCCGGGTCGGGTTTCGCTCGACGACCGTAAAGACTTGGGTCTCGGCGCCCGTCGCAGGGTGGGTATAGAGCGTGCGGCGCTCGGTGACGCGTAGCGAGTGCGCCGTGATGGTCTCTACCCCGCGATCATAGACGCCGGCGGCGACCGCGCCTTCGATCTTGGCGCGAAGCAAACCTTCGAATACGTCAAAGATCGTGCCTTGCAGGTCGATGGTCAGCGCCAGCATCCGGTTGAGGAATTGCGTGATTGGCGGCAGTTCCTCGCGCAGGGTGCCGTCGCGATCGGTCAGTTTGAGGGCCGTGGCGTCCTCGAACCGTTGCAGCGTACAGCCCGGCACCTTGCCGAGCAGGAGCAGTGTGTAGAGCTGGCGCAGTGCCGCTTTGGCATAGGCGCTTTCGAGGTTGTCTTCGGCACGGAAGAGACCCTGTCCGCCGGTCTGCCGCTGTCCTTTGGTAATCGCGCCCAACGTGTCGAGCCGCCGCGCAATAGTCGATAGAAACCGCTTTTCCGCTTTCACGTCGGTCGAGATCGGCCTGAAGATGGGCGGCTGAACCTGGTGGGTGCGATTGGTGCGCCCGAGCCCTTGGATGGCCGTATCCGCCTTCCAGCCTGCCTCGAGCAAATAGTGTATGCGCAGCCGCCTGTTTCTGGCGCCAAGGTCGGCATGATAGCTTCGGCCCGTGCCACCTGCGTCGGAGAACACGAGAACGCGCTTGTCATCGTCCTGAAAAGCAGCGGTCTCCGCCAGGTTGGCGCTGCCCGCGCGATTTTCCACACACAGACGCCGTTCGCCATCCGCGCCGATGCGGGCGACGACGCGACGGGACCGTCCGGTGACTTCGGCGACCTGCTCGGTGCCGAACCGCTGGACGATCTGATCGAGGGCGCCTTGCACCGGGGCCAGTGCGCCGAGATGCTCGATGAGACGATCGCGGCGTTCGAGCGCATCGCGGCATTGCACGGGCTGGCCATCCCGCATCACCGGCCGCGAGCACAGGTTACCCTCGCCATCGGTATAGGGTTCGAAGAGCTGGGTTGGGAACGAGTGCGCCAGATAGTCCAGGACATATTCGCGCGGGGTGATGTCGACGGCGATATCGCCCCATTCTTCGGTGGGAATGTCGGCGAGTCTCCGCTCGAGCAAGGCTTCGCCTGTGGAGACGATCTGGACGACGCAGGCGTGACCTTCGGCAAGGTCACGGTCGATCGCCGCGATCAGCGTCGGGGTCTTCATGGCGGTAATCAGATGATTGAAGAAGCGCTGCTTGGCGCTCTCAAAGGCCGACCGCGCCGCGGACTTGGCCTGAGCGTTCAGCGTCTTGGTTCCGCCATCCGGCCCGGCACCAGTGATGTTGGCGGCTTCAAGGGCGGCCGACAGATTGTTGTGAATGATCTCGAACGCGCCGGCATAGGCGTCATAGATGCCGGTCTGCTCGGCTGTCAGCCGGTGTTCGACGATCTCATATTCGACCCCTTCGTAGGACAGCGAGCGAGCGGCATAGAGGCCGAGCGCTTTGAGGTCGCGGGCGAGCACTTCCATCGCGGCGACGCCACCGGCCTCGATTGCCTGCACGAACTCGGCGCGGTTGGCGAACGGGAAGTCTTCGCCACCCCACAGGCCGAGCCGTTGGGCATAAGCGAGGTTGTGAACCGTCGTCGCGCCGGTCGCCGAGACGTAGAGTATGCGGGCATCGGGAAGCGCATGTTGCAGGCGTAAGCCAGCCTTGCCCTGCTGCGACGCGGCCTGCTCGCCGCGTTCGCCCTTGCCGCCTGCGGCATTCTGCATGGCGTGGGATTCGTCGAACACGATGACCCCGTCGAAGTCGGAGCCCAACCAGTCGACGATTTGTCGGACGCGTGAAACCTTCCCCTCGCGTTCGTCGGACCGTAGCGTGGCATAGGTGGTAAAAAGGATGCCTTCCTCCAGTCGGATGGGCGCCCCTTGGCGAAAGCGGGAGAGCGGCGTCACCAACAGCCGCTCCTGGCCGAGGGCCGACCAGTCGCGCTGGGCGTCCTCAATGAGCGCGTCGGATTTCGAGACCCACAGCGCGCGTCGACGGCCCTTCAGCCAATTGTCGAGAAGGACGCCGGCGACTTGGCGGCCCTTGCCCGCGCCCGTCCCATCGCCGAGCATGAAGCCTCGGCGAAATCGGACCATGCCGTCGGCATTTTCAGGCGCGGCACTGATCTGGTCGAAGGTCGCATCGACTGTCCAGGCGCCTGCCAACTGGCTATCATGGGCTTCGCCCGCATAGATGACAGTTTCAAGCTGGGCATCGGAGAGAAGGCCGGCTTCGATCAATCCCTCCGGCAGGAGCGGAACATAGCTCGGCTTCGGTGGGCACACAGAAGCCATGGACGCGGACTGCACGAGCGGCGTCGGATGGGGGCGAGCTCCATCGATGGCCACTGATTGCAGTCCGTAGCCTTCATAGAGAGTCTCGGTGATCCGATCGGCTGCGGGTTGGGACCAGTCCACCACGGAATAGCGCAGCGGCACGGCGGCGGGGTCGATCGATTGCGACGCAGATCGTACAGGCGACGAAACGGATTTCCGCAAAGGCGGCTTTGCGGAGACGCGGCACGGCGTCAAAGCGACGCTGATGGGCAGGCGCGCGGGAATCGTATTGTCGACCCAGGCCAGAAGCTCGGTCGTACTGGACGCCATGCCGGGTGTGACGGGGAAGCGTGACGGGTCATCGGCCGGGAGACGGTCGATCACGGTCAGGCGCGTTTCGGTCGTTGTACCATGCCGAGCATAGACACGGCCGTCGATCGCGGCGGAGAAGACGATTCGGCCCCGCGCCTGAAGGTGGATGAACGCATCGCGCCATGCTGCATCGTAGGGGGACAGGCTCGCCCCAGTGATGGCGACCAGGCGACCGCCTTCGGCGAGACGGGCCAGGGCGGAGTTGATGTGCCGCAGGGCCGCGTCGGCGACGCGGCCTTCGACCTGCGCGGCGACCGAGAAGGGGGGATTCATGAGGACGGCGCTAGGGACGAGCCCGGCGTCGAGATGATCATGGATGTGGGCGGCGTCAAACCGAGTGACGACCGCGGTCGAAAAGAGGTGACCGAGAAGGTCGGCGCGGGTTTCGCCCAATTCATTGAGCGCCAATTCGGCGCCAGCAAGCTCAGCGAAGATGGCAAGCAATCCGGTCCCGGCCGATGGCTCCAGAACCAGATCACCCGGCGTGATCATGGCTGCGCGTGCCGCGATCCAGGCAAGGGGCAACGGCGTCGAGAATTGCTGGAGCGCCTCGCTTTCTATCGAGCGTCGGGTGTGGGTGGGGAGCAGGCCGGCAATCTTGCTGACCACGGCAAGCTGCGAACTGGCCGGACGGCCGCACAGCGCCGGTCCAAATCGGCGCAGGAATGCGATCTGCGCTGCTTCGCACGCCTCATAAGCGTCTTTCCAGGTCCACAGCCCTTCGGCGTCCGATCCGCCAAACGCTGCCTCCATAGTGGTGCGAAGGGCGCGGGCATCGAGCGCCGTGCCCGCGATCAGGGTGGGAAGGAGATCCAGAGCGGCGCGGTGGAGCGCCAGGGCGCGAATGGCAGGCGCGCGGCTTGTCACGGTGAGGGTTGGGGACGCGAGTGCGGTTGATGTCATGGCGGGTCATCCGGGAGAGCAGGAGGAGGGCAAGCCGATCGGCGCTCTCTCTCGACCGCACCGGCTCGCCCCCTCCCGGCCCCGCTCTCACTCTGTTTCTGCAAAGCCGCCGCCGTCGACCGGAGGCAGATAGGCGTCGAACGGATTGCCGGGCGCGAGATGGCCGAACGGCGTGAAGACATAGTCTTCGCCGTCTCGGCCGACGGCGCAAAGGACGTAGCGCAGCTCGCGCGTCTCGGCGTCTAGGCATTCCATCAGGGCCAGATCATCATTGCGGGCGGCCTGTAGGAGAGTCTGGAAATTGCGGGAGGCATGGTCGGGGATCGGCATGGCAAGCTCCTGACAAAAGAAAGGCCCGCCAGAAGGCGGGCCGAAAGGTGGGAGTGGAGCGGGGCGGCCGGACGCCGCCCCGCGATGTTCATTCAGCGGCGATGGCGTGCTCGAACCCTGTATCCGGCTCGGGGTCGGAGGCTCCGGTCTCGTCATCCTCGTCTGCGGTCAGGAAAGCCGGCAGCGCTTCGGGCTCCGATCCGTCCGGTTCGAGCAGGACGGGTTGATCGGTTGCGGTGCGCAACGGCTCCGGCAGCCAGCCTGAACCGGCCAGCAGCCGTTCGGCCTCCTTGGCCATATCGCCCTTCTTGAGGTGCTCGATGAGCTGGGCCTCGCGATCACCCTTGCCGTCGCGAACAGCCTCCAGAATGCGCGGCTTGGTCACGCGGCCGAGGTAGGATTCGACCGTCGGGGTCCAGCCTGCGGCTACCATGTCGAGATCGACGACCTGCGCCAACGCGTCAGCATGTTTCATCCTGTCGCCCTGGTTCCAGGACTGGTGGACGGCGTTGATGCTGAAGCTGACGCAGTGGGCGAACAGTGCCCCGCGTCGATCCGTATCGAAGGTGGTCAACGTCTGCCACAACGCACCGGGGTCCTGGGGCAGTTGATCCGACCAGCTCGCATGACGCGCGGTGATCGCCTGCGCCGACGCTGTGTCGTTGAGACCAGGCACCTGGTGACCAAAGGCGGAGTGCTTGGCTTCGATCTCCAGGCACGTCGCGGTGCTGAAGCGGTAGAACGTCTTCAGCGCGAGGGCATGAAGGACGGCGAGATAGGCCGTGTCGGGGTCGGCACCCACTGCGCTGCGTAACGCCAGCGTCCGATGCGCAGTCAATTCCGTCATCAGCCGCTCGGGCAGCGGCTTGATGGTGTCGTCATCCTCATCGGGTTCGCCGCCGGGCTGGGCTGCGCCGCCGATCGTGATGACGGCGCGCTGGATGCCGGCATCGGGCTCGGAAGGCTCGACGGCATCATCCGTATCGCCACGGGTGGCATCCGGCTCGGCTTCTGCCTCGTCCTCCGGTCGCACAAACCCGCGTTCGATCTTGAGGCTGCCGGAGCTGTCGAGGCTGACAAAGGCGCCCGCCCGCGTGATGTCAGCCGGATCGAACAGCGCCGGTCGGTTTTGGAGATCTTCGAGCGCGGCCTCGATTTCGCCGAGGCGCTGGTCGGCCTCGTCGGGCAGCTCCTCGGCCTCGGCGTAGGTCTCCTCGAGCGCCGCATACTCCTGGCTGAGCGCCTCGTAGGTCGCGTGTTCTTCATCGGTCAGCGAGCTGGTGGAGGACAAGGCGCGGAGTCCGCGCGTGTGTCCGTAATCGAAACCGATGTCGGCGCTGATCCACTTCCAGCCTTCGGCGGCGACGGTCTCCGCAGCCGCCGCGAGTTTGTCTGAGACCAGACGGTCGAGAAGCGCCGGATCCTGGAACCACCCACCGTCATCGGTCTGGAAGAGGTCACGCGAGATGTTGCCGCCTGCAGCTTCATAGGCTTCCGCGCCGATGAAACGTGCGCGTCGATCGGAAGCGCGCACGGCGCCTTCGGTCAACATGCGCCGGATCTGATAGGCTTCCTTGTAGGGGTTGCGCGCGAGCGCCTCCCAGACCTGTTCCTGGCGCGCATGGTCGTTGGTGACGGTGAAGGCCATCAGCTGGTCCAGAGTCAATTCGTCCTCGGCGTAGAGGGCGAGCAGCCGGTCGGATACGGACGCCAACTTGAGGCGCTGGCGAACGATGGCCGGCGTGACGAAGAAGCGCGCCGCGATTGCTTCGTCGCCTTGACCCTGTTCGCGCAAGGTCTGGAAGGCACGAAATTGGTCGAGCGGATGCAGCGGCTCACGTTGACTGTTTTCGGCGAGCGAATCCTCCTCGGCCGAGATGTCCGCGCTCTCGCGGATGACACAGGGCACGGGTGCTGTCCGCGACAGGCGCTTTTGTTTCACGAGCCGTTCGAGCGCACGATAGCGCCGACCTCCGGCCGGCACTTCGAACATGCCGGTTTCATTGCCTTCGGCATCGACGACCGCGCGGACGTTGAGGCTTTGAAGCAAGGTCCGTCGTGCAATGTCCTCGGCAAGATCTTCGATCGAGACGCCGGACTTGATCCGGCGCACATTGGACTGGCTCAGCACGAGCTTGCTGAAGGGGATGTCCCGCGAGGGGGACAGGACGATCTTCTGGGAAGCCTGGGTCATGGGATATTCTCCGTGACGGGCGGCCGGGAGCCTCTCTCTCGACCCTGACCCGTCACGAAGTCCGTCTCGACCCTCTTACT
>JAHFPU010000032.1 GCA_023266635.1 Sphingobium sp.
ATCATGACCTTGGAAATAGGGTTCGTCAGTCAGAACAGACAGACAGGCCGCTCCACCGGCTTCATAAGCCCTCGCGTGGGCCGGCGGGTCGAAATCGGCGCGGATCAAGCCCTTGGAGGGGCTCGCCTTTTTAATCTCGGCGATCAGCCCGTATCCCGCAGCGGCCTTTGCATCGAGGGCGGCGCGGAAACCGCGTGGCGGCGTCTGGCCGGCGGCGCGGTCGTGCAGACTGGAAAGCGGCGTCGCTTTCTTGCGCCGGGCGACTTCCTCGCGTTTCACGTCGCAGATTTCGATCAGCTTGTTGGTCATGTATAGGCTATCCAGCAATTGAGCAGGGCATAGGCGAGGCCCTTGTCGATGGCTTCCGCCGCCTCCTCCACACCCTCGCGCAGATTGGCCGCTACGCCGGCGACGATCAGGGCGGCGGCGGCGTTGAACAATACGGCGTCACGATAGGCGCCCGGTTCGCCCAGCAGGAGCGCACGCAGAGCGGCGGCGTTATGCGCAGGGTCGCCGCCCCGGATGGCGGAGACCGGGTGAGTGGGCAGTCCAGCATCGGCCGGTGACCAGCGCCGCATCACAACTATGCCTTCGCCCGTCACATCGGCGACATCGTTGCCGCCCGCGACGGACAGTTCGTCCAACCCCTCGTCGCCCGACACCACCATGGCATGGGCCATGCCGAGCTTGCCCAACGCCTCGGCATAGATGGGAACATAGGAGGGGCGGGCGATGCCGACCAGTTGTCGGTCGACCCGCGCCGGATTTGCGAGCGGCCCCATCAGGTTAAAGATGGTCCGCTGGCCGATCGCCCTACGTATTGGACCCAGGCGCCTGAGCGCGGGATGATGGTTTTGCGCGAACAGGAAGCAGATGCCGATATCGGTCAGGGACCGTTCCGCCTGTTCGGCTACCCTGTCGAGATTGAGGCCCAGCGCCTCCAGCGTATCCGCAGCCCCTGCCTTCGACGAGGCTGCGCGGTTTCCATGCTTGGCGACCGGCACGTCGCAGGCGGCAACTACGAGCGACACGGCGGTGGAGACATTGAGCGTATGATGCCCGTCCCCGCCGGTGCCGCACACGTCTATGGCTCCTGCTGGTGCTGTAATAGGGACCATCCGGTCGCGCATCGCCTGCGCGGCGGCGGCGATCTCTATAGCGGTTTCGCCACGCAGGCTCATGCCGACAAGGAAAGTGGCGATCGCGTCATCGCCGACCGTGCCATCTAGGATCGCCGCGAAGGCGCTGGCGGCCTCGTCGGCGGTCAATGGCAAGGAAGGATCGGGCAGGGCGGTCATGGCGCGTGCCTTAGCGGGGGAAGGCGGGGAAAGTCGAGAGAGTAGACGGATCACCAGTTGTGCTGGATCATTTGCCCTATCATGGGCAGGCAAACCCACAACATCCGTTCGCTTCGAGCGTGTCGAGAAGCCTTGAGCTGATGTCTCGACTTCGCTCGACACGAACGGGGATAGATGAATTCGTGCAGGCGTAGGCGTCAGGCCCGCTCCTTCACCCTCATCCCCGCAATCGTCATGAAATTGGCCAGCATGGCGTGGCCATGTTCGGTCGCGATGCTCTCAGGGTGGAACTGGGCGCTGTGGATCGGCAGAGTCTTGTGGCGAAAGGCCATGACCGATCCGTCGGCGGCGGTGGCGTTGACCGCCAGGCAATCGGGAATGTCCTCGACGATCAGCGAATGATAGCGGGTCGCGGTGAAGGGCGAGGGCAGGTCCTTGAACATGCCCGTGCCGTCATGATGGACCGGCGAGGTCTTGCCGTGCATCAGTCCGCCGCGCACCACGTTTCCACCGAAATGCTGGCCGATCGCCTGATGGCCAAGGCACACGCCGAGCAGCGGCTTGCCCGTCTCCGCGCAGGCGGCGACCATGTCCAGGCTTATCCCGGCCTCGTTCGGTGTGCAGGGACCGGGCGAGAGCAGGAATGCGTCCGCGCCGGACGACAGCGCCTGTCCCGCCGACATCGCGTCGTTGCGGACGACCTCCACCCGCGCGCCAAGCTCCATCAGATAATGGACCAGGTTCCAGGTGAAGCTGTCATAATTGTCGATGACGAGGATCATGCCGTTCCGCTTAGCGTCCGCGCGCCATTATTCAAAGGGTTTCGGGAGGGCAGTTTTATTCGACCCAGTCGAGGCCAATGTCGCGATAGATGGACCGGTCATTCTCCCAGTCCGCCTTCACCTTCACATGCAGATAGAGGTGGACGGGCACGCCCAGCAGTGTGCCAAGTTCCGCCCGCGCCTTCGATCCGATCTCCTTCAACCGCGCGCCACCCTTGCCGAGCACGATGGCGCGCTGGCTCGTCCGGCCGATCAGGATCTGCTGGTGGATTTCGATCGATCCATCCTGTCGCTCGGAATATTTCTCCGTCTCGACCGCCGCCGCATACGGCAATTCGGCGTGGAGCTGGTGATAGAGCTGTTCGCGCGTGATTTCCGCGGCCATCATCCGGTCCGTGGCGTCGGACACCTGATCTTCCGGGAAATGCCATGGCCCCTCGGGCATCGCCTTGCCCAGCGCGGCCTTCAGTTCGGGCAGGCCGTCACCGGTCGCTGCGCTGACGAAGAAGATCTCTTCGAAGCCGACGGAGCCGTTGAGCCGCTCGGCATGGACGAGCAGCTTCTCCTTGGTGGCGATATCGACCTTGTTGATGATCAGCCATTTGCGTTCCTTGCGCTCCTTCAGCCCCTCGACGGCGGCGGCCAGCTTCGCGCCCAGCCCGGCCTTGCCGTCGATGACCAGCGCTATCAGGTCGGCATTCTGCGCGCCGCCCCAGGCGGCTTGCACCATCGCCCGGTCCAGCCGCCGCTTGGGCTCGAAAATGCCGGGGGTGTCGACCAGAACGATCTGCGCCTCACCCTCCATGGCGACGCCCATCACGCGGGTGCGGGTCGTCTGCGCCTTGGCGCTGGTGATCGCGACCTTCTGCCCCACCAGCGCATTGACCAGCGTGGACTTGCCCGCATTGGGCGCGCCGACGACGGCGACGATGCCGCAGCTCTGGCTCATGACAATTTCTCCAATAAGGCTTTCGCCGCAGCAGTTTCGGCTTCCTGCTTCGATCCGCCCTCGGCCGACGCCTCGCCAGCGCCCTTGATCGATACGGTGACGGTAAAGCGCAGGGCGTGATGCGGCCCGGTCTTTCCGGTCATCACATATTCGGGCGGCTTGCGGCGATTGGCGGCGGCCCATTCCTGCAGTGCGGACTTGGGATGGCGGGGCGCGCTGTTCTGCGTATGCACGCGGTCGCTCCACAGCCGCTTGATCAGTGCGCGCGCCTCGTCCAGACCGCCGTCCAGGAAGAGTGCGCCGATGATTGCCTCCATGACGTCGCCAAGAACATTATCGCTGTCCGCAGCGCCATCGTCGCGGGCCTGTTTGCCCAGCACCAGATGCGGCTGAACATGGATCGACCGTGCCACCTCCGCGCAGGTTTCGCCCGACACCAAGGCGTTGAAGCGGCGTGAGAGCGATCCTTCCGGTTCCGTCGGAAACAGGAGGAAAAGCCATTCGGCCATGACGACGCCAAGCACCCGGTCGCCCAGAAACTCAAGTCGTTGATAGTCGCTGCCGCTTGCGCTGCCATGGGTCAGCGCCTGGGCGAAGAGGTCGGGTTTCCCCGGCGCACGCCCGATCAGCTCGTCAATCCACGTCCCCATGCCTGATCGGCTCAAAAGCCTTCACCGATACGGTTCCAGCGCGCGGCCGTGAACCACGTCCAGGGCAGGAACCAACTGGCGCTGCCGTCCGTCGAGAATACGGAGACCAGAGCCTTGCCTACGAGATTTTCTTCGGGGACCAGGCCGATGCCGGCATTTTCCTCTGCCGGGAAGCGGCTGTCCGCGCTGCGGTCGCGATTGTCGCCCATCAGGAACAGGCGGCCTTCGGGGACGACGACGGTATCGCGATTGTCGGCGGCACCGTCCTCATCCAGATCCAGCACATTGTAGCTTTTGCCGTTCGGCAGCGTCTCGCGATATTGCGGGTAGCGACAATTGCGCACGCCGCTTTTGTCCGTCTCTTCAAACTTGGCGCGATAGCAGGGGGACGGATTTCCATCCTGCGCCGACTTGTCGATCATGTTCTGGCTGACCGGCAGGACGAGGTCGGCGATTTTCTGTTTCGGGATCGCCTGACCGTTCAGGATGACGGTGCCGTGCTGGACGGAGATCAGGTCGCCCGGCAGGCCGATGACGCGCTTGATATAATCGCTCTTCTGGGTCGGCGGCGCCTTGAAGACCACGACATCACCTCGCTCCGGCGTTGAGGCCAAAATGCGACCAGGGATCAGTGGCAGGGAAAAGGGCAGGCTGTAGCGCGAATAGCCATAGGGCCATTTCGCCACGAGCAGATAGTCGCCGATCAGCAGGCGGGGCTGCATCGATTCCGAGGGGATGTTGAAGGGGGAGATGATGAAGCTGCGCAGGATGAAGACGAAGACTGCAAGCTTTGCGAGGAACCAGAGGAAGTCCCGCGTTTCGGATTGTTTGGCCATTGCGCCCCGTACATCCTTTTTCACCGTTTGTCTCACCCCTGAATTGCGTCGCTTTGTAAGGTGTCGGCCTGATGGTCAAGGGACCCGCATAGTTTCCGCGCCCCTGTTCCGCTAAGAAGGCCGGGAATCGCCCATTACAGGAGCATCCGACCTTATGCCGAGCCCAGCCTGGACCGCCATCGCCAATCAGCCCGTGCCTGAACTCAAGACCATCTTCGAGTCCGATGCGGGGCGTTTGTCCAAGCTGACGCTGACCCATGGACCGATCCGGTTCGACTGGTCCAAGACGCACCTGACCGACGGGCTGATCGACGCCTTTGTACAGTTGTCGGAGGAAGTGGATTTCGCTGGTCGCCGTGAAGCCCTGTTCGCGGGCGAGAAGATCAACAATACCGAAGGCCGGGCGGCCGAACATCCCGCCGAACGCGGCGAGGGCAAGGCGGAGAGCGTCGCGCAGGCCAAGGCGCTGCACAGCCGGATGCGCGGGCTGATCGACGTCATTGAGGCGGACGGCCTTGGTCCTGTCCGCCATATCCTGCATGTCGGGATCGGCGGGTCGGCCCTCGGGCCGGACGTGATCGTCAATGCGCTGGGTGACGAGGGCGGGCGCTATGACGTTGCGATCGTGTCCAATGTCGACGGTACAGCGCTGGAGGGGGCGATGGCCCGCTTCGATCCACACGCGACCATTCTGGCCATAGCGTCCAAGACCTTCACGACGACTGAGACGATGTTGAACGCCGCAAGCGCGATTGGCTGGATGCAGGAGGCGGGTGTCGAGGATCCTTATGGTCGGGTCATCGCGCTCACCGCCTCGCCGGAAAAGGCGATGGAGTGGGGTGTGGACGAAACCCGCGTGCTGCCATTCAACGAGTCCGTCGGCGGACGCTATTCGCTCTGGTCGTCTATCGGTTTTCCCGCAGCGCTGGCGCTGGGCTGGGGCGCGTTCGAGAGCTTGCTCGAGGGCGCGGCATCGATGGACCGCCATTTCCGGCTGGCCGCGCCGCGCGAGAATGCGCCGCTTATCGCAGCGTTCTCGGACCTTTTCTATGCCCGGATCCTGCAATGCCAGACCCGCGCCGTATTCGCCTATGACGAACGGCTGAAGCTGCTGCCCTCCTATCTCCAGCAGCTGGAGATGGAGAGCAATGGCAAGAGCGTGAAGGCGGACGGCTCGCCGGTCGATGGGCCGACGGCAGCTATTACCTGGGGCGGGGTGGGGACGGATGCGCAGCATGCCGTATTCCAGTTGCTGCATCAGGGGACCCATATCGTGCCGGTGGAATTCATCGCGTCGAAGGAGCCGGGCCACAGCCTGGACCCCGAGCATCACCGTACCCTGTTGGTCAACTGCTTCGCGCAGGGCGCGGCTCTTCTGCGCGGCAAGGACAATGCCGACGACCCGGCGCGCGCCTATCCCGGCAACCGGCCTTCGACGACGATCCTGCTCGATGATGTGACGCCTGAGGCGCTCGGTGCGCTGATCGCCTTCTACGAGCATCGCACCTTCGCCAATGCGATGCTGATGGGGATCAATCCGTTCGATCAGTTCGGCGTGGAATTGGGCAAGGAGATTGCCAAGTCGATCGAGAAGGATGGGCCAAAAGGCTTCGATCCATCGACCATGGCGTTGATCGACCTCGCACTGGGT
Organism: Sphingobium sp.; assembly: GCA_023266635.1. Taxonomy (GTDB): domain Bacteria; phylum Pseudomonadota; class Alphaproteobacteria; order Sphingomonadales; family Sphingomonadaceae; genus Sphingobium. The sequence continues at coordinate 6,167 of JAHFPU010000032.1, forward strand.
TGAGGCCCGCCAAAGGCAAGGATGGGCCTCAACTGATCCCATCCCTGCCGCCGACCATGGCGTTTGGCTTGCCTTGTCGCGGCGTTTGCGGCCTCATTGCGGGATCAGCCAGCAACAACCTCGATTGGGCATGCAGGGACAGCATAACGCTCAGCATTTCGATATGCGCGAAACCTGCCCCGTGTGCGGGCGACGGGGGAGCGAGCCTTTCTATAGCGCGCCGATGGCGGCGGACCCGGTGCGCAGCTTCATTACCAGCCAGTATGACGATCAGCAGGGGCGGATCGATTGGAGCAGGCTGGAGGGTACGGACTATAGCCTGGTCCAGTGCGAGACCTGCGCGCTCGTCTATCAGCGCTATGTGCCCAATGAGGCGCTGCTGGGTCACATCTATTCGGAAATGATCGCGCCCCGTTTCCTGGCAGAACTGGAACGCGAACGCTTGACCCTCGACAATTTTCACAAAGTCGCCGGCGAACTGTCCCTGCTGTTTAGGGCCACGGACAAGCATCCGTCCGATATCCGATTTCTCGATTATGGCTTCGGCTATGGTCGCTGGGCGCGGGTAGCGCGGGCGTTGGGCGCACAGGTGGCGGCGACGGAGATTGGCGAGGACAAGAAGCGCGCAGCCGCTTCTATCGGCGTCCAAATGATCGATGAGGCTGCAATCGAGGCCGCGGGCAACGGAACGGGGCGGTTCGACATCGTCCATACCGAACAGGTGTTCGAGCATCTGGTCGAGCCGGGAGAAGCGTTCAGTCGCCTTGCTGCGGCAACGGATGGGATCATGAAGGTCGCCGTGCCGCGCGGTGGAAGTATACGCCGCTTGCTTACTCGTCATGGCCTGACCGGCGTGTCGCCCTTTCAGCGCGCGCGCATGGGCAAGCCGTGGCGGACCGCCGATTTCGCCTTTGCCGCAGTCCAGCCGCTCGAACATCTCAACGCCTACAGCGCCCGTACGATGCAATGGCTGGCACAGGCCAATGGCCTCAAGATTGTGGGGCGTGTGCGTGAAAGCGTGACGACGATCAACCATACCAGCGTACGGGGATTTGCCCGCTCCGCCGCGCGGCTGGGCGCCAATCTGGGTCGGCGAATGCTGGGCGGCGGCGGGAGCGGCTACTATCTCTTTCGGAAAGCATAATCGCAGCCAGTTGGCGCTCGCGATTTCCCATTTGTAACCGGCGGCAACGCACGCCATATCCCCGCCAAGCCGGAGGATATGCATGAGCGATTATGACTACGACCTTTTTGTCATCGGGGCAGGGTCGGGCGGCGTCCGGGCGGCGCGCGTGTCCGCAGCGCATGGCGCGAAGGTTGCCGTAGCGGAGGAATATCGGGTCGGCGGCACCTGCGTCATCCGTGGCTGCGTGCCCAAGAAGCTGCTCGTCTTCGGCGCGCATTTCGCAGAGGATCTGAAGGACGCCCGCCGTTTTGGCTGGAACGTGCCGGATTGCGATTTCGAATGGACGGTGCTGCGCGACAATGTTCTCGCGGATGTGGACCGGATCGAGGGTCTCTACACCCAGACCCTTGAAAGCAATAAGGTCGAGGTGTTTCATGAGCGCGCGACGATCGCCGGGCCGCACGAAATAGCGTTGGCCAGCGGCAAGAAGGTTACGGCGAAATATATCCTGGTCGCCACCGGCGCATGGCCGATGGTGCCGGAGGTCGAGGGGGCAGAACATGGCATCACCTCCAATGAGGTGTTCCATCTGGACGCATGCCCCAAGCGCGTCGTGATTGCCGGCGGCGGCTATATCGCCAATGAATTTGCCGGGATATTTCATGAGTTTGGCGCGCATGTGACGCTGATCAACCGCTCCGACCAGATGCTGCGCAGCTATGACGCGCAGATCCGCGACAGGCTGCTGCAGATCAGCATGGGGAAGGGGATCAACTTCCGCTTCAACGCGCAGATGGAGCGGATCGAGAAGAATGAGGACGGCACCATGTGCGTCCGGATCAAGGATGGCGATCCCGTCGCCTGCGACCTGCTGCTGTTCGCCACGGGGCGCAAACCCAACAGCGAAAATCTGGGGCTGGAGGCGGCTGGCGTCGCGATCGACGACAAGGGGGCGCTCAAGGTCGACGACCATAACCGCACCAATGTCGAGAGCATCTATGCCGTGGGCGACGTTACCAACCGGGTGCAGCTAACGCCGGTGGCGATCCGCGAAGGCCATGCCTTTGCCGACACGGTCTTCGGCAACAATCCGCGCACGGTGGATTATGGCTGCATACCCTCTGCCGTGTTCAGCCATCCGCCGCTGGCGGCCGTCGGCATGACGGAGGCGGAGGCGCGCAACAAGCTGGGGACGGTCAAGGTCTACACGTCGGACTTCCGGGCGATGAAGAATGTCCTCGCCAACCGCAACGAACGCGCGCTCTACAAGATGATCGTGGATGCGACGACGGACAAGGTCGTTGGCCTGCACATGATCGGCCCGGATGCGCCGGAAATATTACAGGCAGCGGCCGTGGCGGTGAAGGCGGGGCTTACCAAACAGGATTTCGACGATACGGTCGCGCTGCATCCGAGCATGGCCGAGGAACTCGTGCTGATGAAATAATCGGGAGAGCGGCCTACTAGGCGGTGGCTTCCTCGTCCGGCTTCGCTACTGTCTCGGCCTTGGTAGGCAGCGTGGTGCCGCATGTCCGATAGGATGCGTGGTTGAAGTGCCCATTGGCGGCATCCTTTAACAGCTGGCAGAGCTTGGCGCCGTTAGCGATCAGCCGCGACTTGTCGAAACAGGCGACCGCGCCGCGCGCAAACGCTTCCTTGCAGATGTCGGACTTGTGGGTCGCCGACGAGGAAACGAGGACCGCCGACATCGGATGCCAATGGTCGCTAATGCGGTCCAGAAATTCCATGCCGTTAAGCCCCGGCAGGTGGAGATCGACGGCGATGACGTCAGGCGTCACCGTGTCCAGCATCGCCAGCGCCTCTTCCGCGCTTTCGGCGAGACCGACCAGCTTGAGTTCAGCATCGGCGAGCAGAAGCTCTTCATACATGGCCCTGATCGTCAGAGAATCGTCGATCACAAGGACGCGCGGGCGGAGCATTCAGGGCAACTCTTTCATATCGGTCGCGGTTGGCGGTCCGTTCACTCCATTATGAAAGTGATTCTGGTTAATTAACGGCAAATAGCTCCATCCCTTTAATCGATGAGGTAAGGGACGATCTGGCGATTGTCGGGATCGATGCGGATAGCCCGGTCGGCTGGCGGAAAGGCGCGCTGGTCGCAACTGCGGCGCGAGCACAGGCGGCAGGTCACGCCGATCGGGGTCGCCGCCGCCTCGTCGGCCAGGCGCAGTCCGTCCGCATAGACGAAATTGCCCGCATGCTCGACTTCGCAACCCAGAACGACGGCATAGCGTCGCGGCGACCGGGCATAGCTGCCCGACGGTTTCACAAGCCCCTTGGCCATCGACACATAACGCACGCCATCAGGCGTCTCGCCAAGCTGTACGTTGATCCGGTCGGGGATGGCGACCGTCTCATGCACGTTCCACAGGGGACAGGCGCCGCCGAAGCGCGCGAATTGCAGGCGGGTGGCGCTATGCCGCTTCGTGATGTTGCCGGCCATGTCGACCCGGCAGAAGAAGAAGGGGATGCCGCGCATTCCCGGCCGCTGCAGCGTGGACAGGCGATGACAGGCCTGCTCAAAGCTGACACCGAAGCGCCTGGCAAGCCTGTCGATGTCATGCCGCAGTTCGCGCGCGCTGTCCCTGAAGCGCGCATAAGGCATCAGCAAGGCCCCGGCGGCGTAGTTGGCGAGGCCAATGGTAAGCAGCCGGTCAGCCTCAAGGATTGGCAGGCTTGCCTGACGCGCCACGTCGGCGATCAGCGCCGACCCCTCAAGCATCATCAACTGGTGCGCCAGCATGAATTTGCGGCTTTCCGTCGGCAGCGCTGCGTTGATGAAGAGGCGTTTCGTCGTGCTTTCATAGGCGCGCAGGGCGGAATCCGGCGTCTCGGCGATCAGGGTCTCCAGGCCGTGTCGCCGGGCCAGCGCCTCCACCAGCATGCCTTCGTCCAGATCATCGCCTGCCGTGAGCTTGGCGGCCATGTCTTCAGCCAGACAGTCGATCGTGTGGACATAATTGCCGGCATCATGAAACCAATCGCGCACGGCTTCCCACGGCATGCGCGCCTGGGTAGCGGTATCGTTGGCGATGGCCTCCTCGATCATGTTCAACCGCTCGTTCGCCTGCCGATAGGCGCGATGCAGGTCGACATAGCGGGCGGCGAATTCCGGAAATTGCAGGTGCAGCTTCTCTATCCGTTCCGGTTCCAGCGGCGCGCGAGATACCTCGGGATGGGCGAGCGCGAAGGTGAAGGCGCCCAGAAGCTGCTCTTCCTCTCTTGGGTCGAATGCCGCCCAGTCGAGCGGAAACGCTTCGGCCAACGCGGCTTTCACCTTCGCCGTCAGGGGTCGGTCGTCATTTTCAAGCTGGCTGAGATAGGATACGGAAATGCCCAGCATCGCCGCCATCGCGGCCTGATCCATCCGTTGATCTAGCCGCAGCTGCCGAAGCTTCTGTCCGGCGAAAATGCGTGCCCCACGTGCCATTTTTCCGCAATAGTTTGCAAAGCGGATATTTGCAATTCCGCAAATTCACATTTGCACTATCGATAAAGCCGTGGAAAGGGAGCCACTTGCCGCGTGGCGGTTGCAAGAGAGGAAATGCATGTCGAAGCTCGCTATCGTCGAACAACTGGAAGCGAAGCGCGAGGCTGCCCGCCTTGGCGGTGGCGAAAAGCGTATCGCTGCCCAGCATTCCAAAGGCCGCCTGACGGCGCGCGAACGCCTCGACGTCCTGCTCGACGAAGACAGCTTTGAGGAACTCGACATGTATGTCGAGCATAACTGCACCGATTTCGGCATGGAGACGCAGCATATCCCTGGCGACGGCGTCGTAACCGGGTCCGGCACCGTCAATGGCCGTCTGGTCTTCGTGTTCAGCCAGGATTTTACCGTATTCGGCGGGTCGCTGTCCGAGCGGCATGCGCAGAAGATCTGCAAGATCATGGACATGGCGATGAAGGTCGGCGCGCCGGTGATCGGCCTTAACGATTCCGGCGGCGCGCGTATTCAGGAAGGCGTCGCATCGCTCGCGGGCTATGCCGAGGTTTTCCAGCGCAATGTGAACGCCAGCGGCGTGATCCCGCAGATCAGCGTGATCATGGGGCCATGCGCGGGCGGCGCGGTTTATTCGCCGGCCATGACCGACTTCATCTTCATGGTGAAGGATTCGAGCTACATGTTCGTCACGGGTCCGGACGTGGTGAAGACCGTGACCAACGAGATCGTGACGCAGGAGGAACTGGGCGGCGCGGTCACGCACACCACCAAGTCCGGCGTCGCCGACAATGCGTTCGAGAATGATATCGAGGCGCTGCTCGCAACCCGCGATTTCGTCGACTTCCTGCCCGGATCGAACCGCGAGCCTGCGCCCGAGCGGCCGACCGCCGATGCGTGGGACCGGATCGAGGAGAGCCTGGACACGCTGGTCCCGGCAAACGCCAATCAGCCCTATGACATGCATGAACTGATCCGGAAGGTCGTCGACGAAGGCGATTTCTTCGAAGTTCAGCCGGCGCATGCGGGCAATATCATCTGCGGTTTCGGCCGTATCGAGGGCAAGACCATTGGTATCGTTGCCAACCAGCCAATGGTGCTGGCCGGCTGCCTCGACATCGGCTCTTCGAAGAAGGCCGGCCGCTTCGTGCGCTTCTGCGATGCGTTCGACATTCCGATCGTGACCTTCGTCGATGTGCCGGGCTTCCTGCCGGGCGTCGGTCAGGAGCATAACGGTATCATCAAGCATGGCGCGAAGCTGCTGTTCGCCTATGCCGAGGCGACCGTGCCGAAGATCACCGTCATCACGCGCAAGGCCTATGGCGGCGCATATGACGTCATGTCATCCAAGCATCTGCGCGGCGATCTCAACTATGCGTGGCCGACCGCGGAAATCGCAGTGATGGGCGCGAAGGGCGCGGTCGAGATCATCTTCCGCGGCAAGACGCCGGAAGAGATTGCCGAGCGCACCGCCGAATATGAGGCGCGCTTCGCCAACCCGTTCGTCGCCGCATCCAAGGGCTTTATCGACGAGGTGATCCAGCCGCATTCCACGCGCAAGCGGATCGCGCTGGGCCTGCGCAAGCTCAAGAACAAGAGCCTGGAGAATCCCTGGAAGAAGCACGACAATATTCCGCTGTGACGGCCCGGATGGGCCGTCATCCCGGCGCAGGCCGGGATCTCAGGCCTCTAGGTCGCGTATATGGGCATGAGGCCCCAGCCTTCGCTGGGGCGACGGAACTGGAAATGATATGAAACTCGGCCGTCTCAATCATATCGGCGTCGCCACGCCTTCGCTCGAAAAGAGCATCGCCTATTATCGCGACGTGATGGGCGCGACGAAAATTCACGAACCTTTCGACCTGCCAGCGCAGGGCGTGAAGGTGTGCTTCGTCGATACGCCGGGCGAGAATGGAACGGCGGGGACGCAGATCGAACTCATCGAGCCGTTCGACGAAAGCTCGCCGATCACCGCATTCATCGCCAAGAACCCCGCCGGCGGCCAGCATCATATGTGCTATGAAGTCCCCGACATCCATGAGGCGAAGGCCTGGTTCGAGGGCAAGGGCGCGCGCGTTCTGGGCGAACCGCGCATCGGTGCGCACGGCACGCCGATCTTCTTCGTCCACCCCAAGGACATGAACGGCGTTCTGACCGAGATCATGGAAACGCCGAAGGAGGGCACGCATTGAGCGAGCCGCATCTCCTTTACACGCTGGAAGACGGCGTCGCGATCCTGACCCTGAACCGGCCGCATCAGTTGAATGCGCTCAGCACAGCGCTCCTGAACGATGTGGGCGTGTCGCTTGATCGCGCTGTTGCAGAGGGTGCGCGGTGCATCCTGCTAAAAGGATCGGGGCGCGCCTTTTCCTCTGGCGCGGATCTCGTTTCCGAAGGTGGCTTGCCAGATGATCTGGGGAAGCTTCTGGAAGACCATTATAATCCTCTCGTCCGCAAGATTGCGGCGATCCCGGTCCCGGTGGTGAGCGCAGTGCAGGGCGCCGCCGCCGGGGCTGGCTGTTCACTCGCGCTTGTGGCCGACCTGACGGTTGCTGCGCGCTCGGCCTATTTCCTGCTCGCCTTCGCGAATATCGGGCTGGTGCCCGATGCCGGGGCGACATGGATGCTGGCCAAGGCGGTCGGGCGTTCGCGCGCCATGGAAATGGCTTTGCTGGGCGAGAAGATCCCGGCGGAAAAGGCTGCGAACTGGGGCTTGATCCACAAGGTTGTGGACGATGATGCCCTGCATGATAGCGCGCTGGCGCTGGCGAAGAAGCTGGCGGCAGGACCTGTTCTGGCGCTGAGTATGATCCGCAAGGCGATCAATTCTGCGCTGGATTCGTCGCTCGATGAGGTTCTCGATTCCGAGCGGGACGACCAGCGCGCCGCCGGTCGTACCGAGGATGCGCGCGAGGCGATTGCCGCGTTCGGCGAGAAGCGCAAGCCGGTTTTCAAGGGTAAGTGACATGACGGACAAGCCGACGCTCGACCAATGGTCTGCCGCTGCTTCGAAGGAAGTAAAGGGCAAGAATCTGAACTGGGAAACCCCCGAGGGGATCACGGTAAAGCCGCTCTACACGGCCGAGGATGTGACGGTCGATCCGGGCCTGCCCGGTTTCGCGCCGTTCACACGCGGCGTGCGCGCGTCCATGTATGCGGGCCGTCCATGGACCGTCCGCCAATATGCGGGCTTCTCCACCGCCGAGGAATCCAACGCTTTCTACCGCCGTAATCTTGCCGCTGGCCAGAAGGGACTGTCAGTCGCTTTCGACCTAGCCACCCATCGGGGTTATGACAGCGACCATCCGCGCGTCACGGGCGACGTCGGCAAGGCCGGTGTGGCGATCGACACGCTGGAAGACATGAAGATTCTGTTCGACGGCATTCCGCTCGACAAGATGTCCGTGTCGATGACGATGAACGGCGCGGTCATCCCTATCCTCGCCTTCTTCATCGTCGCGGGCGAAGAGCAGGGCGTCGATCGCAAGCTGCTCGACGGTACGGTCCAGAACGACATCCTCAAGGAGTTCATGGTCCGCAACACCTATATCTATCCGCCCGAACCCTCGATGCGGATCATCTCCGACATCTTCGGCTACACCTCGCGCGAGATGCCGAAGTTCAACAGCATCTCAATCTCCGGCTATCATATGCAGGAGGCGGGGGCGACGCAGGTGCAGGAACTGGCCTTCACCATTGCTGACGGTGCGGAATATGTGCGCTATGGCGTGGCCTCGGGCCTCGACATAGACAAGTTCGCCGGACGGCTCAGCTTCTTCTTCGCTATCGGCATGAACTTCTTCATGGAGATCGCCAAGCTGCGCGCCGCGCGCGTGCTGTGGCACCGGGTCATGACGAAGATGGGCGCGCAGGATGAGCGGTCCAAGATGCTGCGCACGCACTGCCAGACCAGCGGCGTGTCGCTGACCGAGCAGGACCCGTACAACAACGTCATGCGCACGACGATCGAGGCGATGGCGGCGATGCTGGGCGGCACCCAATCGCTGCACACCAATGCGCTGGACGAGGCGATCGCGCTGCCGACGGATTTCTCCGCGCGCATCGCCCGCAATACGCAGATCGTCATCCAGGAAGAGACGGGCATGTGCAATGTCGTCGATCCGCTGGGCGGCAGCTATTATATCGAGGCGCTGACCCAGCAACTGGTCGATGAAGCGTGGGAAATCATCGAACGCGTGGAGGCCGAGGGTGGCATGGCGAAGGCCGTGGCCGCCGGCTGGCCCAAGGCGATGATCGAGACCGCCGCCGCCGCCCGTCAGGCGCGTGTCGACCGGGGCGATGACGTTATCGTCGGCGTCAACAAATACCGTCTGGCCACCGAGGATTTGCTGGAGACTCTGGAAGTCGACAACGCGAAAGTTCGTGAAGGCCAGATCACCCGGATCAATAAGACCAAGGCCGAACGCGATAGCGCGAAGTGCGAAGCGGCTTTGCAGGCGCTACGGGACGGCGCGGCCGCTCCGGCGAGCCTTGAGAATAATCTGCTCGCCCTCGCCGTCGAATGCGCCCGCGCCCGCGCGACGCTGGGCGAGATTTCCGCCGCGATGGAAGAGAGCTTTGACCGCTACGGCACTACGCCGACACCGGTAAAAGGCGTCTATGCCAAGCCCTATGAAGGCGACAGCCGCTGGCAGCAGGTTCTCGACGGCGTGCAGGCCGTCGAGCGCCGCATGGGCCGCAAACCCAAGATCATGATCGCCAAGATGGGCCAGGACGGCCATGACCGCGGCGCGAACGTCATTGCGTCCGCCTTTGGCGACATGGGGTTCGAGATCGTCTCTGGCCCGCTGTTCCAGACGCCGGAGGAAACGGTGGTCGTCGCGCTGGAAAGCGGCGTCGATGTCGTTGGCGCGTCCAGCCTTGCGGCGGGTCACAAAACCCTGATCCCCGAACTGATCAACCTGCTGCGCGAGCGGGGGCGCACTGACATCAAGGTGATCGCGGGCGGCGTCATCCCGCCGCAGGATTACGACTATCTGCGTGACGCAGGCGTTCAGGGGATTTATGGCCCAGGCTCCAACGTCGTGGAATGCGCCGCCGACGTGCTGCGCCTCCTCGGCCACAACATGCCCCCTGCGGGGCTGGAGGAAGCCGCGTGATTTCCGTTTTCGCCTTTATTGCTGATGCCAGATTGTCTATAGATTTCGTCAGACAATCGGAGAGAAGCCATGTTTGACGCCCGCACTGACTGGACCCGCGAAGAGATCGCCGCGCTGTTCGACCTTCCGTTCAACGACCTGATGTTCGAGGCGCAGAGCGTTCATCGCGCGAACCACCCGCGCAACGAGGTTCAGCTTTCCACGCTGCTGTCGATCAAGACTGGCGGTTGCCCGGAGGATTGCGGCTATTGCAACCAATCCGCGAGCGCCGAGAGCGGCCTGAAAGCCGAAAAGCTCATGAGCGTTCAGACCGTCATGCAGGCCGCCGCGCAGGCGAAGGATGCAGGCAGCTCGCGCTTCTGCATGGGCGCCGCCTGGCGGAACCCCAAGGAGCGGGACATGCCCGCCATCGTTTCGATGGTGAAGGGCGTGCGGCAGATGGGCATGGAAACCTGCATGACGCTGGGCATGCTGTCCGAGGGGCAGGCCAAGACGCTCGCCGATGCAGGGCTGGATTATTATAACCATAATATCGACACCTCGCCCGAACATTATGAGAAGGTGATCACCACCCGGACGTTCGACGACCGGCTGGAGACGCTGGAGAATGTCCGCAATTCGGGCATCAATGTCTGCTCGGGCGGCATCGTCGGCATGGGTGAGACCCGCGAGGATCGGGTCGGCTTCCTTCATGCGCTTGCGACCCTGCCCAAGCATCCCGACAGCGTGCCAATCAACGCGCTGGTCCCTGTAAAGGGCACGGTGCTGGGCAATATGCTGGCCGACACGCCGCTCGCCAAGATCGACGAGATCGAGTTCGTGCGCACAGTCGCCGTTGCGCGCGTCGTCATGCCGGAAAGCATGGTTCGCCTGTCAGCAGGCCGCGAGAGCATGTCGGAATCCTGCCAGGCGCTCTGCTTCATGGCGGGCGCGAACAGCATCTTTACCGGCGACAAGCTGCTGACGACGCCCAATGCGGGCGACAACGCCGACGCGGCGCTGTTCTCCAAGCTGGGCGTCGTGCCCATGCAGGCGGAAGTGAAGGCGCATTTGGAGGCGGCTGAGTAATCACATCCCGCCGTTCGGTTCGAGCAGCTTCGAGCGTGTTGAGAAGCGTCGGTCGAGAGCTGTTCTCGACAAGCTCGAACCGAACGGCGGTAGGAATTTTGGATAAGACTGGGGCAGTAATGGCAATTACCAAGATACTGATCGCGAACCGCGGTGAAATCGCATGCCGGGTCATGCGCACCGCCAAGAAGATGGGCATCAAGACCGTCGCGGTCTATTCCGACGCTGACTCCCGCGCGCCGCATGTGCTGATGGCGGATGAGGCCGTGCATATCGGCCCGTCGCCCGCTGCCCAGTCCTACCTGATCGCCGACAAGATTATAGAAGCGTGCAAGCAGACCGGCGCCGATGCCGTTCATCCGGGCTATGGCTTCCTGTCCGAGCGCGAGAGCTTCCGCAATGCGCTGGACGCCGAAGGCATCATCTTCGTCGGTCCGCCCGCCAACGCGATCGCCGCGATGGGCGACAAGATCGAGTCCAAGAAGCTCGCCATGGAAGCCGGCGTCAATGTCGTCCCCGGTTTCGTCGGCGTGATCGACGATACCGAGCATGCCGTGAAGATCTCCAATGAGATCGGCTATCCGGTGATGATGAAGGCTTCGGCCGGCGGTGGTGGCAAGGGCATGCGCCTTGCCTATAGCGAGCAGGATGTCCGCGAAGGCTTTGAGGCCACCAAGCGCGAGGGCCTCAATAGCTTCGGCGACGATCGCGTGTTCATCGAGAAGTTCATCGAGAGCCCGCGCCATATCGAAATCCAGGTGCTGGGCGACCAGCACGGCAATATCGTCTATCTCAACGAGCGCGAATGTTCGATCCAGCGCCGCCACCAGAAGGTGGTTGAGGAAGCGCCGTCGCCCTTCGTATCCCCAGAGATGCGCAAGAAGATGGGCGAGCAGTGCGTCGCCCTGTCCCGCGCCGTCGGCTATTTCAGCGCAGGCACGGTCGAGCTGATCGTGTCGGGCGAGGACAAGACCGGCGACGGTTTCTACTTCCTGGAGATGAACACTCGCCTTCAGGTCGAGCATCCCGTGACTGAGCAGATCACCGGTGTCGATCTGGTTGAGCAGATGATCCGCGTCGCCAATGGCGAGAAACTGGCGTTTACCCAGGCCGATGTGAAGATCAACGGTTGGTCGGTCGAGAACCGCGTCTATGCCGAGGACCCTTATCGTGGCTTCCTGCCGTCCACCGGCCGTCTGTCGCGCTACAGCCCGCCGGAAACCGGCGACGGGGTGCGTGTCGATGACGGCGTTGCCGAGGGCGGCGAGGTCAGCATGTTCTATGACCCGATGATCGCCAAGCTTATCACCTACGCGCCGACCCGCCTGGAGGCGATCGACAAGCAGATCGAGGCGCTCGACCGGTTCGAGATTGACGGCCCGGGCCATAACATCGATTTCCTGTCGGCCATCATGCAGCATGAGCGGTTCCGCAGCGGCAACATCACCACCGGCTTCATCGCCGAGGAGTATCCCGAAGGTTTTGCAGGCGCGCCCGCTTCGCCGGAACTGCTGAAGAAGCTCGCCGCCATCGGCGCATTCGCCGCTACCGCCTATGCCGACCGCGCGCGCCGCATCGACGGCCAACTCGGCAAGCGCCTGCGTCCGCCCAGCGTATGGGAGGTGAAGATCGACGGCGCCGTGCATCAGGTCGGCTTCGATGTCGACGAGGTCGTCGTCGATGGCGAGGCGATCGACATGTCCCTGGAATATACGCCGGGCGACCGTCTGATCGAAGCAGAGTTCGACGGCGTGCCTCTGGCGGTGAAGATCGCGCCGGTCCGCAGTGGCTTCCGCCTGACGGCACACGGCGCCAGCTATGTGCTGCGCGTGCTTCCCGCCCATGTCGCGCCGCTCGCCGCGCACATGATCGAGAAGATTCCGCCAGACCTTTCCCGCTTCCTGATCTGCCCGATGCCGGGCTTGCTGGTAAAGCTCCATGTGGCCGAGGGCGAGAAGGTCGAGGCCGGGCAACCTCTCGCCGTGATCGAAGCCATGAAGATGGAAAACATCCTGCGCGCGCAGAAGACGGGCGTGGTGAAGTCGCTTTCCGCCAAGCAGGGCGACAGCCTCCCCGTGGATGCGATCATCCTGGAGATGGAATAGATTTAGAACGGCTTTCAATGCCGTTCATCCTGAGCTTGTCGAAGGATTGCCTTTCTTAGAAAAGGGCAGGGCTTCGACAGGCTCAGCCCGAACGGGTAATAAGCGGTAATGCATCTCAACCACGACCCAGCCGCGCCACCGGCCCCGGAGATCAGCTTCGACGATTTCCTGAAGGTCGACATCCGCATCGGCACGATCGTCTCCGCCGAGCCTTTTCCGGAAGCGCGCAAACCCGCCTTCAAGCTGCTGATCGATTTCGGCCCGACCCTCGGCCAGAAGAAAAGCAGCGCGCAGATCACCGAGAATTACGTGCTGGAAAACCTTCCCGGTCGAAAGGTCGCGGCGGTCGTGAACTTCCCGAAGCGGCAGATCGGCAAGTTTATGTCGGAGGTGCTGACGCTGGGTTTTGCGGATGAGGCGGGAGCCGTCGTTCTGTTTGCCCCGGATCGCGACGTTCCGGACGGGTCGCGCCTGTTCTGACGCTTGTGCGGGGCAGGAGAAACATACAGGATGCGGCACGTGAACGGGAATAGGGGCGGATAATGGCGCAGGCGCCTGGGGTCAGTGCGGAGTATGTGATGAACGCGAAGCGGGACCGGCTGGTCATCGCCGCGTCGTCGCTCGGCACCGTGTTCGAATGGTATGATTTCTTCATCTACGGTACGCTGGCTGCGATCATCGGTCGGACCTTCTTCCCGACAGACAATCCGACCGTGGAACTGCTCTATTCGCTTGCGGGCTTTGCTGTGGGCTTCGGCTTCCGGCCGCTCGGCGCGGTGCTGTTCGGTTATTTCGGCGATAGGCTCGGCCGCAAATATACCTTCCTCGCGACAATCGTCCTTATGGGCGTCGCGACAGCGGGGGTCGGCATCCTCCCGTCAGCGGCTACCATTGGTTATGCCGCGCCCGCGATCCTGATCCTGCTGCGCATATGCCAGGGGCTTGCGCTGGGCGGCGAATATGGCGGCGCGGCCATTTATGTCGCCGAACATGCGCCGCCGGAAAAACGCGGTTTCTATACAAGCTTCATCCAGGCGGGCGTCGTCGGCGGCTTTATCCTGTCGCTGATCGTCGTCCTCGGCACCCAATGGGTGGTGGGCAAGGAAGCATGGGAGGCGTGGGGATGGCGCTTTCCTTTCCTGTTCTCGCTGGCGCTCCTCGCCTTTTCGCTTTGGATGCGCCTGAAGCTGAAGGAAAGCCCCGTGTTCGTCGCCATGAAGGCGGCGGGCGAGCAGGCGAAAAATCCGCTGAAGGAAACCTTCACCTATCCCGGCAACAAGAAACGCATCTTCGTCGCCCTGTTTGGCGTCGCAGCGGGCCTGACGGTGATCTGGTACACCGCCATGTTCCAGGTGCTTTATTTCCTGCAGAACGCGCTCAAGGTCGAACCGGCGATTACGCAGATGATCGTCGGCTTCGGCGCGGCGACCGGCCTCGTCTTCTTCCTGTTCTTCGGGCATCTGTCGGACAAGATCGGGCGCAAGAAGCCGGTGGTCATCGGCTATGCCGCCACGCTGCTGCTGCTTTTTCCGATCTTCCACCTGATCGGTAGCGCCGCCAATCCCGACCTCGCCAGATTGTCCGCAAGCGCGCCCGTCGTCGTTAGTGGCCCGAATTGCAGCTACGACCCCTTCGCCAAGGTGCAACCAACACCCTGCGGCAAGCTGCTCGACTATTTCTCGAAGAAGGGCGTCCATTATACCAAGGCGGTGTCGCCAAGCGCGCAGGTCAGCATTGCCGGCGTTGTGCAGGCCGACACCAGTCCCGAGGCGCTGGACGCCACGCTCGCCAGCCATGGCTATAATTTCGCCAAGGTGACGCCGCCGATCGGCGACATCCTGCTGATCTTCTTGGGCGTACTGGCGCTGTCCGCCCTGTCCGGCGCGACATATGGCCCAGTTGCGGCGATGCTCTCTGAGCTTTTTCCGGCCCGCATCCGCTACAGTTCCATGTCGATCCCCTATCATATCGGCACCGGCTATTTCGGCGGGTTCCTGCCGCTGGTGAGCCAGTACATCGTCGCCAAGACCGGTGATCCCTATTCGGGCCTCTGGTACACAATAGCGGTCGTCGCGATGGCGATGGTCGTTGCGGTGTGGGGCCTGCCCGAAACGCGTGGCGCTAAACTGGACGCGGCCGGCTGACGCCGCTATCGGCTCGGCCATGAGTTCACCGCCCGCCGCCGCCCCGCTTCGTCTGCGTCTCGATGGAGAGGCGCTGGCGTCCAACTGGCGCTGGCTGAACGACCGGAGCGGTGACGCCGCCTGCGGGGCGGCCATCAAGGCGAATGGCTATGGTCTTGGCGCGCGGCAGGTCATGGAGCGTCTGGCTGCCGCGGGATGCCGGGATTTCTTTGTGGCGACATGGGCTGAAGCATTGGCGCTGGCGCCATTGCCGGACGGCGTTTCGCTGTCCGTGCTGCACGGCGTTCGCGCAGAGGATATGCTCGCAGCGCTTTCGGGATTTGCCCGGCCCGTGCTGAACACGCCGGAGCAGATCGCGCGCTGGCGGGAGGCTGGTGGCGGCCTCTGCGACGTGATGATCGATACCGGCATCAATCGCTTGGGCCTCGACTGGCGGCAGGACTGCGCTGCGCTGACGCAGGGAATGGCGATCCATACGCTGATGAGCCATTTGGCCTGTGCGGATGAGGATCATGCCCTCAACGCCATGCAGCAAGACCGGTTTACCGATGTGGCGCAGGGTATGAAGGCTGATAGGCTTAGCCTTGCTAACAGCGCGGGCATATGCCTGGGCGAAGGCTATCATTTCGGCCTCACCCGGCCGGGCCTTGCCCTTTATGGCGGCATTCCCCGTGCGGAAGCAGAGGAGACGATCCGTCAGGTGGTGTTCCCGCAGGCGCAGATACTCCAGCGCCGCACGATCCGGGCAGGCGATACCGCGGGCTATAGCGCGACCTTCACCGCCGGCCAGGATGTCGAGGCCGCCATACTCAACCTCGGCTATGCCGATGGCTATCTGCGGGGATTTTCGGGTCGTGGCGCTGCGATGGCGGACGGCCTGCGTTTGCCAGTCATTGGGCGGGTGTCGATGGACCTGCTGATCGTGGACGTCAGCGCCCGGCCCGATCTGGTCGAAGGCGATTGGGTCGATATCGATTATGATCTGCGGACGGCGTCAGCGCAGTCGGGCCTGTCGCACTATGAACTGCTGACAGGCCTTGGCGCGCGGTATGACAGGGCTTGGACTTAAGCCTGCACGGCGTATTTAAGTTCGCGCTTTTTCAACCACCAAACTCCGTTCGTTTCGAGCGTAGTCGAGAAGTTTTCGCACAGGTTTCTCGACTTCGCTCGAAACGAACGGATGTGGGGTGTAGGAGACTCCGCTTTTAGCCGCTCAGCGCTCCACGCACATGGCAATGCCCATGCCACCGCCGATGCACAGCGTGACAAGGCCCTTCTTCGCGTCGCGCTTGCCCATCTCATAGAGCAGGGTCGTCAGCACGCGCGCGCCCGATGCGCCGATGGGGTGGCCGATGGCGATCGCGCCGCCATTGACGTTGACCTTCGAA
>JAHFPU010000033.1 GCA_023266635.1 Sphingobium sp.
CGCGGACCATGGGCTGATCGGCCGGGCCGATGGGGTGGAACGGGATTTCGCCTTGCTGCGCGCCGAGATGGAAAAGGCGCTGCGGAAACTGGGCGCGCCCCGGAATGGCGGAAAAGCGTGATCGCCCGCCTCCTCACCCTTATCGCGCGCGGCTGGCAGATCGGCCCTTCGCGGGTCATTCCGCCCTCCTGCCGCTACTCCCCCTCCTGCTCGCAATATGCCATCGACGCGCTGGGAAAATATGGTGCGGTCAAGGGTAGCTGGCTGGCGGTGAAGCGGCTAATGCGATGCCACCCCTGGGGCGGGTCGGGTTACGACCCGGTTCCGTGAGCAGACATAGATACACAAGATAAACGGTCGGAGCCTGAAGCGCGTGGACGACAAGCGGAATATCATCATTGCGGTACTGCTGACGGCGCTGATCCTGTTCGGATGGCCCTATATCGCCAACCATTTCTTCCCGCCGGCCAATCCGCCCGCGACGAAGGTGCAGGGCGGCAAGACCACGCCGGTCGCCGCGCCCGACGCCAGCAGCGCGCCGCTATCCCCCGCAGAAGCGGCGAAGGCCGTTCAGGACCGTGACCTGGTGATCCGTGGCACCCCGCGTATCCCGATCGAGACACCCAAGCTGGTTGGCTCCATCAACCTGAAGGGCGCGCGGATCGACGATATCGTCCTGCCGACCTATCGCGAGACCATCGCGAAGAATTCCCTGCCCATCCGCCTCTATTCGCCCAGCGGCACGCGCGACGCTTATTTCGCCGGGTTCGGCTGGTCGGGCGAGGGGCTGAAGGGACCTGACGCGAACACCGTGTGGACCGCCGAAGGGACGAAGCTGACGCCCGCGACGCCGGTGACGCTGCGCTGGAACAATGGCGCTGGCCAGACCTTCGCGATCCGCCTGTCGATCGATCCCGACTTCATGATCACCGTGGCCCAGACCGTCGCCAACACCGGCAACGGGCCGGTTGCGGTGAAGCCCTATGCCTATATCAGCCGTGACGGCCATTCGAAGGATCCGACAAGCTGGACCATCCACACCGGCCCCATTGGCGTGTTCAATGGTGCGGCGAACTATGATGTCGATTTCAAGGATCTCGACAAGAGCGGCGACCAGGGTTTCAACAGCACTGGTGGCTGGATCGGCTTCACCGACAAATATTGGCTGTCGGCGCTTGTGCCTGACCAGAAGACCGCCTTTGCCGGCCAGTTCCGCAAGGGCGCCGGGGAACAGTATCAGGCCGATTACAGCCTGAACCCGACGCTGGTGGGTCAGGGCAAGTCCGTCACCCAGACTTCTCGCCTGTTCGTGGGCGCGAAGGAAGTGAAGACGCTGCAGACCTATGAGCGCGGCGGCATTGCGTTGTTCGATCGCGCTATCGACTGGGGCTGGTTCTACTGGTTCGAACAGCCGATCTTCGCGCTGCTGCACTGGCTGTTCGGCGTCACCGGCAATTTCGGCGTCGCGATCATACTGCTGACCTTCTGTGTCCGCGGCCTGATGTTCCCGGTCGCACAGAAGCAGTTCAAGTCGATGGCGGCGATGCGTTCCGTGCAGCCCAAGCTGAAGGCGCTGCAGGAGAAATATAAAGAGGACAAGCCCAAGCTCCAGCAGGAGATGATGGAGCTGTATAAGCGCGAGAAGGTCAACCCGCTGGCCGGTTGCCTGCCTGTCTTCCTGCAGATTCCGATTTTCTTTGCGCTCTACAAGGTGTTGCAGCTGACGATCGAAATGCGGCACCAGCCGTTCGTGCTGTGGATCAAGGATCTGTCCGCGCCTGATCCGCTGCATGTGCTGAACCTGTTCGGCCTGCTCAACTTCCAGCCGCCAGCCTTCCTGGCCATCGGCGTGCTGGCGATCCTGCTGGGCATTTCCATGTTCCTGCAGTTCCGCCTGAACCCGACGCCGATGGACGACATGCAGAAGCAGATCTTCTCGATCATGCCGTGGATGATGATGTTCATCATGGCGCCGTTCGCGGCGGGCCTGCTGGTCTACTGGATCACCAACAACACGCTGAGCATCGCGCAGCAGTGGTTCCTGTACCGCGCGCATCCGCAGTTGAAGACACCAGCGGCGGTGGCGAAGTAAGGTCTAACCCCGTTCGGGCTGTTCGAGCGAGCCACGTGGCTCGCTCGAATGTCGAAGCCCTGCCTTTAAGAACGAGTACAGCCCTTCGACAGGCTCACGGCGAACGGAGTATGTATGGCCGATGATGAGGCAGAGGAAGCCATCGAAACCGCGCGGAAGATTTTCGCCGGGCCGATCAGCTTCCTGCGGTCCGCGCCGGAGTTGAAGTTCCTGCCCGATCCGGTGGCGAAGGAGGTGGCTTTTGCCGGCCGCTCCAACGTGGGCAAGTCCTCGCTGCTCAACGCGCTGACCAACCGCAACAGCCTAGCCCGCACGTCGAACACGCCGGGCCGCACGCAGGAATTGAACTTCTTCGATGTCGGCGCTCCGGAGGAGCCGCTGTTCCGGCTCGTCGACATGCCGGGCTATGGTTATGCCAAGGCGCCCAAGGACATGGTCCGCAAATGGCGGTTCCTGATCAACGACTATCTGCGCGGGCGGGCGGTGCTCAAGCGCACGCTGGTGCTGATCGACAGCCGCCACGGCATCAAGGAAGTCGATCATGACATCATGAAGATGCTGGACGATGCCGCCGTGAGCTATCGCATCGTCCTGACCAAGGCGGACAAGGTGAAGGCCAGCGAACTGGCCGCCGTGACCGAGCGCACGGCACAGGACATCCGCAAGCGCCCCGCCGCGCACCCCGACCTGCTGGTGACGTCCAGCGAGAAGGGGATGGGCATTCCGGAACTGCGCGCGGCGGTGATCGACGCGCTGGATTGATTTTGGGGATTGCGACCCCTTGCCCTTTCCCGTCATTCCCGCGTAGGCGGGAACCCATCTCCGGCGCTTTGATCCCGTGCAATGGTGGGAGATGGGTCCCCGCCTCCGCGGGGATGACGATGCAAAATGGCGGAGGCGTATCGTGTTGAAGCTCTTCATCGGCAACAAGGCTTATTCCAGCTGGTCGCTGCGCGGCTGGCTGGCGGCGAAGCAGTCGGGCCTGCCGTTTGAGGAAGTGGTCGTTCCGCTCTATGACGAAAGCTGGGAAAAGCGGCGTGAGGGCGACGAGTTCGCGCCGTCGTCGGGCAAGGTGCCGATCCTGTGGGCCGGCGACGACATCGTCGTGTGGGACAGCCTGGCGATCATCGAATATCTGAACGAGAAGAGCGGCGGCGACCGCTTCTGGCCGCAGGATGAAGGCGCGCGGGCCATGGCCCGGTCGATGGCGGCGGAAATGCACTCCAGCTTCGCTGCGCTGCGCCGCGCGCACAGCATGAACATCCGCCGTATCTATGAGGCTGTGGCGCCCTCCCCGGAGGTGATGCAGGACATTACCCGGATCATGCAGCTATGGGCGGAGGCGCGGGCGCGTTTCGGTGGCACCGGCGATTTCCTGTTCGGAGAGTTCGGCGCAGCCGACATCATGTTCGCGCCGGTGGTGACGCGCTTCATCACCTATCAACTGCCTATCGCGCGTTTCGCCGAGGGCTATATGCAGGCGATCATCGCCCATCCCTTCATGCAGGAATGGATCGGCGGCGCGCAGGCGGAAGACTGGGTGATCGAGAAGTTCGAGCAGATCCCGGCCTAGTCGGTAAACTGCGTTCCATCCTTGCGTAGAAAGGCGGGATCGCCCGCAAAAACGCGCATGTCGATGTCGGGATAATAACAGTCGCCTTTGGCGGTTCGCCCGATCGCTACGAACACGCAATCCGCATCGCTTTCGTTGACCAGATGGTGGCCGTTGCCGTCATTCTTCGGGAACACGGCCATGTCGCCGGGATGTATCGGCGTGCGGCCATGATCGTCGATCAGAACCGCTTCGCCCTCCAGCATCACGACGAATTCGTCTTCCTCAGCATGCCAGTGGCGCTGGGATGACCATGCTCCAGGCTTCAGCGTGACATGGCTGACGCCGAAATCGGTGAGGCCAAGGACAGGCATCATGCGCCTTACCCATCGGCCTTCGACTGCATCGGCATAGACCGGCGGATATCCGGTGCGGTTGTTCTGCGGAATGGCGTCCAGATCGATCTTGGGCATTTGCGCGCCTCCTGCTGGCCAAGCGTCGGCGCATTCGCTAACGCACGGCGATGTCCACGACCAGTACCGTTCCCGCCGCACTGGCCCTTGCCAGCCGCCTGATCGCCTGCCCATCCGTCACGCCCGCGACCGGCGCGGTGTTCGTGGCGATGGAGGAGATGCTGACGCCACTGGGCTTCACGGTCGAGCGCTTCGTATGCGGAGAGGCGCCGGACGGGCCGGTCGAAAATCTGCTGGCGGTGCGCGACAGCGGAAGGCCGGGGCCGCATTTCGCCTTTGCCGGGCATCTGGATGTCGTGCCGCCAGGCAACGACTGGACCAGCGATCCCTTCACGCCGGAACTGCGCGGTGATCTGCTCTACGGGCGCGGCGCGGTGGATATGAAGGGTTCGATCGCCTGCTTCGTCGCGGCGCTGGCGTCTGTTCCCGACCTGCCCGGCACAGTCAGCCTGATCATCACCGGCGACGAGGAAGGAACCGCCGTCTACGGCACGGTCGCGCTGATGGAGCGTATGGCGGAACGGGGCGTGAAGCCAGATTTGTGCCTCGTCGGCGAGCCGACGTCGGTCAACCGGCTTGGCGACATGGTGAAGATCGGCCGGCGCGGATCCGTGAACATGTGGATCACTGTTCAGGGCGCGCAGGGCCATGTCGCCTATCCGCACTTGGCCGACAATCCGATCCCCCGTCTGCTGCGCATCCTGACGGCGATCGAGGCGATCGAACTGGATGCCGGCACCGACTGGTTCCAGCCGAGCAATATCGAGATCACCGACGTCACGGTCGGCAATCCGGCGACCAACGTCATCCCGGCTCAGGCAACGGCGCGCCTGTCGATCCGGTTCAATGATCAGCATAGCGGGCCGGGTCTGGTGGAGCGGATCACCGCGCTGGTGGAGGCGGAGAGCGGAACGCTCGACGCCAAGATCAGCGGTGAGGCGTTCCTGACCGCGCCGGGGGCTTTTTCCGCGCTCATCTCCAACGCGATCCAGGCGGTGACGGGCATCGCGCCGGAAATGTCGACCACCGGCGGCACGTCCGACGCGCGTTTCCTGTCGAAGCTATGCCCGGTGGTGGAATTCGGCCTGACCAATGCGACGATGCACAAGCTGGACGAGGCGGTCGCCGTGCGGGATCTGGAGCAGTTGACGGCGATTTACGGGGATATTTTGCAGAGGGTGCTGGTCTGACATCCATACTCCTCTCCCAAGGGGAGAGGGCAGCGAGACTTGGCGGCTTTGCCGCCTAGTCGCAGCGGGAGAGGGGCTGTGTTCTATCGAGAGGGCTGAACCCCTCACCAACTCCGACTAGGCCTTCGGCCAAGTCTGCGTATCCTCTCCCCAGGGAGAGGGTTTGTGCGCTTCACGCATCCAGCGCCGTCTGCCCCAGCCGCGATGGGGCGAAGCGCGCCAGATAGTCCTCTTCGTTCAGCGGGCAGGACAGGTGATAGCCTTGGAACACCGCGCATCCCATGATGCGCAGCATGTCGACCTGGTCCTGATGCTCGACACCCTCCACCACGACCTCCAATCCCAACCCCTGGATCAGGCCGACCACGGCGCTGCAGATGGTCCGGGCCTCCGCTGACTGGGTGATGTCCTCCACCAGACTGCGGTCGATCTTCACCCGGTCGACGGGCAGGTCCTTCAGGCGCGAGAGGTTGGAATAGCCGGTGCCGAAATCGTCGATGGCGATGCGCACGCCGTCCTGGCGCAGGGCGTGTAGCTGATCGAGCAGACGCGCTTCCATTTCCATCGCCAGCGTTTCGGTGATCTCCAGCTCCAGCGCCTCCGGGGGTGTGCCGTGCCGCGCCATGGCGCGGCGAAGGCGCATGAAGAAATCGACCTGAGCCAGTTCGCGCGTGGAGATATTGATGGCGAGGCGCTGGGCAAGACCTGCCTTCGCCCATTCAGAAGCGGTCTGGCATACCTTGTCCATGACCCAGTCGCCCAACTCGACGATGACGCCGGTTTCCTCTGCGAACGGCACGAAGGTGCCGGGCAAAACCATGTCGCGATCGGGGTGCGCCCAGCGCACCAGCGCCTCCGCCACAACGGCCGCGCCACTGCCTATGTCGATCTGCGGCTGGAACTGCAGGACGAATTCGCCGCGTTCCAGCGCGATGCGCAGGTCGCGCTCCAGCTCCGCCCGGCCAGCGGCGGCGCGCGCCAGCTTTGCCGTGAACAGCTCGACCCGGCCCCGGCCATTGGCCTTTGCGTGATACATGGCGATGTCGGCGGATTTTAAGAGGGCGCTCAGCGTCTCGCCATGGTCGGGATAGTAAGCGACGCCGATGGACGCACCGAGATCGATTTGCTGCCCGCCAAGATCGAACCGTTCGCCCAGCGCAAACTGGATCGCGCGGCCGATGCGGGCGGCGGCCTCGCGCCGGGGCAGTTCAGGGAAGAACAGGGTGAACTCGTCACCGGCGAGGCGACCGACCACGGCATCGCCGGACCCCGCGCCGACCTGGCTCATGACGACCTCGCGCAGCCGCCCGGCGACGCGTGAGAGGAGCAGGTCGCCGGCGGCATGGCCCAGCGTGTCATTGACCGATTTGAACCCATCAAGATCGATAAAGAACAGCGCGCCCGGACCCTCGGCATCGCGCTCCACGAGCAGCCGTTCCACCTGACGGCAGAAGCTGGTGCGGTTAGCGAGACCCGTGACCGGATCGAACATGGCGAGCAGATGGACATTGTCCAGATTGGTGCGGACCTGGCTGAACAGGCTTTCCATTGCGACGCCCAGGTCGGGCAGATCGCGTTTCACCTCTTTTGCGACCGGGGCCTGAAGGTCGCCATGCGCGGCGCTTAAAAGGCGCTCTGCGGCGCTGTCGACGGAGGCGGCAACACCGGAAATCGTGCGTTGTGCGGACGCCCAGCTCATGACGCCGCAGATGATCGCGACCGTCAGCGCGCGCGCAATGTCCCGGACGTCGTCATAGCCGCCCTGCCCCGCGATAAGGGCAAGGATGAAGGCAAACGCCCCGGCGCTCGCCGCGAAGGCGAGTGCGCGGCTCTTGAGAGACACGCCTTGCATTGGCCCCCTTTGGCCTTGCCACAACCATGATGCCCGATGGGACACCGCTCAGGGGGTCAGTTATGAATGGCATTGGTTAAGAAACTTTCCGATCCGGACCAGTTATCCTCACCTTTTTCGCCGCAGGATGATGTAGAGCGCGCCGGCCCCGCCATGCCGGGGGTGTGCGGTGCGGACGCTGGCGATGGAACCGGCGTGCGGGCCGTGCGCCAGCCAGTGGCCGATCTCCGCGCGGATCGCGCCGCGTGTGCGTCCGCCGGAATTTTCCGTTGGATTCCTTGGACGTCCGGTGATGACCAGGACGACGCGGACGTCCTGTGCGATGGCGAAGCCCAGGAAATGATTGAGCCGTTGATGCGCGGCGGACAGCGTATGGCCGTGCAGGTCGACGGACTGTTCCGGCACGATGCGGCCACCGCGAATCTGCCTTTCCCAACTGCTGTCCAGAACATCTGCCGGGCGCTTCGTTACCTCCGGAGCGGCGGGGGCAGGCTTCGCCGATGTTAAGGATGTTCTTGCGGAGCCGGAACGTTTTGGAGGAAGCGGAGCGACAGACTCTGGAAGGTTTTCGACACGGGGAAGAGGCTGGCCGGGACGGACGCTGCGCGCAACCTTGTCCCAGGCGGCCCGCTCCTCAGCGGTCAGACGACGGCCAGCCATTGGCCTGCGCCAGCCTTGCATAAGTGCCGATGGGGAGGAGCAGTAGCACGCTGCCGCGGGCCGACATGCCCCCCGCGATCGACCGCGCCCGCGACCCTGCGCCCCAGAAAGTGTCGAACCGGTTCGCGCCCTTGATCGCGCCGCCCGTATCCTGCGCGATCCAGATGCCGTTCGGCTCCGCCCGGTCCATCGACAGCAGGACGGGCGCGCCCAGCGGCACATATTTGGGATCGGCGGCGACCGTCGCCTCGCCTGTCACCGGCACACCCAGCGCGCCGAGAGGCCCCGCGCCGGTCAGTTCCTTGAAGAAGACGAAGCTCTTATTCTCGTTCATGATCGCCGTACCCTCAACGGGGTTGGCGCGAATCCAGGCCATGATGTCCTGCATAGACCCAGCCTGGATGAGGCCGCGATCCTTCATCAGCTTGCCGATGCCGGTATAGTCGCGCCCGTTCTGGCCGTCATAGCCGATGCGCATCACGCTACCGTCGGGCAGGCGCAGGCGGCCGCTGCCCTGCACCTGCAGGAAGAAGAACTCGACCGGGTCCTTGGCCCAGGCGATTTCCAGCCCGCGCCCGGCGAGCGAACCGCCGACAATCTCCGACCGTTGATCGAAGGGAACGAAGTTGCTGCCTTGCACCTTGCCGCGGATCGTCTTGCCCTTCAGCGCATCGCTGAACAGGCCGAGATTGACGTCGATCAGTTCGGCCGGGCGGGCATAGACGGCCACCTCATACCCAGCGCGGTGGTCGCGGGAGCCGGAGATTTCCGGCTCGAAATAGCCAGTGATGAGGCCCTTGCCGTCGCCAACCTGCACGCTTTCGAAATAGCGGCGGAAAAATTCCGTGGCGGTGTCGTCGGGCCAGCTGGACGCGGCGCTGCACGCCTGTTGCCAGTCCGACCCCTGGGTCAGGCCACTCTGGTCGTTCCGCTTCTGGAGCGAGGGGCAGGATATGCGGAACGCCTGAAGCGCCAAGCGTGACCGCTCGCCCGATTGCAGCACGTCGCCGATCGGCGGGCCCTTTACCAGGCCAGCCTTCACGGCATTATTCGCGTCGGTATCGACGGCCGGGGTCGTGGCGGTTGAGGGAGGCAGGGCAGGGCGCGGCTTTGCAGGCACGGGACGCGCAGGCGCTTCGTTAGCAGGTGGCCGGTGCGTAGGCGCAGGGCGCGGCGTTGGCCGGGAAGGTCCGCCCGAGGGAATCAGGCCACCCGAACAGGCGGACAGGAGTAGGGCGGCCAGCAGCGCGGGGCTGCGGCGCGCCCAGCGCTGGGAGGCGATCACGCCGCCTCGTCGGTTTCGACCAGTTTCCAGTTCGGATCAGAGCTGCGGACGTCGCGGCTGAACGTCCAGGCGTCGAAAGTCGCAACGGCGTCGGTCATCGACCCGGCAACAACATTGCCGTCCTTGTCCCGGGTGATCGCAGCGATGTCGGCGTCGAAGCGCATGGTGACCTGAGCGATCCGGCCGTTAAGCGCGGCATCGACCACCTGCGCGCGATCGATGCGCACCAGCCGGTTCTCCAGAACATGGCCCTCCGCCTCACGCGCGGCGATGGCTTCCTCGAATGAGGCAAGGACATCGGCATCGCACAGCCATTCCAGTTCCTTGCGGTCACCACGCCAGAAGGATTCCAGCACCTGACGATAGGCGGCCTTCGCCCCCTCGACGAATTGCGGGACGTCGAAATTCCGGTCGGCGGCGATCAGCAACCGGACGCCGGCTTCGGCCTCCGGAGCGATCAGGCCGGGCGCGGTGCGCGCGACATCGCCGATCGTCTCGCCGCCCGTCCGGGGTTGCAGGACGGTGACTTTCGCGCGCTCGTCCTGCTGGACCGGCGCGGGCTGCTGTTCATGACCGGTGCGCTTGCCCAGAACCGAATAGAGACGCAGGGCAAGAAATCCGGCGACGAACGCGAGGATGACGATGAGATACACTGTAGTATTAAACCTCCGGCCGCGAGGGACGAGGCCAACATAGGCACAATTGCGCGCTGTTTCAAATAGCAAGCGCGGCTTTGCGATATTGAGTGGCTTATGGATGGTCGTTCGGGTCGTCGCGGGACCGTGCGCGGCGGCATTGCCCTGTGCTTCGCCCCCTGCTAAGCGCGCCGTTCGTATCGGCGACACGGAACGGTGATCGGCCGTAAACAGGGACAGACAAGGACGCACGATGGCGGATCAAGCCGACAGCAACGGAACCATGGCAAACGGGGCCGACACCTCACCGCAGATCGGGCTAATCACCCAATATGTGAAGGACTTGTCGTTCGAGAATCCCAATGCGCCAGCCGTGTATCAGTGGCAGAGCCAGCCCAATATCGACGTCCAGTTCAACATCGGGTCGGACCGCATCGGCGACGACCTGCATGAGGTCCAGTTGAAGATTGAGGTCAAGGCGACCACCGAGGCGGGCACGGCTTTCGCTGTGGAACTGCTCTATGCGGCGCTTTTCGGCATGCGCAACGTGCCTGAGGATCAGATCAACCCGTTCCTGCTGGCCGAAGCGCCACGCCTGCTCTTCCCGTTCGCGCGTCGCATATTGGCTGACGCTGTGCGCGATGGCGGCTTCCCGCCGCTGCTGCTCGACCCCATCGATTTCGGCGGTCTCTATGAGCAGCAGGCGCAGGCTGCGCTGACGCAGACGGCAGGCGCGCCCTTCGGCAACGCCTGATCCCGGCCGGGGCGGAATAGCCCATGGGCCTGCTTAGAGCCTCCGGCGTCATCGGCGGACTGACGCTGGTCAGCCGCATATTGGGCATGGTGCGCGACATGCTGGTCGCGCGCTATCTGGGCGCTGGCCTCGCGTCCGATGCCTTCCTCATCGCCTGGCGATTGCCTAACCTGTTTCGCGCGCTGTTCGCGGAAGGGGCATTCGCCGCCGTGTTCGTGCCAATGTTCAACCGGACCATGGCGGAGGCCGACAAGGATCAGCCGGGCAGCGGCAAGGCGGCGGCCATCGCCTTCGCCGGGCAGATATTGTCGGTGCTGTTCCCCTTCCTGGTGCTGTTCACCGGATTGATGATGGCGTTGGCGGGACCCGTGGTCTGGGCGATGACCGGCGGTTTCCCCGATGGCGGGGCGGAAAAGTTCGCGTTGGCCGTCACGTTGACGCAGATCACCTTTCCCTATCTTGCGCTGATCTCGCTGGTGTCGCTCTTGGGCGGCATCCTCAATTCGCTGGACCGCTTCTGGGTCAATGCAGCGGCGCCCGTGCTGCTCAACATCTGCATGATCGCCGCCGTCCTGTTCTTCCGGGGCGATACGGCGATCGCGACGGCTCATACGCAGGCGGTTGCCGTGACTATTTCGGGCCTAGCGCAACTGCTTTGGCTCATCTGGTCGTGCCGTCAGGCGGGCGTCGTCCTGCGCCTGGGCCTGCCGCGACTGTCCCCGCCAGTGAAGCGGCTGCTGGCGCTGATTGGACCCGCAGCCCTTGGCGCGGGCGCGATCCAGTTCAACCTGTTGATCTCGACGTCCCTTGCTGCCCGTTTCCTGCCGCAGGGCGCTGTCTCCTACCTCTATTATGCCGACAGGCTGAACCAGTTACCTCTGGGCCTGATCGGCATTGGCGTCGGCACGGCGATCCTGCCCTCGCTGTCCCGGCAGATCGGGTCCGGCAATGAAGTCGCGGCGTCCCATACCCAGAATCGGGCGATGGAACTGGCGTTGTTCCTGTCCCTGCCCGCCGCGGTGGCGCTTTGCGTATCCGCCGTGCCGTTGATCCGGGGACTGTTGCAGCATGGCGCGTTCACCGCTGCCGACACGATCGGCGCGTCAGGCGCGCTGGCCGCCTTTGCGATCGGCGTCCCCGCCTATGTGTTGATCAAGGTGCTGACGCCGGGCTTCTACGCGCGGCAGGACACCAAGACGCCGGTGCGGGTTGCGGTCTTTTCCATGCTGTTCAACCTTGTCGGCAATCTGGTGCTGATCTGGCCGCTGGGGCATGTAGGGGTCGCTATATCCACCGCTATTGCCGCCTGGGTGAATGTGCTGGTGCTCTACTGGCTGCTGCACCGGCGCGACCAGTTGCGCATGGATGGCCGGTTCCGGGTTAAAGCCGTCCGCATCCTGGGCGCAAGCGTCGTCATGGGTGTGGCCCTGTGGTTCCTGAACCCGCTGGTCGATCCCTATATGGCGAAGGGCGTTGTCGAGCGCGTCGTTGCTCTCCTTCTGTTGTGCGGGCTGGGCGGACTGGTCTATGCGGTCGCGGCGATGGCGCTAGGCACCTACGCGATTTCCGAACTGCGGTCGCTGTTCCGGCGGCCAGGCAAAGTGAGCTGACAGACATTATGCGCGTCCTTTCCGGCATCCAGCCGACCGGCAACCTGCACCTTGGCAATTATCTGGGCGCGATCCGCAACTGGGTCCGCATGCAGGATGAAATGGACAGTGAGAGCCAGTGCTTCTTCTTCCTGGCCGACATGCATTCGATCACCGTGCATGAGACGCGTGAGCAGCGGTTGCGTAACGTGCGCGAGATGGCGGCGGCGCTGATCGCGGCGGGCATCGACCCGGATCGCAGCGTGCTGTTCAATCAGGCGCGGGTGCCGGCCCATGCGGAACTTGCCTGGCTGCTGAACGGCACGGCGCGCATCGGCTGGCTGAACCGCATGACCCAGTTCAAGGACAAGGCGGGCAAGGACCGGGAGGGCAAGTCCGTGGGCCTGTTCGTCTATCCGGTGCTGCAGGCGGCTGACGTGCTGCTGTATCAGGCGACGCATGTGCCGGTGGGCGAGGACCAGAAGCAACATCTGGAGCTGGCGCGCGACATTGCCGCCAAGTTCAACACCGATTTCGGCGTCGACCTGTTCACCATCCCCGATCCGATCATCCCCAAGGAGACGGCGCGGATCATGTCGCTGCGCGATGGTGCGTCGAAAATGTCGAAGTCCGACCCGTCGGACATGAGCCGCATCAACCTAACCGATGACGACGACACGATCGTCCAGAAGATCCGGAAGGCAAAGACCGATCCGGAGCCTTTGCCGGAAACGGCGGCGGGCCTGGAGGATCGGGCGGAGGCGAAGAATCTCGTCGGCATTTTCGCCAGCTTCACCGGCGGCACGCCCGATTCGGTCTGCGCGCAGTTTGTTGGGCAGGGGTTCGGCGCGTTCAAGCCTGCGCTGGCCGAGGTTCTGGTCGAGGCGCTCCGCCCGATTCGCACCCGGTTCGAGGCGCTGAAGGACGATGAAGCCGCGCTCGACGCGATCCTGATCAAGGGCGCTGAAAAGGCCGCAACTGCGGCCGAACCCACGCTACGCGCGGCTTATGGCGCCGTGGGCTTGATGCGCTGACGGTTTTTGGCTTCCGATGGCGTCAAACTTTACGGAAACCGCTTGGTGTTCGTGCGTTCAAACGGTGTTCAGTTGCGTTCTGCTACGGCTTGACGCAGAAATGATGCAAAGGGCGCATCGCCCACGACAGGACAAAAGACAATGACCATGTTTCGCAAGATCGGCATGCTCGCGACGCCGGCCTTGGCGCTGTTCGCGCTTTCCGGTTGCGCAACGTCATTCAAGGCGGATGTCGCACGATTCCAGCAGCTTCCGCCGCCCAGCCAAGGCCAGAGCTTCACCGTGGTGGCTGATGATACGCGGCTCGCCGGCGGTCTGGAATTTTCGCAATATGCAGGCGTTGTTTCCTCGCGCCTGACGCAGCTTGGCTACAGCCAGGCGTCCGACCCCGCGCATTCCGACCTGGTGGTGCGGATGCGCTACATGGTCGACAATGGTCGTGAGAAGGTGCGCAGCACCGGCTTTGGCGATCCCTGGGGTTATGGCGGCTTTGGCTATGGCCGTTTCGGTGGCGGCTGGGGCTATCCCGGTTTCTACGGACGCCGTTATGCCTATGGCTTCTACGACCCGTTCCTGTTCGGTCCCGGTTTTGGCGGCTATAACGACGTGTCGAGCTACACCGTCTACACCAGCCAGCTGGAGCTCAAGATCGACCGCGCCGGCGACGGCAAGCGGGTGTTCGAAGGCACGGCTTCGGCTCAGTCGCTCAGCAACAAGCTGACCTATCTGGTGCCGAACCTGATCGAGGCGATGTTCACCAACTTCCCCGGCCAGTCGGGCGAGAGCGTGAAGATTACCCTGCCGCCCGAGCCGAAGGCATAAGCGCGGCGACATCCATCGCATAGGCGTTGGCTCCCAAGCGCGCCTCCATTGCCCGGCGGTCCCATGGATCGCCGGGTTTTTATTGAATCTTTCGAATCGCTTGGGCCGACTCGCGGTAAATTATGACGCGGTGCCGCGTTGAATCGGCAAGACCGCCTGCAAAATTGCTGGGGCTGGACACCATGTATCGCGCAAATATACTCGGTCCGTCCCGGTTACGGCCGCGTTAACCAAAATCCGCTGGACTCTCCGCGTTTGTCGGGGCTCCTATGCTGCGCTGCACATAATTTCTGTGCAAGAAGCCATAAGATAGTCGCAATAGAAATATCGGCGCGCATCACATATTTCGCTGCCGCCGGAAGATTGGAGGTCATATGACCATGCTCGCAATTGGCGCCGCCGCTCTCGCGGCCACCGCTATGGGAACAGTCCTCGGTGCTGCCGCGCTGCTTTGCCTGGCGGAGCCGTCTTCGCCGGCGGAATGGGATTGGCAGCAGCGGCGCTGAGTTTTAGTCGCGAAGCTAAGGAATATGAAATTTGGTGGGCCGGGTGATGTAGCCGTGTAATTCGCGCTACGAAAATCCGGCTCACATGCTTTCCTTCACCTCACCCTTCCAGTTTGCGCTGCAGCGCACGGATATCCGCATCGATATCGGCATGATCGCGACGCAGGGCCTCAATGGTCCTGATCGCATGAATAACGGTGCTATGGTCGCGGCCACCAAAGATGCGACCGATTTCCGGAAGCGAACGCGGCGTCATCTTCTTCGACAGATACATTGCCACCTGACGCGGCCGGGCGACGGCCCGCGCGCGCCGCTTGGAGCGCATCTCGGCCGGATCGATCCGGTAATGGGCGGCGCAGGCCTTCTGAATCTCGTCGACAGTGATCCGGCGGGCATTGGCGCGGATGGCGTCCGCCAGCATGCTCTGGGCGAACTCCAGATCGATCTTGCGGCCGGTCAGCTGGCCATAGGCGACCAGCTTGTTGAACGCGCCTTCCAACTCGCGGATATTGCTGCGGATGGCGCGAGCCAAGAAATCGATAACGGCGTCCGGCACGGGCGGGTCGCCCGCCACGCTACGCTTTGCCTCCAGGATCGCTAGGCGAAGGTCGATATCGGCGGGTTGGATATCGGCCACCAGGCCGCCCGCCAGCCGTGACAAGATGCGCGGATCGACCGCGTCCAGGCTTTGTGGCGCGCGGTCGGCGCTGATGACGATGCGGGCGCCGCTTTCGACCAGATCGTTGATCGTGTGCAGGAACTCTTCCTGCGTCGACCCCTTGCCAGCGATAAACTGGATATCGTCGATCAGCAGCAGGCGGGCCGCGCGCAGGCGGGCCTTGAACGCCATCGTCTCGTTCGCCCGCATGGCGTTCACGAATTCCATCATGAACTTTTCGGCGGACATGTAGATGATCGGCGAGGACGGCGAATGCGCCAGGAAATCGTCGGCGATCGCGTGCAGCAGGTGCGTCTTGCCCTGGCCCGTGCCGCCATGGATGAACAGCAGGTTGAAGCGCGGGGCCGCATCCGCCGCCATCGCGCGCGCCGCCGAATGGGCAAGCTGGTTGCTTTCGCCGATGATGAAGCTGGCGAAAGCGTGGCGCGGGCGAAAACCGGACGTGTTCAGCGTGGGAGCGGATGCCTCCTCAGCGGGCGCTTCCTGCACGGGTGCCGACATGATGCGCGGCGCGGCCGCATCGGGCGCGCGCACGATTCGCACGTCCCGTACGCCGGCATTGGCTGCGCGCCAGGCAAGACGAAGCCGGTCGCCAAACTGTCCCGTGACGAACGTTGCGGAGAAGTCGGACGCCACCAGGATATCGAGCGTCTGCGAGAAGGCGCAATACTCCCCCAGTCGCGCCGGCTTCAGCCACTGGTCGAACATCTTCGCGCCGACATCGCGGCGCAACCCGGTACGTATCTGTGACCAGGCCGCATCGATCCGGGCGATGTCCTCGCCCGTCACGTCATGCGCCACCTGATCGTCCTTGATTGCCATTCGACCCCACGCCCCCAAATCCCAAACATCATCTGCACAGCGCATGAAACAGGCTTAGCGGAAACCGGCTATCCGGCTTCGCCTCGGCAGAGTTTTGCAAACCTTGCAGCCGCCAGGAGACCTGATTCGATTCCCGGCGTGTTGAGGCAAACTAGACAGGCGGGAGGAGGGGGATCAAGGGCGCTGCCAGTCAAAAAATTGAAATAAATGCGTTGACTCGCCAAAGGCCGAGCAAATGCAGGCACTTATAATAAGTCACTGAAATACAACAGTTTTTATATGAAATTAACTATAGCGGAGCGCGAATCGTGGGAAAAGCGTCGCTTTGTGACAGCACCCTCTTTCAGTGCCGTGTGGACCGGCGGCAGGCAAAGAAAAAGCCCGCCCGGTTGAAGCCGGGCGGGCTTTTCAAAACCATCGCTGACGAAGGATTAGCCCAGCGCGACAACGCGCTTGGTAAGACGGCTGAACTTGCGCGAAGCGGTATTCTTGTGAAGCACGCCGCGAGCAACACCACGCGCCAGTTCAGGCTGCACGGTCGCAAGCGCCGCGCTGGCCGCTGCCTTGTCGCCAGCCTCGAGCGCCGATTCGACCTTCTTCACCAAGGTGCGGATACGGCCGACGCGGCTGCCGTTAATCTCTGCGCGCCGGGTGTTACGACGAATGCGCTTCTTTGCTTGCGGCGTGTTTGCCATGCCTGTCCTCAAACCGAAAAAATCGTGGAAGAGCAGCGCGCAGGTGATGCGCCCGGCTCGTGAAGGAGCGGCCCTTAGCTTGGAATGGCGGAAGCGTCAACCGCATGACGCCGTTTCGCGCGATTTTCCGGCCCGTCGATGCGCTTTCTCAAAGGCGTCTTCACCGCTGGCATTTCGGGCAGAAGAAGGTCGATCGCCCGCCATCCACCTGACGCGCCACGGTGCCGCCGCAGGGGCAGATAAGCCCTTCGCGCCCATAGACCCGCCATTGCTTGGAAAAATAGCCCAGTTCGCCGTCGGGACGCGCGTAATCGCGCAAGGTCGATCCGCCCGCAGCGATGGCGGAGGTCAGGACTTCGCGAATCGCTTCAACCAGGTGTGAGAGCCGCGCGCGACTGATGCTCCCGCTTTTGCTGCCTGGCGCGATGCGCGCCATGTTTAGCGCCTCGCAGACATAGATGTTGCCCAGCCCCGCCACGATTCGCTGATCCAGCAGCGCCGCCTTTATGGGCGCTGCCTTCCCCGCCAATATGCCAGCGAGATAGGCGGCGGTGAATTCCGGCCCAAGGGGTTCGGGGCCCATCCGCGTAAAGGGATCGTAGAGCGCAAGCGAGTCGCTACGTACGATGTCCAGCGATCCGAACCGGCGAGGATCGTTGAGCGCCAGCCTTCGTCCCGCATCGGTCTCCAGCACCAGATGGTCATGCGTGCCGATCTCCCCCGGATCGACCCGCCAGCGGCCGGACATGCCGAGATGAAAGATCATGGTGTCGCCGCGATCGGTGGCGATCAGGCCATATTTCGCGCGCCGGGACAGGCCGGTCACCCGCGCGCCGGTCATGCGCTGACGCAGGTCCACGGGGATCGGCCAGCGCAGGTCGGCGCGGCGTGGCTCGACCAGGGTCAGCTGCGCGCCTTCCAGCACATCGCGCAGGCCGGCCACAGTGGTTTCGACTTCGGGGAGTTCAGGCATCGGGATGGATTTAGGGATGGCGACAGGTCCTGACCAGCGCCTATGTCCACAAACGGGCTACATGGCGAAATTCGCCGGTTACATCCTCAGCCGAATCATGCCCCGGGGAAGGGCTCGGCAAAGGTATGGACATGGCGAGACCAAGAACGAAACCGGCGCTCTGCGCCAGCGGACGGCATCGGCCGGACGTAACCCGGAAGTGCGAACATGACGGCGTGACGCGCACCCATTGCCGCGACTGTCGTTGCCAGCTCGTGCGGACGCTCGCGTCGCGCGGCTGGTACAGGTCCGGGCTCTTCAAATGATCATCCGGCGTCGCACACGATAAAAGGCCCGCCACCCTTTCGGATGGCGGGCCCGTCCCCCGGAGGCGCTCGGCCCCACGGCGGCGGCAAGGCAGGCTATGTTTAGGTGGAAGCGGGGGTCAGGCGCCTCCAGCCCGTCGATACCTTGCCGAAATCGTAGACCGGTTGGCTCCGGACTTCCTTCGTGACCGTCTGGCCTTGGCGAGCGGCAACCGGCTCCTCCCGGCGCGGCTCCACGCGGTTGCCTGTTTCTTGCTGGCTGAGCAGGAAGTTGGCGCGGCGCAGGCGGTTCCTTCGGGTCAGGAACGGATTGGCCGCTGTCGGCTGCTCAGCGATCATCGCCTCGAGCGAGGTCGCTGGCGCTACGCTGCTCACCGGCTGGACGCGCTCGTCGCTATAAGCCGGTTGCACATAGGGTGCGTCCGCAGCAGTGGTGGCCATGGCCGGCTGACGCGCCGGGCGCACCTGAACGGCAGGCTCCTCGCTAAGCACTGGGGCGACAGGCGCGCTCACAGGCTCATACGCCACAGGAGCAACATCCTCATTCGCTGGGTCCTTGCGGCGACGCATTGCGAAGGCTGCGCCTGCGGCCAGGATTGCAACAGCACCAGCGCCCATAGCAAACTTGGCCTCGTCACTCATGCCGCTATCGACAGTTTGGACCGGGGCCGGCGCAGGGGCCTCTGCCACAGGAGCAGGCGTAGGAACGGTGTCTGCGGTAGACGTCGGTGCGACGATTGGCGCAGGCGCGGCCTCGACAGGCGTACGTTCCGCAACATTGTTGGCCGGTGCCGGATTAGCAGTGGCTTCCGGCTTGGCCGTCCGAGCCGCGGCGCGTTCACGAACGGGCTTTGGCGCAGCTTCCTCCGCTACCGGCGCTGTATCGGTTTCGGCCGGAGCCGCAATAACCGGGCGCGGCGGGGTAGGCTGCACAACCGGAGCCTGCGGCTTGAACACAGGAGTTTGGGCGGATGCCGCCGGCGCGGCAGGGGCAACGGCAGGCGGAGTCTGGGCAACGACCGGCGCTGCCGCCTCAGGCGTCCCTGGCGCAACGGCCGGCGGCGTTGGCGCGCTGGGCTGCATCACAGGCGCGGGCGGGGTGACCGCCGGCGGAGCCGTCATCTGGGGCTGCGCTTCCTGCGCAAAGGCCGGGGTTGAACCAAAAGCCAGGACAGCGGCAATCGCGGCCAAGGCGGGGCGGGTGGGGGTGAGATGTTTCGTCATAGCAATGCAAGCAACGTTCGTTGTTTACAATTGGGTGCCGGCCAAAGCGGTGAATCGCGATGAGCCGTTTCGACTCATCGGCGGAGCGAAGATTCATTCTTATAATTATGTTGACCGTGTTTTTCCTGCACCCGCTATACTTCTTTCGGGTTCGCGAAATTCATCCGATGTTCAGGAAAATGGCGCGGAAATACTTTATGGCTTTTTGAAGACTTCCGGAATATTTGGCTGTCGCGCGTTCATCTGTAATTCATGTTGCGAGACGCGTTTTTTACTTCATTCCAGTACGCCCATCGCAACGAGCATCAGGCTGAACAGGATCAGCACCGTCAGCGCAAAGATCATGAGGAAGAGCAATCGCACCGCCGCACCCGCGCGGGTAAGGCTATAGGTTCCGCGCAACTGCTTATACATATGCACCGGCGGAATGATCAGCAGCGCCAGCCCCCATATCCATCCGCTCACGCCGACAGCCGCCGCGACAGACAGCATCACGACCAGCAACATCATGAAGCTGATCGAGTAGGTCGCGAAGATCGCATGATCGTACAGATGCACGTCGCGCCGCCAGAAAAACAGCAGCCAGAGAAAGGGGATGCTAAGTGGGATCAGCGCCCAGCTATATTTATATCCGCTGGTCTTGAGCTTGTAGAGCAACAGTTGCGGATTCTCGTTCCCCTTTTTCGCGCCCTCATTCACCGCGCGATCAAACGCCGCCCAGCCGCTGTGAAGACCTTCGCTTTCGTCGCCTTTGGCCGCCCGTTTGGCGTCGGTGCGCTTGCCGAGTTCTGCGACCTTGTTCCAGTCGCCTGCCGCCACGCCGGCCATGGCGTCCCGCTCGTCGATCCGCTGCTCGATCTGCCGATCCAGCTTTTCCCGGTCGGCGTCGCTGATGCCGGGGGCCGACCGTGCGGCTTTCAGTGTCGCGATATCCTTTTCGGCCGCAGCATGCTCCTCCTGTATGCCCGCCCGCCAATTGCCGATTTCCGGCGCGCCCTTCATTACGGTCACGCCCTCCGGATCGTTCAGCAGCGCCCCGCCGGTAAAGCCGAACACCGCGAACATCAGGAATACCGTGAACAGGAACAGCGCCATAGGCGACACGAATTTTGCCCGCTCCCCCTCTATGAAGCGCCGGGTCAGGCGACCGGGATGGAACATCAATTCGGGCAGCGTGCGCCAAATCTTCCCCTCGAAATGAAAGACGCCGTGCAGGATGTCATGGCCGAGCGAATGCAGGCTGCGATGGAGATGCGCGCCCTGCCCGCACTGCGCGCAATAGGGGCCTGTCAGCCCTGCGCCGCAATTGAGGCAGGCGCCGTCATGCGCGCTATGGCCCTTCGCTCCGCCCGGATTGAGTTCATGATCGACGGCTCCGGCGGTAAGACCACCCGTCAGCGCATCGCCCGCCGCTTCCATATCCCCCGACATAAAGTGGAAACTACCACCAGCCCTTTGGATGGCAATGCGTTTCATGGTAGGGATTCGCACGAAATATCGAAGCAGAGCTTGATCCATGAATGACCTGACCCAAACGCCCGAGATGCTGATTGCGATGATGGGCGCGCGTGCGCGCAAGGCGTCTGCCTTGCTGGCCAGCGTCAGTGACGCGGATAAGGCCAAGGCGCTGACCCTTGCGGCACAGGCGCTGCGGGATCAGTCCGGCCTCATCGCGGCCGCCAATGCGCGGGACATGGAAAATGCGGCGGCCAACGGCTTGTCGCCCGCGATGCTCGATCGTCTGCGACTGGACGCAGGACGGATCGCTGGGACGGCCGATGGCGTGGAGGCCGTAGCGGGACTCGACAATCCGCTGGGCAGTGTGATCGGCGAGAGCCAGCGTCCCAACGGGATGGTGCTGCAAAGGGTGCGGGTGCCGCTCGGCGTTATCGGCATTATCTACGAAAGCCGCCCCAATGTAACGGCCGACGCCGCCGCTTTGTGTCTGCGCGCCGGCAATGCCGTCATCCTGCGCGGCGGGAGCGAAGCGCGGGAGAGCAACCGCGCCATCCACGCCGCTATGGTTGAGGGCATTGTGGCCGCAGGACTGCCCGCCGATGCCGTACAACTGGTGCCGACGACGGATCGCGCCGCCGTGGGCGCATTGCTGAAGGCGGCGGGCCTTATCGACCTGATCGTCCCGCGCGGCGGCAAGTCGCTGGTGGCGCGTGTGCAGGAAGAGGCGCGCGTGCCGGTGCTGGCGCATCTCGACGGCATCAACCACAGCTATGTCGATGCGGCCGCTGATCCGAAGATGGCAGAGGCAATTGTCGTCAATGCCAAGATGCGGCGGACGGGCGTATGCGGCGCGACCGAGACGCTGCTGATCGATCGCGGCTATCCGGAGGCGACGGCGCTTATCAAGGCGTTGATCGAGGCGAAATGCGAAGTGCGCGGCGATGATGAGGTCCGCGCGCTCGACACGCGGGTCAAGCAGGCCTCGGACGAGGATTGGGACACGGAATATCTGGAGGCGATCATTTCGGCGCGGTTCGTCGATGGCGTCGGAGAAGCCATCGATCATATTGCCGCGCATGGCAGTCACCATACCGACGCCGTGATCACAGAGGACGCAGCTGTGGCAGAGCGCTTCCTGAACGCCGTCGACAGCGCGATCGTCATGTGGAACGCATCGACCCAGTTTGCTGACGGTGGAGAATTTGGTCTTGGCGCGGAAATCGGCATTTCTACCGGGCGGCTGCATGCGCGCGGGCCGGTCGCGCTGGAAGGTCTGACGACCTATAAATGGTTGGTGCGGGGGACGGGCCAGACGCGGCCCTGACCAAAATTGAAATCCCCGCCGGGTTAGGGGCGGGGACGTTATCGGATCATTCCTCGGCCGCACGTTCCAGTTCGGCGGGCTTGCGTTGTGCGAAGCTGTTGGCGAGTTGCTTCTCTTCTTTCGCCGTCAGCTCCTCGGCTGCATCCGGAAACATCTCCTCCTCCTCTTCATCGATATGGTGGAGATAACGCTTCTTAACCTGTCCTATTCATCACGCCGCCGACGGGGGCTGCGACAGCTTGATTTGACGTTGTGCGCCTGTCGCGAGGCGCGGTTTTGCGTGGCGCCGGGAGCGACGCGATTTTGCAGAGTTTGGCCT
>JAHFPU010000173.1 GCA_023266635.1 Sphingobium sp.
GCACCTGGGGCATGACCATCAAGGGCAGCTTCTGATCCGGAATTCTGATCGGCAATTTGGGCGATCAGTAAAAGGCAGGGACGGCGGTGCCCCTCAGCGCCGTCCCTGTTTTGCGTAATATGAAAGACCTTCGCTTTAGCCCTCTCC
Organism: Sphingobium sp.; assembly: GCA_023266635.1. GTDB lineage: Bacteria > Pseudomonadota > Alphaproteobacteria > Sphingomonadales > Sphingomonadaceae > Sphingobium. The sequence continues at coordinate 148 of JAHFPU010000173.1, forward strand.
CGTCTTCACGGGAGAGGGTTGGGTGAGGGTCTTTCTTGTTTTATACTTTGATTATGTACCCGGTTCGCCGCCAGATCAGTCCTCATGAGGCGCGGCTAAGGCGCGATGCGACGGATGTTGAGCAGAAAGTCTGGGCGGCCTTGCGCAACCGGCAATTGCTCGGCTGGAAATTCAGGCGGCAAGCTACGATTGGGCCGTTCGTTGTGGATTTTCTCTGTGTTGAGGCGAAGCTTGTCGTTGAGCTGGACGGTGGGCAGCATGGTGAGGACGCTGATGCTGGCCGGACAGCACATCTTGAAAGTAAAGGTCTGCGCGTAATTCGGTTCTCGAACCATGAGGTGCTCGAGAATTTTGACGGAGTCATCGAAGCGATAGGGTTGGCTTTGGAAGGGAAGTGGGATGAGAAGTAAGAAGAAGACCCTCACCCAACCCTCTCCCGTGAAGACGGGAGAGGGCTTAGATAAAGCAGGCAGAGCCGCTAAGAGGCTAGCTGACCTGGGCGGAAGCGATCTGGGGGCAGAGGCAGCGCAGCGCCGACGATTTGCTTGAAACAAGCGCCTGCGTTACAGCGCCGCAATGTCCACGACCTTCACACTCGACACCTCCACCAGCCGCGCCAATCCGACACCAGCGCCGATGAAGCGATTGACCGTGCCGGCAATCCGCGGGCGCAAGGTGGATGGCGTTACCGCCGACCCCGTCGTGATGCTGACCGCCTATACGGCGCGCATGGCACAACTGCTCGATCCGCATTGCGACGTGCTGCTCGTGGGGGACTCGCTGGGGCAGGTGATCTATGGCCTTCCCTCCACCGTGCCGGTCAGCCTGGACATGATGTGCGCGCATGGCGCGGCGGTCGTGCGGGGCAGTTATCATAGCGTCGTCATCATCGACATGCCGTTCGGCAGCTATGAGGCGTCACCGCAACAGGCGTTCGAGAGCGCGGCGCGTATCCTGAAGGAAACCGGCGCGGCGGGCGTGAAGCTGGAGGGCGGGGTGGCGATGGCGGAGACCATAGCTTTCCTGTCCGCGCGGGGCATCCCAGTCTGCGCCCATGTCGGCCTGACGCCGCAGGCGGTCAATGCGCTGGGCGGCTATGCGGCGCGCGGGCGCAGCGACGCGGAAGCGGCCAAGATAGTGGGGGACGCAAAGGCCGTAGCGGACGCGGGTGCGTTCCTGATGGTCATCGAGGGCGTGATGGAGGAGGTCGCCGACGCGATCACCGCCGCCGTGTTGTGCCCGACGATCGGCATCGGCGCATCGGCGCGCTGCGACGGGCAGGTGCTTGTGACCGAGGACATGCTCGGCATGTTCGAGCGCACCGCCAAGTTCGTGAAGAAATATGAGGATATGGCGAGCGTCATTTCCGGCGCGGCGGAACGCTATGCCAGCGATGTCCGCGCCCGGACTTTCCCGACCGACGCGCAGGTGTATCGCCCGAAAAAGTAATTTGCTCTTGCGCGCCGCGCCGCTAAGGTCCGGCGCCTCCATATCGGCCCTTTTTCTGACGTTTTCCGGAGAGTAATCTTGGCACTGACGCCGCAATCCAACGAAGCCTTCCTGCGCGAAGTCGATGACGCCGTGCGGCAGGACCAGCTCGTCGGCTTCTGGAAGACCTATGGGCGCTGGGTCGCCGGGCTTGTCGTGCTTGGCCTCGTGCTGTTCGCAGGCTGGCTCTACTGGAACCATCACAGCGCCGCGAAATCCGGCGAGGTAGCAGAGGAACTACAAGGCGTGCTGCAAAGCGTGGCGGGCGGCGGGAACCCGGACGCCAAGAAGCTGGAGGCCCTGACCCAGGCGAGCCAGCCGGGCTATCGCGCAAGCGCGCTGATGGCCAAGGCGGCGCTGGCGATCCGGAACAAGGATGTGAAGGGCGCGACCGCGATCTTCAAGGGCATGGCCGCCGATGACAGCCTGGCCAAGCCCTATCGCGACCTGGGCCTGATCCGGCAGACAGCGCTGGAGTTTGATAGCCTGAAGCCCGAGGAGATCATCACGCGCATGAAGCACTTCGCGGCGGCGGGCGACCCTTGGTTCGGCAGCGCCGGCGAGATGACCGCGATTGCCTATATGAAGATGCGCAAGCCCGACCTTGCAGGCCCGCTTTTCGCGGCGCTGGCGAAGGATGCGCAGGTGCCGGAGAGCGTGCGTTCACGTGCGCGACAGATGGCGGGGCTATTGGGGGTCGATGCGATAGACGCAACGGTGGGGATTGGCGAGAATGGCGGTACGGATGCTTCGGGTGGGTAAGAAACGGATGATGCGGTTTGGCGCGGTCCTGGGCTGCGTCGCAATGCTTTCCGGGTGCGCCGTGTTCGGCGGCAAGGGCGGCAGCAGCAAGAAGACGCCCGTCGTCGGCAAGCGCACGTCGATCCTGACGACCGAGCAGGGCGTCGAGGTCGAGCCGACGATCGCCGATGTCGCGGTAACTCTGCCCGATCCGGTCGTGAACGACCAATGGTCGCAGCCGGGCGGCAACCAGTCCAAGACGATGGGCCATCTGGCGCTGGGCGCTTCGCCGCGTCAGGCATGGAATGTGTCGATCGAGGGCAGCACGCCGCAGGCGCGGCTGGCCTCTTCGCCGGTGGTGGCGGGCGGCAAGCTGTACGTCATCGATGCGTCGGCGAAGGTCATTGCGCTGAACGCGGCGACGGGATCGAAGGTCTGGCAGACGGCGCTGCCGTCCGAGGGCAATGGCCGGTCGCTGTTCGGCGGCGGCGTGAGCGTGCTCGACGATCGCCTTTATGCCAGCACGGGCGTGGGCGACGTGGTCGCGCTGAATGCGTCCGACGGCAAGATCTTGTGGAAGAAGCGTCCGGGCGGCCCGCTGCGCGGCGCGCCGACGGTCGCCAATGGCTCGGTCTATGTGATGAGCCAGGACAACCAGATTTTCGCGCTGAACCAGCAGGACGGCGCGACCCAGTGGACCGACAGCGGCACGATGGAAGCGACCGGCGTGTTCGGCGTCGCGGCGCCGGCAGCGGGGCAGGGTACGGTGATCGCGGGATATAGCTCGGGCGAACTGTCGGCCTATCGCTATGAGAATGGCCGTTCGTTGTGGGGCGACGCCCTGTCGCGCACCAGCATCTCGACCTCGGTCGCCTCGCTCGCCGACATCGACGCCGATCCGGTGATCGACCGCGGCCGGGTGTTCGCCATCGGCCAGGGCGGGCGCATGGCGTCCTACGAACTGGTGAGCGGGCAGCGCCTGTGGGAAATCAACGTCGCGGGCATCTCCACCCCTTGGGTCGTGGGCGAGTGGGTGTTCGCGGTGACCGACGACGCCAAGCTGCTCTGCGTGGCGCGGGCAACCGGCAAGATCCGCTGGATCAGCCAGCTTCAACGCTTCAAGAAGATGAAGAAGAAGACCGGCGCGGTGCGCTGGACCGGGCCGGTGCTGGCCGGCAACAAGCTGTATCTGGTATCGACGCTGGGCGACTTGGTCACCGTCGATCCGCAGACCGGCAAGGCCGCCGAGCCGATCGACCTGCATCATCCCATGTCGCTCTCGCCCGTGGTGGCGAACAACACATTGTACATCCTTGCCGATGACGGCAAGCTGACGGCCCTGAAATAGGGCCGCTGAACCAAGAAGGAAGCAAGGCGCGCATATGCTGCCCGTAGTAGCCATTGTCGGGCGGCCCAATGTGGGCAAGTCCACGCTGTTCAACCGCCTGATGGGCAAGAAGCTGGCACTGGTCGATGACCAGCCCGGCGTCACCCGCGACCGGCGGGAGGGCGACGTGTCGCTGCTCGGCCTCGATTTCCGGCTGGTCGACACCGCCGGATATGAGGATGAGGACGAGAACACCTTGCCCGGCCGGATGCGGATGCAGACGCAGGCGGCGGTGGATGGCGCGGACGTCGCGCTGTTCATGATCGACGCGCGCGCCGGCATCACCCCGCTGGACGAGGAAATCGCCCGCTGGCTGCGCGGCAACGACGTGCCCGTCGTGGTGATGGCCAACAAGGCGGAAGGCAAGGCGGCCGATAGCGGCGTCATGGAGGCGTTTTCGCTGGGCCTAGGCGAACCCATCCCCTTTTCCGCTGAGCATGGCCAGGGCCTGTCCGACCTGTTTCAGACGCTGCTGCCGCTGCTGGAGCGGGAGGAAGAGGAAGCGCCGGAAGAGGATTTCGCCGAGGACGACGACAGCGCGCCGCTGAAGCTGGCGATCGTCGGGCGACCAAATGCGGGCAAGTCGACGCTGATCAACCGCTATCTGGGCGAGAACCGCCTGCTGACGGGACCCGAAGCGGGCATCACCCGCGACAGCATCGCCGTTGATTGGATCTGGACCGATATCGACCAGCGCGACCGGCATATTCGGCTGATCGACACCGCCGGCATGCGCAAGCGCGCCAAGGTGCAGGACAAGCTGGAAAAGCTGGCGGTGTCCGACGGCCTGAACGCGGTGAATTTCGCCGAAGTCGTGGTGCTGCTCCTCGATTCCACTCGTGGGCTGGAGGCGCAGGACCTGCGCATCGCCGACAAGGTGATCGAGGAAGGCCGCGCCCTCATCATCGCGCTCAACAAATGGGACACGGTCGAGCATGGCTCCGGCATGTACCAGGGCATCAAGAAGGCGCTGGAGGACGGGCTGGCGCAGGTGAAGGGCCTACCGATCCTGACTGTGTCCGGCGCGACCGGCAAGGGGCTGGATGAATTGCTGCGCGTCGCGTTCGAGAGCCGGGCGACCTGGTCGCAGCGCGTGTCGACCGGACAGCTCAACCGCTGGTTCGAGGGCGCGCTGGAGGCGAACCCGCCGCCCGCGCCGGGCGGGAAGCGGATCAAGCTGCGCTACATCACCCAGATCAAGACGCGCCCGCCATCCTTCGTGCTGTTCGGCACGCGGCTGGATGCGCTGCCTGAAAGTTATCGCCGCTATCTGGTGAACGGCATCCGGCGCGAACTGGGTTTCGGGGCGGTGCCGGTGCGACTCACCCTGCGCAGCACAAAGAACCCCTTTGGCAATTGATCCGGTCCGGATCGATGCGCGGGGCATGCGATGCCCCTGGCCCGCGTTACGGGCGGCCAAGGCGATGCGCGAGGCAGACCGGGTGATGATATGGGCGGACGACCCCAATGCGCCGTCTGAACTGGCTGCGTTGGCCTCGGGCGGCTGGCGGTTGACCGACCTGGCCGATCCGCAAGGCCCCTGTTTCCTCATAGAACGCGAAAACGCAGTCAAAACGGTGCTTTAACCCGCCGTTTACTGCGCGTGCCTTACAACAAGGGAGCGTGGGGACGCGATTTTGCCGCAGGGGAGCACCTGGTGGAACATATGGACGCAAGACTGATCGATCCGGCCGGGTTCGCGCAAGCGCGGGCCGAACTGGGCGCAGGCTTCGTACGCATCCTGGGATATTTCCGGGAAGACGGGACCAAATCGGTGCTGGCGATCGAGGAAGCGATGCGCAATCGCAACGCGACCGCGCTGGTGCTGCCCGCCCATACGCTGAAAGGCGAATCGCGTCAGTTCGGGGCCGAGCGCCTGGGCGACATGGCCGAAGAGATCGAGACCGTCGCGCGTCGCTGCGTGGAATATCATGAAAGCCCGGAAGAGCTGATCGAGATCGTGGTCGAGATCCGCAATTGCTTCAACGAGACGCTGGTCGAACTGGAGCAGGCTAGCAGCCCGCTAGTGGCGCGCAAGCCCGCCGTGTTCGGGCGTCGTCCGGAGGGCGCCGCGCCGAGTTTCGGGCGGATGTGATTTTGGCTGGCGCTGCTCCGAGAGGGTGGCGCGGGGTTTTATCGGATGAGCATGAGGGTGGGTCGCTGGATGGCGGGCCGCCCTTTTTCGTGGGGTGGCGATTTAGTGGATTGCTGGATCGGGTGGGTCGTAGCTCTTCCACAATCCGTCATTCCCGCGAACGCGGGAACCCATCTCTCCTCCTAAGCCTTGCATGCCCAAGGCGCGTTGGGTCCCCGCGTTGACCTACGGTCGCCCTTCGGGTCGCGGGGATGACGAAAAGGGGTGGATGGTGGACATTCCTCGCTGCAACAAACTGCCGTCATCCCGGACTTGATCCCACAACTGTCCGGGATTCACAATTTGAGTAGCAGTTGTGGCGTAAGGGGCCGTTTTGCGGGTGGTGTTGGAGGGGGCTTGGCGCGTCCTGACAGATCGAGCCGATGGAACAAGGC
>JAHFPU010000034.1 GCA_023266635.1 Sphingobium sp.
GTTCCCGTCAACTGCAACAACCGGTGATCGGCCACGGCCCGATACCATGCCAGCCAGTCGAACCCCAGCGCGGCATCGATACGCTGAAGCGCGACGTCCTGATATCCGCTTGTCAGAGTTACGACGGGATAGCTGGCGACTGCGCCGATCAGCGATATGAGCGCGAACAACGCGACATATTCGGCAAATTGGGCGATCGGCCCGGCGTACCGCCAACGGCTGGACGGCAGGCCCAGGCGCAGGCTGAGGGCAATGAGACCCGCCGCATAATAGGGAAGATTGCTCGCGCGTTGGGGCTCGATGTGCAGGCCTGCCCAATGCATTAGCGCGGCCAGCGCGAGAATGCCGGCGACGATGCAGGCCAGCAGACGGGTCCTTAGGGAAATCCGCGCACCCGAAATCGCGTCGCCGGGCGCGCGAGCGACAGGGAAAGCGGATGGGGACGACGCGCGCCATAATTGCTGCATCAGGGGTATCGCATGTGGCCTTTGGTTGGACGCCGACCCATCGGCGTTGCGCGCTTAAGGGCGGATTAACCGCCCTCGGATCGTCCGATGCGAAGAATCTACCGCTCCCGCGTCGCGCTGAACTTCACGTCCGGATGTCGTTCCTGCTGATAGCCGACATCCCAGGCGCTCTTGGCCATGAAGACCTCATTGCCGTCGCGGTCCTTGGCGAGGCTGGAGCGGTTGAACTCGACGAAGCCCTTCACCGCCGCGTCACTGCCCGACACCCAACGCGCGGTGTCGTAGGGGGAAGCCTCCAGCAATGCCTCGACCTTATATTCCGCCTCCAGCCGGCTGATCAGCACTTCCAGCTGCAGCTGGCCGACGACGCCGACGATCCACTGGCTGCCCAGTTCAGGGTAGAAGACCTGAATCACGCCCTCTTCGGACAGATCGTCCAGCGCCTTGCGGAGTTGCTTGGTCTTGGTCGGGTCCTTCAATTGAACCCGGCGCAGGATTTCCGGCGCGAAGTTCGGCAGACCGGTAAAGCGGACATCCGCTTTCTCGCTCAGCGTATCGCCGACGCGCAGCGTGCCATGGTTGGGAATGCCGATGATGTCGCCTGGATAGGCTTCATCCGCCAGTTCGCGGTCCTGCGCGAAGAACAGGATCGGCGAATGCACCGCGATCGGCTTGCCGCTACCCGAGGGCGTCAGCTTCATGCCGCGCCGGAACTTGCCGGAGCATAGCCGCATGAAGGCGATGCGGTCGCGGTGCTGCGGGTCCATGTTGGCCTGCACCTTGAAGATGAAGCCGGTGACGTCGGCTCGCTCCGGCTCGACAGGCGCGGGCTCCGCCGGTTGCGCGCGCGGTGGTGGCGCATGGGCGGCGAGCGCGTCGATCAGCTCGGTCACGCCGAACTTCTTGAGCGCCGACCCGAAATAGACCGGCGTCAGGTCGCCATGACGATAGGCGGCAAGGTCGAAGCTCGCATAGCCGCCCAGCGACAGTTCGGCCTCTTCGCGCAATTTCTCCAGACCCCGCTCAGAAATAAATTCCGCCAGCTTCGGATCGTCCAGCCCCGTAAACTGATGCCGCGTACCGTCAAATTCCTTGCTCGGCCCGGTCGGCTGCATCAGCCTGTTGGTCGCGAAGTCATAGATGCCCTCAAACTCGCCGCCCATACCGACCGGCCAACTCATCGGGCATACGTCCAGCTGCAGCTGGTCGGCGACCTCGTCCAGCAGGCCGAAGGTCTCGCGCCCTTCCCGGTCCACCTTGTTGACGAAGGTGATGATGGGGACGCTCCGCAGGCGGCACACCTCGAACAGCTTGCGGGTCTGCGGCTCGATGCCCTTGGCCGCGTCGATGACCATCACCGCCGAATCGACGGCGGTCAGCGTGCGGTAGGTGTCCTCGCTGAAATCCTCGTGGCCCGGCGTGTCGAGCAGGTTGAAGGTGATCGTCTCGCCATCGCGCGTCCGCTCGAACGTCATGACCGAGGAGGTGACGGAGATGCCGCGTTGCTGCTCGATCTTCATCCAGTCCGACCGAGCGCGCCGGTTCGCGCCGCGCGCCTTGACCTCGCCGGCCAGATGGATCGCGCCACCTTCCAGCAACAGCTTTTCGGTCAGCGTGGTCTTGCCGGCGTCCGGGTGGGAAATGATCGCGAAGGTGCGGCGGGATGGGATAGTCATGGACTTCTTCTAAATCTGATCGTCATCCCCGCGCAGGCGGGGACCCATCTCTCGACGTTGTACGCCGGGATAAGCTGGGAGATGGGTTCCCGCCTACGCGGGAATGACGGAAAAGGGTAGGGGGTTCGACGTCCTGTCAGCTCGCCACCGGCTCAGCCGCGATTGTGCGCAGCGCTTCTTCAAAAGCCTCGGCGGGTTGTCCGCCGGACACCAGATATTTCTCGTTCAGGATGATGGCGGGAACCGAGTTGATCCCACGCGATCGCCAGAGCGCTTCCTCCTGCCGGACTTCGGCTTCGTAGCGCCCGGATGTCAGAACGTCCCGCGCCTCGCCGCCATCCAGACCCGCTTTTTCCGCGACTGCGACCAACGTGTCAGAATCGTCCATGATCTCGCCCCGCGTAAAGTGCGCGTCGAACAGCGCATGTTTCAGCGCGCGTTGCTTCTCCGGTGACTCCTGCGCCGCCCAGTGGAGAAGGCGGTGGGCATCGAAGGTGTTGTAGATGCGCGTATCGTCGGAAAAGTTGATCGTGAAGCCGGTCGCGGCCGCCCGCTCGGTGATGGTCTGGCGCATCTGCGCCGACTGTTCCCGGGTCGAGCCGATCTTTCGTATGATATGGTCGCCCATATTCTCGCCACCCGGCGCCATGTCCGGATTAAGTTCAAAGGGGCGAAAGGTGATTTCGGCCTCAATCTCTCCCGCGACACGCGCCAGCGCTTCCTCAAGCCCCTGCAGGCCGATGATGCACCAGGGGCAGGAAATATCGGATACGAAGTCGATCCGGACGGCTATGGTCATGGCATCCTCCGATAGGGTCTTCGTTGATATAGGTGTTCGAATTGGAAATGGCAGGGTGCGCGCGTCAGCCCACCAGTTCCACATCCATCCGAAAACGCTGGCTCTCGCCCGCCGGCAAGCGGATGATCCCCGGCTTCTCCCAGACATCGCCATCGAAGCCTACCGGATCCGCCATCCCCGCCCAAGGCTCGACGCACAGATAATGCGCACCGGGCTTCTGCCAGAGGCCGAGCCAGGGCGTGTCGGGGAAATCGATCTTCAGATGCGGCGTCCCCGGCGCGCCCCATGTCAGGCTGCGGCTGGCAAGATCGTCCCAGATCAGCGCGTCGCCAGCGAACATCTCATGGGTTGGCGCCAGCACATTGCCGACGACCGGCGACGGTACGCTTTCCAGCGCGATCAGGCCCGGCTCATGGCCGACCTTGCGGATCGGCGCGGGCTCATCCTTCTCGAAGATGATCCGATGATCCTCCAGCGCCGCGCCATAGGGCAGCGGCCAGGCGAAGCCGGGATGATAGCCGAAGCTGAACGGCATATCGGCCTCGCCGCTATTGGATATGGTGGCCGTCATCTCCAGCTTCGCGCCGCTCAGGGCGAAATACATGTCTAGGCGGAAGGCAAATGGATAGATTGTCAGACTTTCCGCGTCGGATTCGAGGCGGAAGAGCGCATGGTCCGCCGCCTGTTCCACAATCGCGAAATCCCGGCGACGCGCAAAGCCATGCTGAGGCTGAGTATAGCTCTGTCCATCGACCCGGAACGCGTCCTCGCGCAGCCGCCCGACGAAGGGGAAGAGCAGGGGCGCATGGCCGGTCCACCAGCGCGCGTTGGCGTCGGTCATCAGGTGGCGTCCCTGCGCATCCTGCAAAGTCCAAAGCTCCGCGCCATGCCGGTTGATGCTGGCCGTCAATGCGCCGGAGGTGAGCGTGATCAGGTCTTCAGCCATGTGCATGCGCCCTTATGTCGGAGAAGCCCCGCCCTGTTACCGGCAAGGCGACATATGCGGCAAGCGAAGGATGGCGCACGACATTCCATTTCCTCAGGAACTTGCAGGCCGTTCCGAAGGTTACGCCCTCGCAATAGAATGTGGAGATACGAGTCGTGCTTATCAGATCAGCGGTGGTCCTGTCCGTGATGCTCTCAAGCGTCGCCCTGGCTCAGGAGGAGCCCAAGAAGGAGGGCACATTGCAGAAGGCGGGCAATATCGCCACCCAGCCTGCCCGCGATGTCGGCATCGACAAGAAGGAAATCCCGCCTGTCCTGCAGAAGGCGGTGGAAGCGCCCTATGCCATGCCCGCCAATGCGAAATGCGCGGGCATCAATGCGTCGATCAAGGAACTGAACGCCGTGCTGGGTCCGGATTTCGGCACAGGGACCGAGAATAATGAGAATCGCACCGGCAAGATCATGGAGGCCACTGGGCAGGCGATCGTCAATTCGCTGATCCCCTTTCGCGGTCTGGTCCGTGAAGTCAGTGGCGCCGGACCCGCCGAGCGCCGCCTGAACGCGGCGATCAGCACTGGCCTCGCGCGGCGCGGATTCCTGCGCGGACTGGCGAAGGCGAAGGGGTGCAAGCCGGCGGCGACGTAATCGCCCGTAAGAATATCCTATTCCCGTTCGTGTCGAGCGAAGGTGGGGAAGAGCGGGCTCACCCCCGCAATACCCCGCCCAGCTTCTCCGCCGCCTTCACCACCGCAGCGCTGATCGCGCCGAGATCCTCGTCGGTGAAGCTCTTCTCCCCGGGTTGCAGGGTCACCTCCACAGCAAGAGACTTCATGCCCGCATCGACACCGGGGCCGGAAAACACATCGAACAGGCGCGCATCGACGATCGCCTTCTTGTCCGCCCCCCGGATCGCCCGCACCAGCGCATCCGCCTCCAGCGCCTCCGGCACCACGAAGGCGAAGTCGCGCTTCACCGCCTGCAACGCCGGCGGCGCATAGGGCGCGCGCATGAAGCCGGATTTCCGCTTGGTCGGAATGGCGTCGAGGAAGATCTCGGCGGCGACGACCGCGCCGGACAAGCCGAACTGCTTGGCCATGGCCGGATGCAGGACGCCATATTCGGCCAGGACGGTCTTGGGGCCCAGGCGCAGCGTGCCGGACTGGCCGGGATGATAGGCGGCGCTTGCCTCGCCGAACGCCTGCAGATTGCCGACCGGCGCGCCCGCAGCCGCCAGCAGCGCCAGCACTTCCGCTTTCACGTCATGCGCGGCGAAGGCTTGCGCCTTGCCGCTGCGCCAATCGCGCTGCGATTTCTCGCCAGCCATCACAATGCCCGTTGTCGCGCGCTCGCCATCGGCGAAATAGCGGCGGCCGACCTCGAACAGGCGCACGGACGCCGCGCCGCGATCGGCATTGCGCCGGGTGGCGGAGAGGAGGCCGGGCAGCAGCGAAGGCCGCATGACCTTCATGTCCTCCGAGATCGGATTGGCGAGCGTCCAGTCGCCGCCGCCGACGGCTGCAGCCTCCTTCTCGGACAAGAAGGACCAGTTGATCGCTTCCGACAGGCCACGCGCTGCGGCGGTGCGCCGCACCTTGCGCTCGACCAGCTGGGCGGGGGTCGCCGTGGGCTTCGCGACGCCAGGCGCGCGGGGCAGGGGCGTTGAGGGCACCTTGTCGAGGCCGTGGATGCGCACGACTTCCTCGACGATGTCCGCCGCGCCATCGATATCGCGCCGCCAGCTCGGCACGCCGACCGTCCAGCTCGTCGGCGTGGTGAACGGCATGCCGTCATGCATTTCCGTCTGGCCGCCACTGATCGTGACCGGGAAGCCGAGGCTTTCCAGTATCGCCTTCTGTGTAGCGCTCGGCACATCGACGCCCGCCAGCGCCAAGACATGCGCGGGATCGTAGGCGACGCTGCGCGGCGCAACCGGCGGTTGACCTGCGCGGGTGATAGCGCTCGCCGTACCGCCGCAATGGTCGAGGACGAGGCGTGTCGCGATCGCTAGCGCATCGTCGAGGAAGGCGGGATCGACACCGCGTTCGAACCGCTGGCGCGCGTCGCTGGTGAGCGCCAGCTTCTGGCCGGTGCGGGCGATCGCCTCCGGGGTGAAATAGGCGCACTCGATCAGCACGTCCGTCGTCGTCTCGGACACGCCCGAATGCTCGCCGCCCATGATGCCGCCGATATCGTGGACCGCCGCATCATCGGCGATCACGGTCATGCTGCTGTCCAACGTGTAGGTCTTGCCGTTCAGCGCCAGAACCTGCTCGCCATCCTTGGCAAGGCGGGCAACCAGTGGGCCGTTCAACGTCGCGCGGTCATAGACATGGAGCGGCCGGCCAAGGTCGATCGACACGAAATTGGTGATATCGACCAGCACGGAGATAGGCTTCTGGCCGATGGCCTTCAGCTTGTCCGCCATCCATTGGGGGGCGGCGCCGTTCGTCACGCCCGACACATTCTGGGCATAGAAAGCGGGGCAACCTGCGGGATCGTCGGTCCGCACGTCTGGGGCGGGGCCGTCGCCCGGAATGGGATCGAGAGTCTCCATGCGATAGACCTGCGCCAGCGGTTTCAGCGCGCCCAGGCCCGCCGCCGCCAGGTCGCGCGCGATACCGCGCACGCCCATGCAATCCTGCCGGTTCGGCGTGATGCTGACGTCGATGACCGGATCGTCGAGGCCCGCCCAGTCGGCATAGACCTGCCCCACCGGCGCGTCGGCGGGCAGTTCGATGATCCCGTCATGATCCTCGCCCAGTTCCAATTCGCGGAAAGAGCACATCATGCCGTTGGATTCGACGCCGCGGATCGCCGCGACCTTCAGCACCAAGCCGTTGGACGGCACGGTCGCGCCGGGCATGCCGAACACACCGACGAGGCCGGCGCGGGCGTTGGGCGCGCCGCATACGACCTGAAGTGGACCGTCACCGGCATCGACGCTCAGCACCTGCAGCTTGTCCGCCTGCGGGTGCGGCGCGGCGGTCAGCACCTTCGCGATGCGGAATGCGCCCAGCTTCTCCGCCGGATTGTCGACGCCCTCGACCTCCAGCCCGACATTGGTGAGTGTTTCCAGCACGGTATCGAGGCTCGCATCCGTGTCCAGATGCTCCTTCAGCCAGCTCAGGGTGAATTTCATGCCTTGCCTCCGTTCGTGTCGAGCGAAGTCGAGACACTTTGGCGCGCAGGGTTCTCGACTGCGCTCGAACCGAACGGATGTTGGTATGAGGTCAATTTCATGCGCCCACTCCTCCGCTCAGCGTGGGCACATCCAGCGCCGCAAATCCATAATGCCGCAGCCAGCGCAGATCGCCGTCGAAGAAGGCGCGCAGGTCGTTCATCCCATATTTCAGCATGGCCAGCCGATCGACCCCGGTGCCGAAGGCGAAGCCCTGCCACTCGTCGGGATCGAGGCCGCACGCCTCGATGACTTTCCGGTGGACCATGCCGCTGCCCAAGACCTCCAGCCAGCCATCAGACCCGCCAATCACCCGCTGGCCATTGACCAGTGTATAGCCGACATCGACCTCCACCGACGGTTCGGTGAAGGGGAAGTAGCTGGGGCGCAGGCGCAGGACGATGTCGTCGCGCTCGAAGAAGGCCTTCAGGAAGGTCTCCAGCGTCCATTTCAGATGACCGAGCGTGATGCCGCGATCGATCACCAGCCCCTCGATCTGGTGGAACATCGGCGTGTGCGTGGCGTCGCTGTCGGAACGATAGACACGGCCCGGCGCGATGATACGGATCGGCGGCTTCTGCTCTAGCATCGTGCGGATTTGCACGGGCGAGGTGTGCGTGCGCAGCAGCATCTTCCGGCCATCCCGCGCGGTCTCGTCGCCGAAATAGAAGGTATCGTGCATCGCTCGCGCCGGATGCGTCTCGGGAATGTTGAGCGCGGTGAAATTATGCCAGTCATCCTCGATCTCCGGCCCCGTCGCGACGGAGAAGCCGAGGTCCGCGAAGATTTCCGCCAGTTCATCCATCACCTGGCTGACCGGATGCACCGAACCCTGCGGGCCGATATCGGCGGGCAGTGTCATGTCCAGCCGCTCTTCGGCCAGACGCGCGTCAAGCGCCGCCTGTTCCAGCGCGCCCTTCTTGTCGGCAATGGCGTTGGTGACGGCCTCGCGCAGGTCCTGAATGATCGGTCCCTGCGTCTGCCGCTCATCAGGCGACATGCCGCCCAGCGTCTTGAGCAGCGCGGTAATCACGCCCTGCTTGCCAAGCGCGCCCACGCGCAACGCCTCGACCGCGTCCAGCGTATCTGCGGCGGCGATGTCGGCCAGCAGGCCGGATTTCAGTGAAGCTATGTCGACCATATCGTCCGTCATTCCCACATAGTTCGTCATTCCCGCGAAGGCGGGAACCCATCTCCCGGCCTATTCGCCGGATCGACGTTAATCCGTTCTCTGGCTCGGCAACGGATCAAATCCGAAAGCAATCGCTAGATCAGCCCAGTCCGGATTGGCTGCTTCGATCAGAGTGATTTTCCATTGTCTGTTCCATTTCTTGATCCGCTTTTCACGCTGGATTGCACTCTCCATCGTGTCATGCGGTTCGAACCAGACCAGCCGCTTGACGCCGTAGTCGTTGGTGAAGCCTTCGATCAAGCCGTTTCGATGCTCGTAAAGCCGTTTGATGAGGTGGGAACTTACGCCGGTATACAACGTGCCGTTTTTGCGGCTCGCAAGAATATAGACGGTCGGTATCCGCTCGTTCATCTACCCTCCGGAGATGGGTTCCCGCCTGCGCGGGAATGACGGCCTATAGAAACTGTCCCGTCTCAATGCGTTCGACCCAGCAGCATCCCGCCAAATCCGATAAACAGCACGCCCGTCACGCGGTTGAACATCCGCTGCCGGTTCTCCGGCTTAAGCCAGTTGGCGAGCCTGCGTCCACCCTGGGCATAGACGGCGTACCAGAAGGATTCGATCACCACGAATGTCACGACCAATATGGAGAGCTGCGGCGCGAAGGGCATGTCGGCGCTGATGAACTGCGGAAAAAGCGCGCCGGCAAAGACGATCAGCTTGGGGTTGCTGAGGCCCGTGAGAAGCCCGCTGCGATAGAGCGCCGCGCCGGACAGTCCGGGGCGCGCGGTTGCATCAACGTCCGGCGCCGCGACCGGGCTGCGCCATGCCTTGATCCCCAGCCATATGAGGTAAGTGACGCCGGCGTAACGCAGCACGTCGAACAGGCGCGGTTCGGTCTTCAGCAGCGCGCCCAGACCCGCCGCCGATGCGATCAGGCAGAGCAGGATCGCCGACATGCATCCCGCCATCGTGAACAGCGCGCGGCGGTGGCCGACCTGGATGCTGCGTGTCATCACATGCAGCATGTTGGGGCCTGGTGTCGCGGACACGAAGAATACGGCCATTACATAGAGCCACCAGGTCTTCATCAGCATGTCGGTAATCCTGTCGGGTCGGTCGTTGGGATGAGGAGAAACAAAAAGGGCGCCGGAAGCATCTGCCCCGGCGCCCTTGCTGTCTCGTGTCGCTGGTTGCTTACGCAGCCGCGGGCAGAGCCGCCTTCGCCTGGGCGATGATGGCGCTGAACACCGCACCTTCGTGCATCGCGATGTCGGCCAGGACCTTCCGGTCCAGATCGACGCCCGCGAGCTTCAGGCCGTGCATGAACTGGCCATAGGTCAGGCCCTCCATGCGGACGGCCGCGTTGATGCGCTGAATCCAGAGAGCCCGGAAGCTGCGCTTCTTAACCTTGCGGTCGCGATAGGCGTACTGGCCGGCCTTTTCGACGGCCTGCCGCGCGATGCGGATCGTGTTCTTGCGACGGCCATAATAGCCCTTCGCCTGTTCCAGAATCCGCTTGTGCTTCGCCTTGGTGGTCGTGCCACGTTTTACGCGTGCCATAGTCCTCTACTCCTTACTTCAGGCCGTAGGGCGCCCAGAGGCGGACGTGCGCGACGTCGGCCTCGGACAGCACGGATGTGCCACGGTTCTGGCGGATATACTTAGCATTGTGGCTCATCAGGCGGTGGCGCTTTCCAGCGAAACCATGCTTGACCTTGCCGGTGGCGGTGAACTTGAAGCGTTTCTTCACACCGCTCTTGGTCTTGAGCTTGGGCATTTTCGTCTCCTTTGTGCTGACGATTGCGGACAGACGCGGCAGCCCTACTGGCCGGAATGTCCATCAACCCCGATGGGCAGGACCCACGGGAACGCGCGCCTATACGGGGCAAGTTGTCCAAAAGCAAGGGGCGGAGCGATTCAGACGCCTAAACGTTTGCACCCCATGTCCCAAGCCGATCCCATTGCCGTGGAGCCAGAGACGCCTGCGCATCCCGCACAGGCCGGCACGGGATTTCATGCGCGGATGGGGCAGGCGCGGGAGCGCTGGCGGAAACTGCCCCTCGTGGCGCGAATCATCCTGTGGATCGTCGGCATCCTTTTCCTGCTCTGGTTGATCCTGTTCGTGACGAAGGGGCGATTCCTCAAGCACCCGTTCGAGCGCATCGTCTCGTCCAGCCTGCAACGAGATGTGAAGATCGGCGGCGATTTTCAGCTCTATTTCGACCCCATTAACGTCAAATTCCTCGCCGAACGCTTCACCATCTCCAATCCCAAATGGGCGAGCCAGCCGCACCTCTTCCGCGCAGACCGGATCGACACCCGCATCTCGCCTTTCTCCCTCGTCTTCGGCAGCACGCGGCGGATCAAGTGGCTCGACCTGCGCAACGGCGCGGCGGACCTGGAATGGAGCAAGGACGGCAAGACCAACACATGGACGCTCGGCGACCCGGACAAGAAGGCGGAACCGCTGGACCTGCCCACTGTTCGCCGGGCGATCATCGCGGGTACGACAGTGCGTTATCGCGATCCGCGGATGCTGATGAATGCCGATATTGCCTTCGATACCGTGCGTGCGCAGGACACCCGATTCGCGCAGGACATCCGCTTCACCGGGTCGGGGACGATGCGGGGCAAGCCCTTCACCCTGCGCGGCGGGCTGCTCTCGCCCAATGAAACCGTCGTCGGCGGCAAGAACCAGTTGGCCGTGGAGGCGAGAGCCGGTGCTACGGTGCTGGAGGTCAACGGCACGCTTCCCGGCGCGACGGAGATAGAGGGCGCGGATCTGGCTTTGGTCACGCATGGCCCAAATATCCGCCTGCTGTTTGATTTCCTGGGCGTCGCCATTCCCGACACCCGCGCCTATCGCTTCACGTCCGATCTTACCAAGGTCGGGGGCGAATGGCGCTTCACGCATCTCAAAGGCCGTTTCGGCGACAGCGATCTGGCCGGCGGCATGACGATCTCTTTGCCGAACAATCGCCTGTTGCTGAAGGCGAACCTCGCCACTGACACGCTCGACATCATCGATGTCGGCCCCTTCCTCGGTTACAATCCCGAAAAGCTGGAGGCGCAAGGCGGCGCAGGGGCGATCGAGACCGTGCAGGGCCGCCCGCGCGTGCTGCCTGACGCTCCGCTGCGGATAGATGCGATCCGGGCCTTCGATGCCGACGTCGATTACAGCGTGAAGCGGGTGCGCGCGAAGAACTTCCCCGTGTCCAACATCGGTCTGGCGCTGAAGCTCGATCATAGCCTCATCACCATGTCCCCGCTGACCTTCGACATGGCGGGCGGCTTTGTGTCGTCGGATATAGAGATCAATGCGCGCGGCGCGCCGGTGCGCACCAAATATGACATCCGCCTGTCGCCAACGCCGATGGGCAAGCTGCTCGGCCGCTGGGGCGTCGAGGAATCGGGCACGACCGGCGTCATGAAGGCGCGAGTGCAGATGACGGGTGAGGGCGACTCGGTGCGCGAATCGCTCGGCACGGCGGACGGCCGTATCGCTGTCGTTTTGCCCGCCGGAACCATGTGGGCGCGCAACATCCAGCTTTCCGAACTCGATATCGGCACCTTCATCACCAAAATGTTCGCGGACAAGTTGAAGAAGCCGGTGGAGATCAATTGCGGCCTCATCGCTTTCACAGTGCGCGACGGCGTCGCTGCCGCCGATCCCATCCTGATCGACACGAAGAAGAATGTGATCGTCGGCCGGGGCGGGTTCAGCTTCAAGAATGAGTCGCTCGACATGGCCGTGCGCGCGGACGGCAAGACGATCAGCCTGTTCTCTGGCCAATCGCCCATCGGCATCGGCGGCTATTTCGCCAAGCCCGGCATCAATCCCATCAGCCCGCAGCTTTTGACGCGCGGCGGTGTGGGCGCGGGCCTCAGCCTGATCGGTACGCCGATCGCGGGCATCCTGGCCTTCGTCGATGTGGGGGATGCGAAGGCGGCGGCCTGCGGTCCGGTCCTGTCAGGCGCGGATGCAGTCGCCCAGCGCACCGCCAAGGGCAAGCCGCGCGACGATGTCGGCAAGGGCACCACCGCCAAGTCAGAAAGCGGCAAGGCGGAGAAGGGCGAACAGAAGAGTCAGGACAAGAAGTTTTTGGGGATATTTTGAGGGGGCGGGTGGTCTTTGGGAAGTTCCGTGCTCCTGCGAAAGCAGGAGCCCAGGGCCTCCAAGCGCCAAGCAACCTGGGCTCCTGCTTTTGCAGGAGCACTAAATCCATTCACATGTCAGCTGATTGCCGGTTGCGCTCGTAACGGAAAGTCTGCCGCATCAATGATGATGTCCCTCATGCCCTTCGGCGAGCGCTTCCAATATGTCGTCCAGCCGCGCCGGATCGCCCATAGCGATCACCTGACCGTCGCTGTCCGCCGTCAGCGGATCGCCGGCCCAGTCGCACATGCGGCCGCCTGCGCCCTCGACCACCGGCACCAGCGCGGCGAGATCGTGCAGTTTCAGGCCTGCTTCCACAACAATGTCGACATGGCCCGACGCGACAAGGCCGTAATTATAGCAGTCCCCACCCCAAAGTGTGTCGCGGCATTGCCCGGCAAGGCGGGAGAAATGCTCGCCGGTGCAGCCGGGGAAGAGTTGCGGTGCGGTGGAGGCCAGGATCGCCTGGTCAAGGTCGCGGCAGGCGCGGGTGCGAACCGGCGCGCCGTTGAAGGTCGTGGGCTTCCCCGCCATCCCGGCCCAGCGCTCCTTCGCGATCGGTTGGTCGATGATGCCGATGGTCGGCCACCCGGCCTGCGTCAGCGCGATCAGCGTGCCGAAGATCGGCCGCCCCGCGACAAAGCTTTTCGTGCCGTCGATGGGGTCCAGAATCCAAACCCGCTCGGCGTCCTCGCGCGTCGCGCCATATTCCTCGCCGATAATGCCGTCGTCCGGCCGTTCCTTCTCCAGGATCGCGCGGATCGCCGCCTCGGCCGCCCGGTCAGCCTCCGTCACCGGCGACTTGTCCGCCTTGAACTCCAGTTCATATCGGGCGCGGAAGAAGGGGCGGATCGCTTCGCCCGCCGCATCGGCAAGGCGGTTGGCGAGGGTCAGGTCGTCACGGCTGGTCATGACCTGCGCCTAGCGCGGAAAGCGCGGACAGGCTAGACATCTCGCCATCGATAGACCGGAAGGAATGAAGCGATGAAAGGCAAGTCCCCCGTCATCCCCTGCCTGCGCTATGCCGATGCGCCCGCCGCCATCGATTTCCTGTGCGCGGCCTTCGGGTTCGAACGCCACGCCATCTATACGGACGAAGCCGACCCATCGATCGTCCATCATGCGCAGCTGACGCTGGGCGATGGCATGATCATGCTCGGGAGCGACCGCCCCGGCGGGGTCAAGGACCTCTATGGCTGGAAAACGCCTGCGGAAGCGGGCGGCATCACCCAATGCGTTTGCTGCTATGTGCCG
This sequence comes from Sphingobium sp., assembly GCA_023266635.1. Classification (GTDB taxonomy): domain Bacteria; phylum Pseudomonadota; class Alphaproteobacteria; order Sphingomonadales; family Sphingomonadaceae; genus Sphingobium. The sequence continues at coordinate 13,611 of JAHFPU010000034.1, forward strand.
GACGTGGATGCGCATGCGGAAACCGCGAAGGCTGCAGGCGCGCGCATCATGCGCGGCCCCTATGACAATGACGGCTATCCGGGGCGCGGATATGACGCGCTGGATACGGAAGGCAATGTCTGGAACTTCGGTAGCTACGACGCTTGGGCAGAATGAGATTTTCTCTACCGTTGGGCTTGTGAGAACCCACCCCTGTTCGTGTCTCGACTTCGCTTGACACGAACGGAGCAGGGTAAGTTGGACCAAGACTTAATACCCGCCCGACTTTTCCGTTCTAATCGGAAAGGGGACGTCGCGCATGGCCATCATTGGCTGGATTGTCAGTACTGCAGCGTTCCTGGCCGGGCTTGCCCTGCGGCAGGATCTGCCCTTCCTGCTGGACGACCGCATTTCCAACGGCCTGCTGTTCGCCGCCTTCCTGACCTTTCCGCCTTTCTGGGCGGGCAAGCCACTGGGCATCACCGCGGGTCAGCGCATCATGGCCTGCCTCGCGATGCTGCTGACGCTGCCGGTCCTTTTCCTGCCGTCATAAAAGTCGCGCGGCGCGACTGAGCGGATCAGTCGAACAGGCTGGAAACCGAGCTTTCGTCAGCGATCCGCTTGATTGCCTCGCCGAGCAGCGGCGCGATGGGAAGCTGGCGGATGCGGTTGCTTTCCTGAACGCCCTCGGTCGCCAGGATCGAATCGGTGATGACTAGTTCAGTGAGCTGCGAATTGTCCACGCGCGCCACCGCGCCGCCGGACAGGACGCCATGCGTTACATAGGCGGCGACGCCTTCCGCGCCGGCTTCCTTCAGCGCAGCCGCCGCGTTGCACAGCGTGCCGCCCGAATCGACGATATCGTCAACCAGGATGCAGAAGCGGCCGGCCACGTCACCGATGATGTTCATGACTTCCGATTCGCCGGCGCGTTCGCGACGCTTGTCGACAATAGCCAGCGGCGCATTGTCCAGCCGCTTGGCGAGCGCGCGGGCGCGGACCACGCCGCCGACGTCAGGCGACACGACCATGATGTTCTTGTCGCCGAACCGCGCCTGGATATCGGCCGACATCACCGGTGCGCCGAACAGATTGTCGGTCGGAATGTCGAAGAAGCCTTGGATCTGCCCCGCATGCAGGTCGACCGAGAGAACGCGGTTGGCGCCGGCCACGGTGATGAGGTTCGCAACCAGCTTCGCGCTGATCGGTGTGCGCGGGCCGGGCTTCCGGTCCTGCCGGGCATAGCCGAAATAGGGGATGACCGCCGTGATCCGCTTGGCCGACGCGCGTTTCAGCGCATCGATCATGATCAGCAACTCCATCAGATTGTCGTTGCACGGATAGCTGGTCGACTGGATCAGGAACACATCCTCGCCGCGCACATTCTCATGCACCTCGACGAACACCTCTTCATCGGCGAAGCGGCGGACGCTGACATTGGTAAGGGGCAGCTCGACATAGTCGGCGATCGCCCGGGCGAGCGGCAGGTTCGAATTGCCGGTCATCAATTTCATGGAAGAATATCCCCGTGACGTTTCCGTGACGCGCTGGTCGGCGCCCCTTTAACGGTCCCTTGCCGCTGTGGAAAGCCGCTTTTGCGGAGGCGCGGAAAATGCTCTACGGGGTGCGCCCATGACCGCAAAGCTCACCATCGCCCTTGCCCAGATAAGCCAGTCCGTCGGGGACCTTTCCGGCAATGCCGACGCGATGCTGGAATGGCGCGCAAAGGCGGGCGACGCGGACCTGATCGTGTATCCTGAGCTGCAGTTGATCGGCTATCCGCCCGAAGACCTGGTGCTGAAACCCGCCTTCGTCGAACGCGCTGGCGAGGAGTTGCTGCGGTTGGCGAAGGCCACCGAGGATGGCGGCCCGGCCATGCTGGTCGGCACTGTCGTCGCGTCGCAGGGCGTGCTGTTCAATGTCGTCGCGCTGCTCGACGAGGGCACGGTGAAGGCGGTGCGGCAGAAGCGGGAGCTGCCCAATTACGGCACCTTCGACGAGAAACGACTGTTCGCGCCCGGCCCCCTGCCTACACCCATCGACTTTCGCGGCGTCAAGATCGGCATCCCGATCTGCGAGGACATCTGGTTTCCCTTCGTCACCGCGCATCTAAAGGCGGAGGGGGCGGAGATTCTGATCAGCCCCAATGGCAGCCCTTATGAGATCAACAAGGACGACCATCGCCTGCGCGGCGTCTGTTCCGCGCGCGTGCAGGAAACCGGTCTGCCGGTTGTCTATCTGAACCGCGTCGGCGGGCAGGACGAGCTGGTGTTCGACGGCGCATCCTTTGTGTTGGGCGCTGACCTGTCCGTGCGTCACCAGCTTCCCGACTGGGACGAGGCGCTGGTCATCACCTGGTGGGAAAAGCAAGGCGGGGCATGGACCTGCGCGCAGGGCGACATCCATGACCTCGATCCGCACCCAGCCGATATCTACAACGCGATGGTGCTTGGCCTGCGCGACTATGTGAACCGCAACCGCTTCCCGGGCGTGGTGCTTGGCCTGTCGGGCGGCATCGACAGCGCCCTGTCCGCCGCCGTTGCCGTCGATGCCTTGGGCGCCGACCGGGTGTGGTGCGTCATGATGCCCTCGCGCTTCACCAGTCAGGAAAGCCTGGACGATGCGAAGGCCTGCGCCGAATATCTGGGCGTGCATTATTACAGCATCCCCATCGAACCGGCGGTCGACGCCTTCGACACGATGCTCGCCGACGCCTTTTCCGGTCGCAAGCGCGACCTGACCGAGGAGAATATCCAGTCGCGCATCCGCGGTGTCACGCTGATGGCGCTCAGCAACAAGTTCGGCCACATGCTGCTGACCACCGGCAACAAGAGCGAGATGTCGGTCGGCTACGCCACCATTTATGGCGACATGGCCGGTGGCTATTCGGTGCTGAAGGACGCCTACAAGATGACGGTGTTCGACCTGTCGCGCTGGCGGAATGAGAATGTGCCGAGCCTTGGCCTCGGCCCGTCCGGCCCGGTGATGCCCGACCGCGTCATCACCAAGCCACCCAGCGCCGAACTGCGCGAGGACCAGAAGGACGAGGACAGCCTGCCGCCCTATGAGGTGCTGGACCCGATGCTGCATGGCCTGGTGGAGGAGGAGCTTTCGGTCGATCAACTGGTCGACCGGGGTTTTGACCGCGATACCGTCGCCCGGATCGAACGGCTGCTGTACGTCGCCGAATATAAGCGCCGCCAGTCGCCCCCGGGCGTGAAACTCGGCACCCGCAATTTCGGCCGCGACCGCCGTTACCCGATCACCAACGCCTTCCGCACCACTTGAATATTCAGCTCCGTTCGTACCGAGCGTAGTCGAGGCGCATCCAAGGCACGCTTGATCCCTCGACTTCGCTCGGGACGAACGGGTATGGGGCGCACATGACAACCACCACCCGCTTCGCGCCGTCCCCCACCGGGCACCTGCATGTCGGCAATATTCGCGCCGCGCTCCACAACTGGATGTGGGCCAGAAAGAATGGCGGGCGCTTCCTGCTGCGGCTCGATGATACCGACGCCGAACGGTCGCGGGAGGAATATACCGAATCGATCCGCGCCGATCTCGCCTGGCTTGGACTGGATTTCGATAGCGAGACCCGGCAGTCGGACCGTTTCGCGCTGTATGAGGCGCGCCTTGCGGAACTGTATGCGGCCGGCCGGGTCTACCCCGCCTATGAAACCGCGCAGGAACTCGACCTGCGGCGCAAGGTGCTGCTCGGCCGCGGCCTGCCGCCGGTCTATGATCGCGCGGCGCTGGCCCTGACGGCTGACGACATTGCGCGGCTGGAGGCGGAAGGCCGCCGTCCCCATTGGCGCTTCAAGCTGGATCATGACACGCCGATCGTCTGGACCGACCTGATCCGTGGCGACCAGCATTTCGACCCGAAGCTCTTATCCGATCCGGTGATCCGTCGCGGGGACGGGTCGTGGCTCTACATGCTGCCGTCCGCGATCGACGATATCGACATGGGCATCACCCATGTCGTGCGGGGTGAGGACCATGTGTCGAATACCGCCGTGCAGTTGCAGATGTTCGCCGCTATGGGCGCGCAGCCGCCCGCGTTCGCGCATGAGGCTCTGCTTACGGGAACGGAGGGCAAGCTGTCCAAGCGGCTCGGCTCTCTCGGCGTGTCGGCATTCCGCGAACAGGGGATGGAGCCGGCCGCAATCATCGCCCTGCTCGCGCGCCTTGGCACCAGCTACCCGGTCGAGCCCTTTGCCGATCCCGCACCCTTGATCGCCAGTTTCGATTTTGCGCGCTTCGGCCGCGCGCCCGCCCGGTTCGATGAGGCGGAACTGGCCGCGCTCAATCAGAAAATCATTCACACCCTGTCCTTTGCTGAGGTGGCGGACCGGTTGCCAGACGGCATGGGCGAGGCGGGCTGGAACGCCATCCGGCCCAATCTGGAAACCATCGCTCAGGCGGTCGACTGGTGGGGTGTCGTGAAGGGGCCGATCGATAGGCCTGAGCTTGCGGAGGATGATCGGGCGTTCGCCGCCCAGGCGGCTGTCCTGCTTGCGGCGCTGCCGTTTGGTGAAGGCGTGTGGCGTGCGCTTACCGACGGCCTGAAGGCGGAAACCGGACGCAAGGGAAAATCGCTTTTCCATCCCTTGCGGCTCGCCCTCACCGGCCGCGACCATGGGCCGGAGATGGCGGCGCTACTGCCTTTGATTGGTCGCGATGAGGCTTTGGCGCGGTTGCGCACCGCTGGTTAATTTCTGTCCCATTTTGGGACACAGATGATAAATCGCATAACTTCCAATGTCTTATCTATCTCTATCTTTGCACTCGAAAATTCGCTTGCCGCCAAATTGTAATGTTGTATCATTCCAAATGCTGACACAGATCGGCGCGTATAAGAGGAGGATGCAATGCAGTCAGTGGTTATGCCGCAAGGCGGTTATGTCGGTTCCCCCAGATCTCCCATAGGCATAGGTGGCGCAATTGCCGTCCATGCGTTGGCTGCCGGCGTCTTCCTGCTGATGCCGCGCGAAATGATCACGGTGTTCGTGCCGCCGTCCCTGCTGACCTATGCCGTTCCGGCCGATCCGCCCAAGCAGGATCCGGTCAAGGCGATCCCGGAAAAGGTCGAACATCCGCTTCAGCATCCCGATCCCAAACCGCTGATTGCCGATCCTATTGTCGATTTCACCTTCACGAAGCCCGAAATAACGACGGGTAAGTTCGATCCATTCACGATCACCCAACCGACGACGGAAAAACAGATCGATCCGCCCAGAACGCCGATCTTCGCTCAGGCGCTCCCTGATCCGCGCTTCGCCCGCGACTTCCAGCCCGCTTACCCGCCGTCCATGCAGCGGATGGACATGGAAGGGACCGTGACCGTGCGCGTGAAGATCGGCGCGGACGGGCGGGTGTTGTCAGTAGAGAAACTCTCTGCGGCCAGTGACGATTTCTGGGAGGCGACGCGAGACCAGGCCTTGCGCAAATGGCGCTTCCGCCCGGCAACCCGTGATGGCGCGCCGGTCGAGTCGGAGCGGGTCATGACCGTGCATTTCCAGATCACCTGACCGAATGGCTTGAGGGAAAAGCGGCCCGGCGGCGGGGGCGGCCGCCGGGCCGAATGTGCGAAGGCCCGGGGGAGCGAGCGTTCGCTGGGGTCGCCGCATGATCATGCGCGGCCATTCCTACAAACCGATGACATCGCGCCGTGACGCCCGCACTTTGCTTCCTGCCCCATCGGCTCTATATATCCACGCTTATGACCATTTTTCCCCGCCCCGTGTCTCCCAAGTCCGCATTCAATGACTTCTGGGGATATTTCATCGAAACCCGCGCCCACAAATGGCCGCTGCTGGGGCTGTCGGTTGCCGTGACCTGGGTGATCATCTGGGCGTTCGTGATCGATGGGAAAACCAACATCATGCCGCGCCAGAACAAGATCATCTATGTTGAAAGCTGGAACGCCAACCGCACCGACGCGGCCATCATCCTGCAGCAGAAGATGGACCTGGCGCGCAGCGAAATCGCGCTGAAGAAAAAGCAGACGGAGATGCAGGGCGTCGCCGACGCCTTCGGCATTGACTGGCGCGCCGATGCGGCCCGGAACTCCGCCAAGCGGACGGAAGCCCTGAAATATATCAACGCCCAGCTGGACGCGCGGTTGGCCAAGGCTGAAGCGGCCGAAGCCCATGGGACCACCGCCAAGGATAGCCCAAAATCCGCGGCGAAATCTGCAGGTGTCGCTCAATAGCCGATACCGCCGCCTCTGCTGCTGCGCATACCGACGATGACCGGCGGTTCATGGCCGCCGCCATTGCTTTGTCGCTGCGCGGGCGTGGGGTCAGCACGCCCAATCCCAGCGTGGGCTGCCTCATCGTCCGGGACTCGGTCGTGGCTGGGCGCGGCTGGACCCAGGCCGGCGGGCGTCCGCATGCGGAGGCGCAGGCGCTGGAGCAGGCGATGGACCGCGCACGGGGGGCTACCGCCTATGTGACGCTGGAACCCTGTTTCCATCTTTCGCCGCGTGGCCCCCGCTGCACCGATATGTTGAGCCGGGCCGGTGTCGCCCGAGTCGTGATCGCCGCGCGCGATCCCGATCCGCGCACCGATGGACAAGGCGCTGCATTCCTGGCGGGGCAGGGCATAATCGTAGAGACGGGCCTTATGGCGGCAGAGGCGCAGGCCGCGATGAGCGGTTTCTTCCTGGGCCAGACCTTGGGTCGTCCGCACGTCACGCTGAAGCTCGGCCTGTCGCTCGACGGGCAGATCGCCATGGCGGATGGTGCGAGTCGCTGGATCACCGGCCCTGCGGCCCGCGCTCACGCGCACATGGAGCGCGCGCGCCATGACGCCATATTGGTTGGCGGCGGAACGCTGCGCACGGACGAACCACGCCTTGACGTGCGGCTGCCGGGGCTGGAGTCGCGCTCGCCAAGGCCAGTGATGCTGGGTTCCGGCGATGCCCCGCCGGGCTGGGTAGCGATCCGTGCGCCGGAGGAGATTGCGACGCTCGAACATGTCGATCATTTGATGGTCGAGGGCGGCGCGGCGACGGCCGCTTCTTTCCTGCGCTCTGGCCTGGTTGATCGCCTGCTGCTGTATCGTGCGCCGATACTGCTGGGCGCTGGCAAGGCGGCGATCGGAGACATCGGCCTCGGCTCGCTCGATGCCGCTCATGGGCGCTGGCGGCTGACAGATACGCGTATGCTCGGGCCTGATCGGCTGGAGGTTTACGACTCGATGGCGAACGCATAGAGGACAGGCCATGTTCACCGGCATCATCACCGACATCGGCATCATCCGCTCCGCCGAGCAGCGCGGCGACCTGCGCCTTGTCATTGGCTGCGGCTACGACATGGCGGGCGTCGCCATCGGCGCGTCCATTTCCTGCTCGGGCGTGTGCCTGACGGTGGTCGAGAAGGGCCCGGACTGGTTCGCGGTCGATCTGTCTGCCGAAACCGTCTCGCGCACGGCGCAGGGGCAATGGACGCAGGGCCGCCGCCTCAACCTGGAACGCGCGCTGAAAGTCGGCGACGAACTGGGCGGGCATATCGTAACCGGCCATGTAGACGAGATCGGCGAAGTCACAGCCTTGCAGAACGAAGGCGATTCGCTGCGCGTGACCATTTCGGCGGGCCCTGCGATCGCGCCCAATGTTGCGCCGAAAGGGTCGATTACGCTCGATGGCATCTCTTTGACCGTCAATAGCGTCGAAGATTTGCCGGGTGGCGTAGTTTCCTTCGGCGTGAACATCATCCCGCACACGGCGGAGGTCACTACCTTCGACACGCTGGAGGTCGGCAGGCCGATCAATATCGAGATCGATGTGCTGGCGCGCTATCTTCACCGGATGCAGACCCTTAAGACCGCTTAGTCACGCTAATGTGATTTCCGGGTTGAAATAATCACACTGCGATGTGATATGCGTGCCATCGGCCATTGAGCCGAAGGTTATGCAAGGCATTTGGTCATGTCCTCCTCCCTTATCGATTCGCTCCGTACCCTCGTGACAGATGGCGGCCTTTCCCGTTCCGGACTGGCGCGCGCCGCCGGTTTGCACGCCAACAGCCTGCGTCGGCTGGGGGAAAACGACTGGAACCCGACCGCCGACACGCTTGTGAAGCTCGAATCCTACCTGCTGAAGCGGGAAGGCGGCACGGCGCTGGCCTCTCCGGAGGAAATCATCAACGAGGCGCGCAACGGTCGGATGTTCATCCTTGTCGATGACGAGGACCGGGAGAATGAAGGCGATCTGGTGATCCCGGCGCAGATGGCGACGCCTGACGCAATCAACTTCATGGCGACGCACGGCCGGGGCCTTATCTGTCTCGCGCTGACCAAGGACCGGGTTGATGCGCTGGGCCTGGATCTGATGAGCCGCCACAACGGCACCCGGCATGAAACCGCTTTCACCGTGTCGATCGAGGCGAGGGAGGGCGTAACCACAGGCATCAGCGCCCACGACCGCGCACGCACCATCTCTGTCGCCATCGACGGATCGAAGGGTGCGGCCGATATTGTGACGCCGGGTCATATCTTCCCGCTCGTCGCGCGTCCCG
>JAHFPU010000035.1 GCA_023266635.1 Sphingobium sp.
GCGCGGTTCCCTCTATGCCACACAGACGGCGACAGTCCATCGGGGAGCGCAAATATGAGAATGTCCGCCACTCATCTGGGGTCGGCCCTGATCGCGATGCTTGCGCTGGGCGGATCGCCAGCGATGGCGGCCTCGGACCCGTCGGCGGCCAAGGAGGTGCTTAAGCGCTCCGTCGCCTTCGAAACCTCGCTGGGGAAGGGGCAGGTGCCCGCGCTTGCCGCCTATTACGCCTTCGTGCTCAAGCAGGCGGGCTATGCCGATGGCGATATCGAAATCACGCCGATGGGCGAGACCGCGACGCTCGCCGCCACGCTCAAGGGCAGCGATCCGAAGCTCAAGCCCATCCTGCTGAGCGGCCATATGGACGTGGTAGCCGCCAATAAGGCGGACTGGACCCGCGATCCCTTCGTGCCCGTCGAAGAGAATGGCTATATTTTCGGCCGGGGCGCGGAAGATAACAAATATGACGTCGCGATGATGGTGTCGACCATGGCCCGGCTGAAGAAGGAGGGATTCAGGCCGAAGCGCGCGATCATCCTGCTGCTGTCGGGCGATGAAGAGACGTCGATGACGACGACGCAGGCGCTGGCGAAGAAATATGGCACCGCCGAACTGATGCTCAATGGCGATGGTGGCGGCGGATCGCTGACCGAGGATGGCAAGCCCATCCTTTACAAGATCCAGGCGGGCGAGAAGACCTACGCGGATTTTGAAGTCAGCTTCACCGATCCCGGCGGCCATTCCAGCGCGCCGACGGCGACCAACCCCGTTTACCGGATGGCGAAGGCGCTTGAGTGCCTTGAGGCCTATAAATTCCCGCCCATGTCGAACGAACTGACGAGGGCGACGCTGAAAATCGCCGCCACGCAGAACAAGGACGGCAAGATCAGCGCGGCGCTCGCAAACTATGCCGCCAATCCCAAGGACATGGCCGCCGCCGATCTGCTGTCGACCCGCCCCGAATTTATCGGCCAGATCCGTACGACCTGCGTGCCGACGCTGGTCAGTGGCGGTCATGCGGAAAATGCCCTGCCGCAACGCGCCGCGTTCAACATCAATTGCCGGATATTCCCGGGCGTGCCGGTGGAAGCGGTAAAGGCGCAACTGGTCGAGGTGATCGCCGATCCCACGGCGACCTTAAAACCGGCCAACGATGCGACCTCCAGCGACGCCTCGCCCCTGCGCAAGGATGTCACGGCTGCCGTGACCAGGGCGGTCCATGCCCGCTATCCGGGGCTGCCTATCGTTCCTGGCATGGATGCCGGAGCCACCGACAGCCTGTATTTCCGCGCGCTTGGCATCCCTTGCTATGGCGTGTCGACATTGTTCATGAAGTCGAGCGACGGTTTCGCCCATGGCCTCAATGAGCGCGTGCCGGTGGCGGGAATCGGCGCGTCGCTCGATCAATGGTATTCGGTGATCACGGCACTGTCGAAATAATCGCATTGGACGCGCCGCTTGCGTGAAACGTCATCCTGTTTTACAATCGAACAACAGGAGAAAATATTTGGTCGCACTCGCCCCTGTCGCATCACAACCCGATCCGCTGGAGGGCTGGAGCCTTCCGGCCTGGACCTATGACGACCCCGATTTTTTCCGGGCCGAACAGGAAAAGGTCTTCGCCGCCAGCTGGCAGGTCGTCTGCCATGTCAGCGACGTGGCGGGACAGGGCGACTGGCACAGTCTGGAGTTTCTGGGCGAAAGCATCATCGTCGTGCGCGGCGAGGATGACCAGGTCCGCGCCTTCACCAATGTGTGCCGCCATCGCGGGTCGCGCATCGTCGACGGCGCGAGCGGCTGCGCGAAAAAGCTGGTCTGCCCGTATCACGCCTGGACCTATGAGCTGGACGGCCGACTGAGCGGCGTGCCGCAGAAGAGCGACTATCCCGGCCTCGACACCAGCCGCCATGGCCTGACGCCGGTGGATATCGAGATATGGCGGGGCTTCATCTTCGTTCGGCTGAAGGGCGACGGGCCGTCCGTCGCCGCCATGATGGCCCCCTATGACGATCAGGTGGAGCCCTACCGTTTCGAGGATCTGCGCGCGCTTGGCCGGGTGACGCTGCGCCCGCGCGCGGTGAACTGGAAGAATGTCGCCGACAATTATTCCGACGGCCTGCATATCCCCGTCGCCCATCCCGGCCTCACTCGCCTGTTCGGGCGCAGCTATGGCGTGGAGGCGGAGGAAGAGGTCGACCGCATGTGGGGCGATCTGGTCGAGCGCCCCTCCGCCAACTGGTCGGAACGGCTCTATCAGAAGCTGTTACCGACCGTGCCGCATCTGCCGGACGCGAACCAGAAGCGCTGGCTCTATTTCAAGCTGTGGCCAAACGTCGCCTTCGACATCTATCCCGATCAAGTGGACTTCATGCAGTTCCTGCCGGTCAGCCCGACCGAGACGCTGATCCGCGAGATCAGCTATGTCCTGCCGGACAACCGCCGTGAGATGAAGGCGGCCCGCTACCTCAACTGGCGCATCAACCGGGACGTGAATGCGGAGGACACGATGCTGATCGCCCGCGTGCAGGACGGCATGCGCTCGCGCAGTTTCTCCATCGGACCGCTGGGCAAGAGCGAGGTATGCCTGCGCAGCTTCTGCCGCCGGATGCGCGCCCTGATCCCCGAAGCCCGGCGCGAAGAGCGACCGGCGGCGGGGTGGAGTCGATAGAAATCCCCCTTCCGCTTGCGGGAGGGGTTAGGGGAGGGGATGTGGTGAGGCGCGGATATTCCCTCCCCCGACCCCTCCCGCAAGCGGAAGGGGAGTTTTGTGACCAAAAGATACGACGCCATCATCATCGGCGCGGGCCATAACGGCCTGGTTTGCGCCTTCTATCTCGCCCGGGCGGGATTGAAGGTGCGCGTGTTGGAGCGACGCAATGTTGTCGGCGGTGCGGCGGTGACGGAGGAGTTTCATCCCGGCTTCCGCAATTCGGTGGCGAGCTACACTGTCAGCCTGCTGCAGCCCAAGGTCATCGCCGACATGAAGCTGGCGGACCATGGGTATCGCGTGATCGAGCGGCCCATCTCCAATTTCCTGCCGCAGGAGGATGGCGGCTATCTGAAGCTCGGTGGCGGTCTCCAGCGCACCCAGGCGGAGTTCAAACGCTTCTCCGCCAGGGACGCCGCCGCGCTTCCCGCTTATTATGACGCGCTGGAAAATGTGGCGGAGGTGTTGCGTGGGCTGGCGCTGAAGGCCCCGCCGAACATCGGCGACGGCCTGCGCACGGTGATCGACGGCGTGAAGCAGGGCAGGGCGCTATCGAAGCTGAGCCTGGAGCAGCAGCGCGACGTGCTCGACCTCTTCACCAAGTCGGCGCGCACCTTCCTGGACGGCTGGTTTGAGAGCGAGGCGGTGAAGGCCGCCTTCGGCTTCGACGCCGTTGTCGGCAACTACGCCTCGCCCGATACGCCGGGCAGCGCCTATGTCCTGCTCCATCACGTCTTTGGCGAGGTGAACGGCAAGAAGGGAGCCTGGGGTCACAGCATCGGCGGCATGGGCACGATCACCCAGATTATGGCGCGCGTGTGCCGCGATATGGGCGTAGAGATCAGCGTCGAAAACCCCGTTGCGCAGATGCTGGCGGGCAGCGGCACCGTGGCGGGCGTGCGGCTGGAGAGCGGCGAGGAGATTGCGGCGAAATATGTCGTCGCCAATGTCGGGCCGAAGCTGCTCTATGAGAAGATGATGGCTCCCTCCGACCTACCGCCCGACTTCCTAAAGCGGATCAAGGCGTTCAAGGCGGGCTCCGGCACCTTCCGGATGAATGTCGCACTCTCGTCTCTGCCGCGCTTCACCAGCCATCCGGAACCGGGCGAGCATCACCAGTCGGGCATCATCATCGCGCCGACGCTCGACTATATGGACCGCGCCTTCATGGACGCGAAGCGTGACGGCTGGTCGAAAGCGCCGATCGTAGAGATGCTGATCCCCTCGACCGTCGACGACAGCCTGGCGCCGGAGGGCTGCCACGTCGCCAGCCTCTTCTGTCAGCAGTTCGCGCCCGTGCTGCCCGATGGCCGCGACTGGGACGATGAGGAGGAGAAGGCTGCGGATTCGATCGTCGACACGGTCGAGCGCCACGCGCCGGGCTTTCGCGATTCCATCATCGCCCAGACCCGCCTCAGCCCGAAGGGGCTTGAGCGCAAGTTCGGCCTGACCGGCGGCGACATCATGCACGGCAACATGTCCCTGGACCAGCTATGGGCCGCGCGCCCCGTCCTCGGCAATGGCGGCTATCGCGGACCGCTGGCCGGTCTCTACATGTGCGGCGCCGGCACTCATCCCGGCGGCGGCGTCACCGGCGCGCCGGGCCACAACGCTGCCCGCGTGATCCTGTCCGATGGGAGTCTGTTCGGGCGCATGCGGGGTAAGTAGCCCGCGTTCCGCTTCGCCAGATCAAACCAACCCCGTTCGTTTCGAGCGAAGTCGAGAAGCCTCGCGCAGGTTCTCAGAGTGATTCGACGCTGGCAGGCGAAGTCGTCCACCGGTTCCACAGCGGTTTTACCTTGCGCACCGTGAAGAGCAGCAATCCCGCGATCAGGGCCGCTGGCACTAGGAAGGATATGGCCACGATCAGGAAAGACAGCATCCCGATCAGGATATTTGCGCCAGTCTGCAAAGCCTCACGGATGGGCGACCGGGCATCGAAGCCGGGGATCAACGCGCCGGATCCGTAGGAGAAGACCATGGGCGTATTGGCAAGCGCATCTTCATTCTGGTCGCGGCTTTCGGCATTCGCCCGGCGGTTGCTACGCAGTTCGTCTATCCTGGCGTTGATCTGCGCACGCGTGTCGGCCTTCACGCCGCCAGCGGCCAGTTGCGCCTCAAGACTGGCAATCTGGCTGCTGATCTCGTCGGCATTGCGTTTCGCCGTTGCGATTGCGCTGCCGACATCGGTGCCGCTAATCTCTGTATCAACCACCATGCCTTCGGCCTTCTCGACGGTGGCGATACCGCCTTTGCCAAAGTCGCGGGCAATGTCCGGCGCAAGCTTGAACGCCAGATAGGCTTCGATCTCGCTCTCGCCGAGCACCTTGTACCGCAGGCCAGTGATCCGGCATTTCGCGGTCCCGAGTTTTTCGCATGCCTGTGCATGCTGCTCCTGCACTTGGGCGATGCGGACCGCAGGGAGGCGGAATTGATAAGCATAGCTGAAGGCGACGCCGGGGGCGGCAGTTGGAGAAATAGCCGGGCCGCTCTCTTTGTTCGAGATGTCAGTTGTACCTGACGGAGCATTTGCTTCGTAGCGTGATGGCGCCTGGCCGCAGGATGCCGTCATCAGCAAACAGGGTATCAGGAAATAGAAGGGCCTCATGCTGACTATCCTTCGATGATCGCCGTCACTGCAGCGCTGAAGTGTTCTATATGAGAGATAAGTCGAGTGTAAGCGCCAAAGATGGTTATCGACCCAAAAGGGTCATTTCCCTCCGCGCCAACCAGTAGAGCGGGAAACCCAGGAACATCAGCAGCAGGCTGTACCCGCTGATATCCAATCCCGCGCCCCACAGGGTCCAGAGCGAATAGACGACGCCCACCGCCGCCACGGGCAGGACCAGTCGGAACTTCAGCGCCGTCAGCGCGCAGCATAGATACAGCCACAGCGTCGCGGATGTAGAGAGCAGCGCCATCGTCTGGAACAGGTCGCCCATGCCGCGCAGGCTGTTCGACAGCAGCAGCAGGCTGCCGATGATGCTGGAGATCACGAGCGCGCGGACGGGCGTGCCGCGCGCATCCGTCTTGGCGAACCATTGTGGCAATTGGCCCGCCCTTGCCATCGCCAGCGGCACCTCGCCCTGCAGCAGCAGCCAGCCGTTGAGCGCGCCGACCGCGCTGATCGCCGCAAAGAGCGCGATGAAATAGGAGGGGCCGGGCGACCAGAAACGCGCAACGAATGTCGCAAACGGCGCATCGCTGTGTGCGGCAACGGCTTCGGGCAGCAGCAGCGCGATGCCGGAGCAGATGAGCAGGTAGATGAGCCCGGTGACCGCCGTGCCGATCATCGTAGCGCGGGGAATGGTGCGGGCGGGATCGGCGACCTTGTCCGCGCAGGCGCTCGCGGATTCGAAACCGAGCAACGCCCACAGCGTCAGCGCGGCGGACGCCGTGACGGCGGGCAACTGCAGCCCCTCGACCGGGAAGGGGCGGAGCGGAGCCGCGCCCTGCTTCACCAGCACGACCACGATGATCACGAACACCACCATCAGCGGGATGAGCTTCAGCGCGACGGTCAGTATCTGGAATCCCCCCGCCGCCTTCGCGCCCCTTATGTTGAGCAGCGTCAGCAACCAGAGCAGGGCGAAACCCGACGCCGCCGCCAGCCCGGGCGCCTTGCCGATCACCGGCAGGAAGATGCTGAGATAGCTGATTGCCGCCACGGCGATCGCGACATTGGTTGTCCAGATCGACACCAGATAGATCCAGCCCACGGCAAAACCCATGATCGGGCCGAACGCGGCCGCCACCATCTCCGGTGGCCCGCCCGTTCCCGGCAGTCGCTTGGTCAGCGCCGCCAGCACCCAGGCCAGCGCCAGCGCCCCGCCGATCGTCAGCACCCAGCCCGCAACGGCGTTCCATCCGAAGGGGGCAAGCGCGGCGGGCAGCAGGAACACGCCCGACCCGATCATGTTGCCCATGACCAGCGCGATGCACGCGAGGAGGCCCAGCGGGCGCGTGGATGTCATGCCCGCATCAGACCCCGGAATGCGGGCGAATGCAAGCGGGCGCTACGCATTTCAGCCGCGCCCTTCCGCCAGTGACGGAGGGGCGCGATGCGATCAGAATTTGAAGCCGACCTTCGCGCCCATGGTGCGCGGCTGGATGGGCGTGCGGTAGATTTTGGGACCGATCGCCGTCACTCCGTCCGGATCGCCGCAGGTGGTTTCCAGACACTGTACGCCGACGGTCGAATAGGCCCGCTTGTCGAACAGGTTGGTGGCGAACAGCTCCGCCGTCCAGATGCCGATGGAGAAGCCGGCATTGATGTCGACCGTCGTGTAGGAGGGCAGGTCGCCCTTGATCGCCCCCTCGACAGTGCGCAGGTCGGTCGTCCGCTTGCCTTCATAGACCATCGCCGCCTGCAGATGCGCGCTCGATGCCCCGATCGGGAATTCATACCGGGCGACGGCATTGGCTTTCAGTTTGGCGGTCACCGGCAGGCGCGTGCCTTTGGGCGCCAAGATGGGGTCGCCCGGCGAACAGTCCGACGCACAATAATCCTTGGTCAGCTTGGCGTCGTTATAAGACCCGCTGCCGGAGAGGGTCAGGCCGTCGATCGGCTTGGTCCACAATTCCGCCTCCACGCCGCGGATGCGCGCGCGGCCTGCATTCTCGATCTGCGTCAGGCCGTTCGCGCCCAGCACGGAAATCTGCAGGTCGGTCCAGTTGAGCTGATAGATCGCGCCATTGAACCGGATACGGTTGTCGGCCCAACTCGTTTTCCAGCCGATCTCGTAATTCTCGATGAAGTCGGCATTGTACGGCGGCAGGTCGCCACGCCGGTTGATGCCACCCGGCCGATAGCCGCGCGAGGCGGTGCCATAGATCAGCGCGTCGTCAGTGAACTTGTAGGTGACGTTCAGCTTGTGCAGCCAGCCGACATCCTTGGTGCTCTTGTCGAGGTTTGTGCAGGGTGATCCCTTAACGACCGCCGGACCCTGGCATGCATACACGGGATTGGAGCTGTAGCCTGGATTGCTATAGCCGAAGAAGCCGACGAGGCTGTTGTCGTATTTATAGATGCGCGCGCCCATGGTGACGCTTAGCTTGCTTGTTACGTCGGCCGTCAACTCGCCGAACGCCGCATAATCGCGGTCGACGCGCAGCTGCTTCGTCAGCCAGATATTATCGACTGTTCCAGGCACCTGAAGATCGTCGGCCAGATTGTCGATGATGTAATGCTGTTCGATATTATGCGCCTGCCGTTGATAGAAGGCGCCGCCGACGAAGCGAACGACGCCATCGGACGGAGACGTAAAGCGCAGTTCGTGGCTCTGCTTGCTGAAACGGTCGATACCGTCGATGCGCTGATTTGGGCTTATCAAGTTGCCATCATTATCAACGAAATAAGCGCCATACCCGGCGAGCGCATCATAGAAATAGGCATAGTCTGCATAGTCACTGTGGGTCGTGACCTTCCGCTTCAGGTAAGACCCGGCGTAAGTGACATCGAAGCTGCCGATCTTACCCTCGATGGTCAGCGCGGCCTGATACCAATTGTCTTTCGCCCCTTCCGGATTGAACTGCATCGTCTGCAGGTCGCCAAGGCCGCTCTCGACGGCAAAGCTGCCATGCGAAGTCTGCTTCTGGCCCATGACCTGCGGTGTCACGGTCCAGCTGTCGTTGAGATCGATCTTCAGCGCCGCGCGGCCGCCATAGGTCTCGACGTCATTATAGTCCTTCTTCACATAGGGCGCGTTGGACAGCGTCACGCCGGATGTGGGGAAGGTCAGGCTGCCCGCGATATTGTCTATATAGCCCGCGTCCTTCTTGTACCAGCCGACCGCGCGCAGGGCCATGCTGTCGCTGATCGGCACATTGACGAAGCCCTCTGCGGTATAGCCTTCGCCGCCCTTGGCGACCGAATTGCCCTCGAAATCCGCGCCCATCTCGAACTTGGACGTGTCGGGCTTGTTGGTAATGATGCGGATCGTGCCCGCCTCGCTCGACGCGCCGTACAGCGTGCCCTGCGGCCCGGCCAGCGCCTCGACCCGGGCGATGTCATAGACATGGACGTCGAGCGCGCCCTGGATGGTCGTGATCGGCTGCTCGTCCAGATAGATGCCGACCGAGGGTTGTGAGGCGGAATGATTGGCGTTCTCGCCGCTGGCGACGCCACGGAAATAGACCTTGGCCGAACCGGGGCCGCTGGTCTGGTAGGATACGCTGGGCAGGTAGCGCGCATAGTCCTCGAACTTCTGCACCTGCATCTGTTCCAGTTTGGCCGTGCCGAACGCGGTGATCGCAATGGGCACGTCCTGCAGGTTTTCGGACCGCTTGGTCGCCGTAACGATGATCGCGTCGTCGTCATTGGTCGCTGCGGCCGTGGCCTCCTGCGCAAAGGCCGCGCCCGACAGGCTCAGTATGGTGGTGGTGAGGAGCAACGCTGCGCTGGTCTTGCCTGCGCGACGAAGGCCTGTGCGACGAAGGGAGGTGAACTGCATGGACGGCCCCTTTTTGCCTGCCTGTTCTATACCGCGCAGTTCCTCACTTTTCTTGAGCAGGCGCAAGGCGGATTTTTACGGATGTATGACAGGGATCGACGAATTTGCGGCGCTGTTGCACATTCGCCACGAATCCGGCTTGGAATCAGAGCGATAGGTTCATTCTGACCAGTTTTTCGCGACATCGCCCAACGCCTCGCGCAGCGGCCCAAGCCACGCGTCATAATGCCGCCAGCGGTCCATGCCGTCGCGGTTGATCGGGCGACGGACCTGTTCGCTGCTGGCCGTCCGGACGGCGCGATCATTCTCGTGAAAACGCAGGCATGCCGGGTCGAAGGGCAGTCCCACATGGTCGAGCAGACGGCGCACCTCGCCCTCGGGATCGTCGACTAGCCGCTCATGGATCACCCGGTGGACCCGGCCGGCCAGCACCACGTCGAAATGCCGCATCAACCGGACATAGTCGGCATAATAGCCACCCATGGCGGCAAGATCGTAACTGAACGCCTGACCCCGCGCAAAATGCTGGCGGAAGTTTGAGAAGCAGCAATCCATCGGATCGCGCCGCGCGTCTATGATCGTCGCGTTGGGCAGGATCAGGTGGATGAAGCCCAGATAGGTCCAGTTGTTGGGCAGCTTGTCGATGAACAGCGGCTTGTCCGTCTTGCGCTGTATGCGGGTGCGGTCGAGATATTCCGCGCCCAGCGCAGCCAGTCGCTCCGGCGTCATATCCGCCAACGCGTCGGTCCAGCCCAGCGGGCCGCCACCGCCTTCGCGGCCCTCGCGCAGCGCCATCGCTGGAATGTCGGGCAGCTCCATCGTCCCCTCGACCATGGGGTGGGAGGCGAGGATCTGCTCGATCAGTGTCGATCCTGCGCGCGGCATCCCCAGAATGAAGATCGGGTCGCGCGCCGGATGCCCCTGTCCGGCGCGGGCGGCCAGAAAATCGGGCGTGAAGCGCGCAATGATCCTGTCGACCAGCCCGCGCATATCGGCCATGTCATAGTCCAGGTCCGCCTTCCGCAGGCGATTGCCGTCGGCATAATGGCGGAAGGAGTCGTCCCATCGGGATGCGTCCTCCATCGCTTTCCCCAGCGCGAAGTGGAGGTGATAGCGATCCTCCGCCGACGTCACGTCGCTCGCCAACGCAGTTTCCATCGCGCCGACATCCTCGTTGGAGAAGCGCACGGTCTTGAGGTTGGCGAGGCTCCACCACACCTCGCCCAGCGCCGGTTCGGCCGCCAGCGCCGCGCGATAGGCGGCGATGCTGTCCTCCTGTCGCCCGACCGTCTTGAGGATATGGCCATGGCTCATATGCAGCTTGGCGTGATCGGGGAAGCGGCGGGTCAGTTGCTCGTACAGCTCCACGGCTTCCTCATACCCACCGATCCGGCCAAGGGCGGCGGCCTTCAGGTTGCGGCTGGAGGGATCATCGGGTTCTTCGGCGAGCACAAGATTGAGCTGTTCGATCGAGTCCGCGAACCGGTTCTGCTTGTAGAGCACCGTCGCCAGGTTCGCCCGCGCCGCGCCGAAACCGGGGGCCAGATCCACCGCACGACGCAACAGATTTTCGCTGTCCGTCAGTCGACCGATGCGCGCGGCGAGTTCCGCCAGCATGCGGATGGCGGCGACATCGGTCGGCTGGTCGCGAAGCCGGCCTTTTAAGATCGGCTCCGCGACATGCAGCTCATTTTCATAGAGCGCAGCGGCGGCGCGGATCAACTCCGGGTCGTGGATAGACTGGCGCACAGCCTCCAGATCGGCCGCCTCCGCTTCCTCCGTCCGGTCAAGCCTGCGCAAGGCAAGGGCGGACAGGCGATGCGCCTCGGCCAGTTCCGGCTGGGCGGCGGTGATCTCGCGCAACTGGGCCAGAGCGACCGTTGGATCGGACCCAAGCGTGCGCCGCGCGAAAGCCAGCGCATCGGCGATGGAAATGGCGGGGGCAGGCTGGGTTCGGGCCGTCATGCGCCCGTGATAGCGCCTCCGTCCTGTCACGCCTAGCGGGGAGCAGGACGGTTCGCTATATAGCAGGCATGACTATTACATCTGTAAAACTGGCCGCGCTGCTGAGCGGCACGCTGGACGCCGACACCGGCGCCGCGATCGAGGATATCCTGATTCCCGCTGGCATCGCCGGCAGCGGCCCCGACACCGTGACCCGCGCCGAGTTCGCCGTCGCAATGACGGTCGCACTGCATTGGGGTCTGCTCAGGCGCGTGCCGACGGGTGAAGCCTATGCCGCCGACTGCCGCGCTGCGGGGCGCAAGATCATGCTGGACCATGGCGCGCTGCGCACCATCAGCCTGCCGGATGGCAAGCCCACTGGCGCGATCCCGGCGGGCGTGGCCGCCTTCACCCGCATTCTTGAGCCGCTCGGCTATGCGCAGGCGGACATCTATCCGCTGGAGCGGTTGAAGATGACGGGCTTTGCCTATTGCCATCAGGACGCGCCGGACGAGATTGCGCAATTCTTCATCAGCGAATTGCATGTCGATCGCTTCGACGCCGATTTCGCAGCGGCGGCGGGCAGGGTGTTCGGCACGACCGCCGACCCGCTCGACGACGCGGCGCGCACGGCGCTGGACGGCTTCGCGCGGGATGGCCGGGTTTCGCTGGCGGTCGCGCAGGCGGCGATGCCATCTATCGTCGGCGCATTCGATCGTCACCACGCCACGCCCTCGCTCACCGACTATGAAGTGCTGAAGGGCCAGAGCGCCGAGGCTGCGTGGATCGCGACCGAGGGCAACGCCTTCAATCACGGCACCGACCGGGTCGAGGATGTCGACGCCGTCGCCGATGTGCAGCGGGCGCTGGGCCGTGCGATGAAGGACCGGGTCGAGGTGTCGGGCAGCGGCCGCGTGCGCCAGACCGCCTATCGCGCCGACTGGGTGGAGCGCGACTTCACCGGCGACGCGGGCGAGGTGCTGACGCTTAAGGTGCCCGGCTCCTTCTACGAATTCATCGACCGCGCGAAGGACCCGGAAAGCGGCAAGCTGGATCTAAAGTTCGACAGTTCCAACGCGCAGGGCATCTTCAAGATGACGGCGTCGCTCGACGCCTGATCGTTCTTCGACCGATCTTCGGTCGGTCGGAATTTTTTCATGCATCCATCTGCCGCATCGTGCGTTACGGCTGGGAAATGATCTCTGATCGGGAAGCGGGCTGGTGATGCCAGTCCGTTCGCCCGATCGCAGCAACGTCTGGCCCAAATCGCATTGTTCGGCCGGCATATGCTGGGATGAGGTCGTTTCGGTTCAACAAAGGAGAGACTGATGTCCCCAACTTTCAAAATAGCGCCCCTCATGGTCGTTCTCGCCGGCTCGCTGGGTCTGGGCGGCTGCGCTACCAAGGGCTATGTGAACGAGCAGATCGCCACCGTGAACCAGCGGATCGACGGTCTCGACACCAAGCTTCAGGCCACTGACGGCACCGCGAAGCAGGCCCTTGCCGAGGCGCAGGCCGCATCGGGTCAGGCGCAGCAGAACGCCTCGCGCCTCGATCAGCTCAATTCGCGCGTCGACGGCATCGACCAGCAGCTGCAGCAGAAGCGCAAGCCCCGCAATTAATGGGTGCTGGCGCTAATTCCGTACACATAAACAGTCCTTTCCACCGGTTAAGGGATCATCCGGACTCGTGAAGCGATGATGTCTGCCCGGTGGGCGCTTTTGGGACTCCTGCTCACGCCGCCTGCCATCGCGCAGGCGGCGCCTGCCGCGCGTCCGTCCGCCGCCCTGGCAAAGGCGGCCGCAAAGACAGCGCCGGCCAAGAAACCCCCCGCCAAAAAGCCCGCAGCCAAGAAGAAAGCGCCGCCCCCGCCACCCGTGATAGCGGTGCCGTTCCTTCCCGACGTTCCGCCATCGGAGGCAACGCAACGCGTGGCCGACTGGGTCCTCCAGTCGAACGACAACGGGGCGCTGCCCTATGCCATCATCGACAAGAATGCCGCCCGGCTCTACCTCTTCAATGCCAAGGGCGTGATGCGCGGCGACGCTGCCGTGCTGATCGGCATCGCGGTCGGCGATGACGCTACCCCCGGCATCGGCGGCAAGAATCTCGCCGAGATCGGCCCGGCGGAAAAGACGACACCCGCTGGCCGCTTCATCGCCCGCTATGGCGTGGCGGCTGGCGGCGTCCGGGTGCTCTGGGTCGATTACAGCACCTCGGTCGCGCTGCATCCGGTGGTGAAAGGCACGAAGGAAGAGCATCGCGCCGAGCGGCTCGCCTCACCGACGCCGGACGACAACCGCATATCCTTCGGCTGCATCAACCTGCCGATCCCCTTCTACAATCTGAAGGTCCGGCCGATGTTCAGGAAGAAGGGCGGCGTCGTCTACATATTGCCGGACACCAAGACGCTGGAGGATGTGTTCCCCCGCCTGCATGTCCAGCCCTTCCTGAGCCACAGCGCGCCCCCGACCACGCTCCTGCCATAACACCCGATCCGCCTTGGACTTTCGGTCCTAGTGACATCCCGCGCAACTGCCACTAAGACGCCGCCCATGCTGGGGGCGATCAGACATTCGGACAAGGCGCGGGCGCTGTTTGCGGCGCTGGCCCTGCTCGTCCTCGCCATGCGCGTGCTGATGCCCAGCGGCTTCATGCCGGTTGCCACCGCGCAGGGCGTCATCGTGACGCTCTGCACCGGCCAGGGCGCGGTCAATGTCCTCGTCGACCGTGACAAGAGCCCAACCAAACCCGACCCCAAAGGCATGGCAGGCGAACATTGCCCCTTCGCCGGCGGAGCCGCCGCGCCCTTGCTCGCCGATGCGATGCTGGGCGTCACGCTGCCTGCATGGCAGCTTGCGACCGGGCCGATCGCCCTTGCGCTGCGCACCGGGTGGATCGCCCGGCTGGCCGCGCCGCCGCCGCCGTCATCGGGACCGCCCGCCGCAGCCTGACGCGGCGGTTCCTGCCCAAATCCTCGAACCGCCTTCCTGCCCGGACCTACAGCGTCCGGACGTTTGCGCTATTCGAAGGCTATTTCCATGTTCATATCATCGCGCGCCTATGGCGCCGCCTGTCTCGCCGCCCTTGCGGGCTTTTCTCCTGCGCTCCATGCCGAAGAAGAGGATGTCGCCGACCGCCCCGACATCATCGTTGTCGGCCAGACCAATGCGCCGATCACCATCGAACCGCGCGGCCTGTCCGTCAGTCTGGGCGAGGAGCAGTTCGCCGGGGTCAACGCCTTCAATGTCGAAGACCTGATGAAATATGCGCCCGACTTCTTCGTGCGCAGCCGCTATGTCGGCGACAATAATGGCGTGCCGGGGTTTCGCGGCACGCACTCGACCCAGTCGGCGCGCGCGCTGGTGATGGTGGACGGCTTCGTCGTCTCCAATTTCCTGGGCAACAGTTTCGGCTTTCCGCCCGCCTGGGGCGTGGTGTCGCCGGGCGAGGTGAAGCAGTTCGATATCGTCTACGGCCCCTATTCCGCGCGCTATTCCGGCAATGCGATGGGCGGCATCGTCAACATCACGACCCGCGCGCCGGAACGGACGGAGGCGTTCGTGAACATGCAGGGCTTCGTCCAGCCCTATGACCAATATGGCACCCATGACGACTTTTGGGGCTGGTCGGGTGAGGCAGGCTTTGCCCTGAAACAGAAGGACGGCCCCTTTTCGGTGCGCGTATCGGGGCGACGACTGATCAACGAAGGCCATCCCCAGCAATTTTACCAGTTCGGCTACAGCGCCGCCAACTATGCCAACCCTTCCGCCGGCACGCCCGTCACCGGTGCAGTGGTGGACAAGGGCCTCATCCCGGTCACCGGAACGAACGTCGTTGCCCCGATCGTTGGCGACTATTCGTCCATCGACACGCGGCAGGACCAGCTACGCGGGCAACTGCGCTTCGATCAGGGCGATGTGCATGCCGAGGCGCTGTTCACCTATTGGTGGAACGAGGAAAAGACGCTCAACCCCAAAACCTACCTCCGCGACGCCAATGGCAATCCCTGGTATGGCGGCGGCCTCACCAGCTTCGACGGGCACACATACAACCTCAACGCCGCATCGACCTTCAACTGGGGCGTAGCGCGCAAGGACGAATGGCTTGCCGGACTGAAGCTTGCTGCGCCCGTCCTCGGCTTCGACACCCGCATCGCGCTCTCGACCCTGCGCTTCGACCGGCAGGACGCGCTGCAATCCAGTGGCTATGCCAATGGCAGGGCGAACGGGGCGGGGCAGATCACCTCGCAGGGGCCGACCGGCTGGTACACGGGCGACTTTCAGGCCACCCGCACATTCGGCGCCCACAGTATCGCCTGGGGCCTGTCCGGCAACCGCTACGATACCGATCGCAGCGTTTACGGCACCGCAAATTGGCGCGACGCGACCGGGCGCACCTTCCGCAATCGCACCTTCGGCCGCACCCGCCTGCTCGGCGCGTTCGTGGAGGATGAGATAGCGATCGCCGATGCGATGACGCTCACGGCTGGCCTGCGGGCGGAATCCTGGCGCGCATTCGGCGGCGGCCTGACAGCGGTTGCGTCGACCGGCGCGCTTGCCGGGCAGCCGGTGACGCAAAACTATGCCAGCCGCAAGGACAGCGCGATCAGCCCGAAACTCGCCCTGCGCTCTGGCTTCGCGCCTAACTGGTCGGCGGAACTCAGCCTTGCCACCGCCACCCGCTTCCCGACGGTGGGCGAACTGTTCCAGGGGTCGCTGAATGGCGATGGCAGCTTCAACCAGAACAGCTTCGATCCGAACCTGAAGCCGGAACGCAGCCGGGACGCCAACCTGCTGCTGCGCCATGGAATGGGGCCGGTGACGCTGACCGGCAGCCTGTTCTACCAGCGGGTCCGCAACGCGATCTTCAGCTATGTCGGCTTCAACCAGAATGGCGTGTCGACATCCAGCTACAAGAATATCGACCTGACCCGGCAATATGGCGCTGAACTGATCGCGCAAACCCGCGACTGGCCGGTCGAGGGGCTGGATATGGAGGCCAACGCCGCTTGGATCGATGCGCAGACGGTGCGCAACAGCGCCGATCCGCTATCGGAAGGCGTGCAGTTTCCCCGCATTCCGCGCTGGCGGCTGAACGGCAGCATCCGCTATGCGATCACGCCCAGCCTGCAATCCTCGCTCGGTTTCCGCTATGCGTCGCGGCCCAATACGGACCTCGACGGGCTGCAGCGGGGAGACACCTATGGCTACACCTCGGAACTGTTCGCGCTGGACGCCAAACTCACCCAGCGCTTTGGCAACGGGATGCGGCTGTCGGCGGGGGTGAACAATATCACCAATGATAAGGCATGGGTGTTCCATCCCTATCCGCAGCGCAGCTTCCTGATAGAGGCAGGGTGGACGCTATGACCATGACGAACGCCCAGCGACAGGAAAACCGATACCGCACCGTGTGGCGCTGGCATTTCTATGCCGGGCTCTTCTGCGTGCCGTTCATCCTGTGGCTGTCGGTGACGGGCGGGCTTTACCTGTTCAAGCCGCAGATCGAGGCGATGATCGACCGGCCCTATGCTGGGCTGGCCTATACGGGCGAGCTTGCCAGCCCCGCCGAACAGGCGCGCGCAGCGACAGCGGCCGTGCCGGGGTCCGTGCTGCACCGCTTCGTCCTTTCGGACCGGATCGATCAGGCGACGCAGATCGTGGTGGGGAAGGGCGCGGAGGAAACCCGCGTCTATGTGCATCCCCAGACGCTGGTGATCCTCAAGACGGTGGGGGAGGAGGATCAACTGATGCGGATCGTCTTCCGCCTCCACGGGGAATTGATGGCGGGCGCGTTCGGTTCGATGCTGGTCGAACTGGCGGCCAGTTGGGCGATTATCATGCTGCTGACCGGACTGTTCCTGTGGTGGCCGCGCTCGGGCGCGGGGCTGGCCGGAACGCTCTATCCCCGACTGCGGCGAGGCAGGGCAGTCCTTTGGCGGGATTTTCATGCTGTTACAGGCATTTGGATATCAATCCTGGCAATATTTCTCATCCTCACCGGACTGCCTTGGGCGAACAATTGGGGCAATTATCTGAAGGCCGTGCGCGGCGTCGCCGCCAGCTATGCGGAAAAGCAGGACTGGTCGGCAGGCAGCGCCGCCGATGCGCGCGACCGGGCGGCGCTCGACAAGGGGGCGCGCATGATGATGGGCGAACATGCCGACCATGGCGGTATGGTCATGACGCATATGACCGGCCCGCTGGGCGCGCTGGACATGATCGTGCCGCGCGCGCAGGCGCTCGCGCTGGCCGGGCCGGTGGAGATTTCGCCGCCTACCGGCGCGGGAGGCATCTGGATGGTGAAGTCCAGCGCCGCCAACCGGCCCCTGCGCACCAGCATTGGCATGGACGGCGCGACAGGTGCGATCGTTAGCCGGGAGGATTTCGACCAGCGGCCCTTCATCGACCGCGCGATTGGCATCGGCGTCGCCGCGCATGAGGGCGCGCTGTTCGGGTGGCTCAACCAGTTGATCGGGCTCGCGACCGTGTCGGGCCTGTTCCTGCTGGCGGTGTCCGCGATTATGATGTGGTGGCGCAGGCGTCCGGGCGGAGCGCTGGGCGCGCCCGCGCCGCAGGGTATGATTCGGCATAGCTGGCTGCTCGTCGGGTTGGTCGTTGCGCTTGGCTTCGTCGTGCCGTTGTTCGGGATCAGCCTTGCGCTGGTCGTCGCGTTGGAACGGCTTGTTCTGCGGCGGACCGCTGGTCCTGCGCAATGGTTGGGATTGCGGGTCGCCTAGCTGCTTCGGTTCGCCTATGGCCGGACATCAAGGAGACGACATGGCCGATCTGTATCTGAAGGCGCTGGAATCGGAGCGCAGGAAATTATGGGCTGAATGCCGGCTCAAAGGGCTTGCGCGCGATACGCCGGAACGGCTGCGCATCGTCGAACTGGACAAGCTGCTTGCGGAGCATAAGGCGAAGAAGGCGAAGGCCTAACCGGCCTTGGCCAGGGCGTAGGCCTGCGTGCCGCGCGTGATGACCCGATCCTCGGCCAGCACGGCGTCCGGCTCCAGATCCTCGCTCTTTTCCAGTTCGGCATAGAGCGGCGCGAAGTCCGTCTCCATTGTCTGGCGCAGCAGGTCGTCGAAGCTGTCGATGACGAAATAGCTCTGCTGATAATCGTCGATCCGGTATTTGGTCCGCATCAGCCGCTTGAGGTCGAAGCCGATCCGATTGGGGGAGGGGTCGTCCAGCGCGAAGGTGGACTCGCCGAAGGAGGAGACGATCCCCGCGCCATAGAGCTTCAGATCGCCACCCTCGCGGATCAGCCCGAACTCCACCGTGTACCAGTAGAGCCGCGCCAGCTTGTGCAGCGCCCCGAAGCCCAGGCTGCGCAGGCCGCCTCGGCCATAGGCTTGCATATAGTCGGCGAACACCGGATGGGCGAGCAGCGGCACATGCCCGAACACGTCGTGGAAGATGTCAGGCTCCTCCAGATAATCGATCTGGTCGGGCGTACGGATGAAGCGCCCGGCGACGAAGCGGCGATTGGCGAGATGGTCGAAGAATATGTCGTCCGGCACCAGTCCGGGCGCAGCGACCACCTGCCAGCCGGTGCGCTGCATCAGCCGCTCGTTCAGTTCATCGAAATCGGGAATGCCCGGATGGCCCATCCGCAGCACGTCCAGCCCGTCGAGGAACGCCTGGGTCACGCGTCCGGGCAGCATCTCCGACTGGCGCGCGAACAATTGGTCCCACATGGCGTGCTCGGCCGGCGTGTAGCTGTCCCACGCCTGCGGCACCGTCCAGTCGGCGGACGCGCCGGGCGGCGGGGAGAGGGGGAGGGACGAATCTGCGGCCATTTCCAACATATGGGGAATATAGTTTCGTTTGTCACTAGTTGGGCGACCCTTAGTACCCTTGTCATGCACAAACTTCGCCGCGAACTTTACGACATGGTGGAGCCTCTGACCGCCCGGACCGTTCATCCGGACAGACCCGCCGAACAAGGACCCAAGCCCGAATGATTCAGTACGACACCGCCCGCTATAATCAGGTCGCCCGCTGGCTCCACTGGACCATTGCCCTGCTGGTGATCTTCAACATATTGGGCGGCCTGTTCCATGACGCGCTGGGCAAGCTGTTCCCCGTGATGCCGCTGCACAAAGCGGCTGGGATCACGATCCTGTTCCTGACCCTCGCGCGTATCGCCTGGCGCCTGTCGCACCCCGCGCCGCCGCTACCCGCGGCCATGCCCGCCTGGGAAAAGCTGACGGCCAACCTAACTCATCTCGCTTTCTACGCCTTGCTACTCATCGTCCCGCTGACCGGCTGGATCATGACCTCGGCAGGCGACCGCCCCCTCACATGGTTCTGGCTGTTCGACATTCCGAAATTCGGGGTAACGAAGCAGGACGCGATCTACGGCCTCTCGCACGAAAGCCATGAACTGCTGGGCCTGCTGTTCGGTGCCTTGGCGCTGCTCCACATCGGCGCTGCGCTCCGCCATCATTTCGTGCTGAAAGACGGCGTCCTGCGCCGGATGCTCGGCTAGACCAGCCGCTCTCTGAACCAATCAGCAAGTTCGTCCTCCGGCAGGTCACCGGAGGCGAGGGCGAGAAACTGAACAACGAGTTCAGCGTCCGTCACGTCGAGAGAATAGCCATTAAGGTTCAGGAAGGTTTCGCTCACCACCAGCGCCGTTCGCTTGTTGCCGTCCACGAAGGGGTGGTTGCGTGCAATGCCATAGGCATAGCTAGCAGCGAGCGCGGCTGCATCAGGTTCGCCATAGGCAGCGAGGTTGATCGGTCTAGCCATGGCGCTTTCCATCAGCGTCATGTCGCGCACGCCATCGCCCCCGCCATGTTCGGCGAGTTGGGCGCGATGCGCCGCAATGGCGACGTTCAGCGCCACCCAGGTCCATTCGCTTGCCATGGGTTAATTATTTGGCGAGTTCGCGAAGCGCCCGCCGTCTGCGATCCATCACGGCTTGGGCTGCGGCCATTTGCGTGTCAAAGTCGCTGTCATTCGCACGAAGCTCGACACCGCCAGGCGTGTCGGACAGGCTCAACTCATCCCCAAGCGCAACGCGCAGGCGCGCCAGCACCTCCTTTGGCAGGATGACCCCGGTCGAATTGCCGATCTTGATGAGCTTCAGTGGTTTGTTCATACGAATGTTATAACAGAGGGCGTTCTAACTGGCAATCGCGCTAGAAGCGGCGGGTCACACCCGCATAAAGTTCAGCGTCAGGGCTGTTATGATTAAGACCGGCAACGCCGCCCATATCGAGTTGCAGATTATCGCTGGGTTGCCATGCTAGGGAAAGGCTTGCTAATGTCTGGGTCGCGTGGCCGGAAGGATTATTGTCCCGCGTGGCTTGGAATTCCAGTGTGCCGGACAAGCTCTTGGTCAGATCGATGCCCACTCCCACGACGCTGCCCCAGGCAAGATGGCGGCCATTCCGGTCCTCATCCACGGCAGCATCGGCTTCGGGCGTCAGGCTGAGCGTCACTGTATCGCTGAGGCTGAAGCTCAGGGGGACGAGCAGGCCGAATGCGGTATCTCCTGCGCCGATCGCGCCGCCGCCGGTCGGCAGGATGACATAGGGCATGACCGCCGCTGAGAAGCCCGAGCCATCCGGATTGGCCAAGTTACGCTTCACGGCCAGGGTCAGGTCGCCGACCCCGGAAGCGTTAGTGACGGCTCCCGTTGCGCGGTCCCGTTCGCGGACATGGCCAAAGGCGGTCCACCCCGCCTGCACCTCCATATTGTCCGTCACGCCCAGCCGCAGCATGATATCGCCCGATGTCACTGTGTCCGTCCGCATGTCGGGGTCGCTCTCGTGCGTCCAGTCGCCCAGCCCGGCCTCGACCACCAGATGGCCTTTGTCCACGGTGCATGCCGGAGTGCCCAGGCCCGGGCGGTCGGGGCATAGATCGCGAAGCTCTTGAGCTTGCGCCGCTCCCATGCTGGACAGCGCCATGCCGAGGGCGACAAGGCCGGAACGAAGCGCTATAGTCGGCATATAAATATCCCCCATCGGTGCTGCCCGTCCGTTGCGACAGGGCGGTTGCCGAAACGCGCCTGAACCCTGCGTGGTTCCTGCCCGCGCTTGACACTAAACGTCCGACTCAGTAAGGGCCACCCATCCCGACACGATTGGTACCGGCAGCGCAACGCGCTCGCCGTCTTTTTTGCGTCCGGGGTTAAGCAAGCTTTGAGATGGGGCAACGCCACACGCCCCGTGGAGCAGGAGACAAGACTACATGGCACGTATCGCGGGCGTTAACCTGCCCACAAACAAGCGCGTTATCATTGCGCTCACCTACATCCACGGCATCGGTCGCAAGACCGCCGTCGATATCGCAACCAAGCTGGGCATCGATCAGAGCCGCCGCATCCAGGACCTTTCGGACGCTGAAGTCCTTCAGGTTCGCGAAGCGATCGACGCCGACCTCACTGTCGAAGGCGATCTGCGCCGCGAGACGGCGATGAACATCAAGCGTTTGATGGACCTCGCCTGCTACCGTGGGCTGCGTCATCGTAAGGGTCTGCCGGTTCGCGGCCAGCGCACGCATACCAATGC
The DNA here is from genome assembly GCA_023266635.1 of Sphingobium sp. Lineage (GTDB taxonomy): Bacteria > Pseudomonadota > Alphaproteobacteria > Sphingomonadales > Sphingomonadaceae > Sphingobium. The sequence goes on from JAHFPU010000035.1 coordinate 21,635, forward strand.
GCGCACCCGCAAGGGCAAGGCCAAGCCGATCGCCGGTAAGAAGAAGTAATTCGTCCGCAAGGCGAATTACTCTGCTGGAGGCGGCCCGCCTTGGGCACGGCCTCTCCAAGGTTTCGAGTAGGATTTAGCAAATGGCACGTGAACCTCAGCGCATTAAGAAGCGCGAGCGCAAAAACATCTCGTCCGGCGTCGCGCATGTGAACGCCAGCTTCAACAACACCATGGTGACCATCACCGACGCGCAGGGCAACGCCATCTCTTGGTCGTCTGCGGGCATGATGGGCTTCAAGGGATCG
>JAHFPU010000036.1 GCA_023266635.1 Sphingobium sp.
GGCGGGCAAGCGGGAGATCGCCCGTGCCTTCGGCCTGAAGGGGCAGGAGAAGATCGCGCTCAAGGCGCTGCTGAAGGACATGGCCGACGAGGGCCTGATCGACATCGGCGCAGCCCGCGCTTTCCACAAGATGGGCGGCGTGCCCAAGGTCACGGTGCTGCGGATCGTCGATGTCGATGGCAACCAGTTGCTGGCCATACCCGATAAATGGGAGGGTGAGGGCGTTCCGCCGCCGCGCCTGCGCATCGTGGAGCGGGGCAAGCGCAGCGCGCTGACGGTCGGTGACCGCATCCTTGCTCGCACGGAAGAGGCGGGCAATGGCTGGGTCGCCCACCCGATGAAGAAGCTCGCCAAGGGCTCCGACCTCATGCTCGGCGTGGTCGAGGTGAAGGAAGGGGGCAAGCTGTGGCTGCGCCCGGTGGACAAGCGCATCCGCAATGCGACGCCCGTCAGCGACGCCGGCGACGCCAAGCCCGGCGATTTGGTGCTTGCCGAGGCGAGCGGACGGCCGCCGCGCATCTCCGCCCGCATCACGGATATCCTGGGCGATCCGTTCGCGCCGAAGAGCTTCAGCCTGATCGCCATCCACAAGCATGGCATTCCGTTCGTCTTCCCGGACAGCGCCGAGGAGGAGGCGGTGCGCGTCGCTTCTCTGCCGTTGCACACGGAAAAGCGGGAGGATCTGCGGCACCTGCCGATCGTCGCCATCGATCCCGTCGATGCGCGTGACTTCGACGACGCGGTCTGGGCCGCGCCGGACGAGGATGAGGCAAATGCCGGCGGCTTCCGCGCTATCGTCGCCATTGCCGACGTGGCCTTCTATGTACGTCCCGGCAGCGCCCTGGACCGCGAGGCGCGCAAGCGCGGCAACAGCGTCTATTTCCCCGATCGCGTCGTGCCGATGCTGCCGCATCAGCTATCGTCTGATATGTGCTCATTGCGCGCGGACGAGGACCGGGCGGCCATGGCCTGCCATCTTGTCATCGATGCGAAGGGCAAGATCACCTCCTGGCGCTTTACCCGCGCCGTCATTCGGGTGGCCGCCAACATCCCCTATGAACAGGCGCAGGCGGCGATCGATGGTGAGGTCGAAAATCCCTTGCTGGAGACCGCGCTCAAACCCCTCTGGGCCTGCTGGGCACTGCTCGCAAAGGCGCGGGATGCGCGTGACCCGCTTGCGCTCGACCTGCCGGAACGCCGCGTGATGCTGGACGAGAATGGGCGGATCGTCAGCGTCGCCGTGCGCGAGCGTCTCGACGCCCACCGGTTGATCGAGGATTATATGATTGCCGCCAACGTCGCTGCCGCAAAGGCGCTGGAGGCGAAGAAGGCGCCGGTGATGTACCGCGTCCACGAGCCGCCGAGCCGCGAGAAGCTGGTCGCGCTGAAGGAATATCTAAAGACTTTCGACATGGAATTCGCGCTCGGGCAGGTTATCAAGCCGACGACCTTCAACCGCCTGATCGCGAAGCTCAGCGATAATGAGGCGCGGCCGCAGATCATGGAGCAGATTTTGCGCAGCCAGACGCAGGCCTATTACGGCCCCGTGAATGCAGGCCATTTCGGTCTGGCGCTCGGCTCTTACGCCCATTTCACCTCACCGATCCGCCGCTATTCGGACCTGCTCGTTCATCGAGCGCTCGTCGGAGGCTATGGCCTCGAACTGCCCGCACCCAAGGACAAGTCCATTCCGGACAAGACCTCATTAAGCGGTGAGGACATGGCCAATATGGGCCGCGTCGGCGAACTCATCAGTCAGCATGAGCGCCGGGCGATGGAGGCTGAACGGGAAACCGTCGACCGCTATGTCGCCGCCTTCCTGGCGACGCGCGTCGGGGAGGTGGTCGAGTGCCGGATCACTGGCGTCCAGAATTTCGGTTTCTTCGCGACGGTCGAGGGCTTGGGCGGCGACGGACTGGTGCCGGTCTCGACCCTGGGCGTGGAGCGCTTCTATTTCGATGAGGCCGGCAAGGCGCTGGAGGGCATGAACAGCGGCGACCGCTACACGGTGGGGCAGCATTTGCCGCTACGCCTTGTGGAGGCCGATCCGATCAACGGCGCTCTACGCTTTGAAATTCCCGAGGGCGCAAACCATCTGCCTGTTAGTGGACAGCGTGGGCGTGGCGGTCCGCAGCAGCGTGGTCGCCCGTCCAATATTCGTCACATGGGAAGTTCGCGCGGCAAGCACCGCAAGAAATAGGCCTTAACTCAACCGATCCAATGTCTCGCGGTCCAGCGACCCGGGGATGACCATCACGGGGCAGGGCAGACGGCCCGCCTCAGCCCCGGCAAAATGGGAAACCAGAGGCCCCGGAGGGCCAACGGCTGCGGCGCCAAGCACGAGCGCGGCGATATCATCCGCTTCATCCAACATCTTGCGCACGACGGTTACCGGATCGCCTTGCCGCACCGTGATGACGGGCCGTATTCCGGATTCCTCGACAAGGGTTCCAGCGGCGCCTGTCACCAGCGCCTCGGCGCGTTGCCGCGCTTCTTCCTCGATGGTCGCCTGCACGCCACCCCACTGGACGAACTCCGTGGGCGGCACGAGGGCGAGTATCTGCACGGCCCCACCCGTTTTGGCGGCGCGGCGCGCGGCAAAGCGCAGGGCGGCTTCGGCCTCGCGCGTTTCGTCTACGACGACAAGATATGTGCGCATTCAGCGTGCCCCGCCTTGTGAATGCCGAATCTGGGCCATATCTTTCCGGAAAACAAGGCCACCCTTGACCCCTGAGGCCAAAGCGTCAAAACCGCACCCATCCTTTCCTGGAATCACATAAAGGGCTGAACCCTAATGCCGATCAAAATCCAGATGCCCGCACTTTCCCCAACGATGGAAGAGGGGACACTGGCCAAATGGCTTGTCAAGGAGGGCGACACGGTCAAGTCCGGCGACCTTCTGGCGGAAATCGAAACCGACAAGGCCACGATGGAATTCGAAGCCGTCGATGAAGGCACGATCACCAAGATACTGGTGGCTGAAGGTAGCGAAGGCGTGAAGGTCGGAACCGTGATCGCCACGATCGAGGGCGAAGGCGATGAAAGCCAGGGCGCTGGGGAGAAAACCCCTGAACCATCGCCGCCGGCCGCTGCAGAGAAGGCAGCGCCCAAGGCTGATGCGACGCCGGAAAAGGCGCAGGCAGCGCCTGCCGCCAAAACTGATCCGGTGCCGGTCAAACCGGCATCGGACAACAGCGAGCGCGTAAAGGCCAGCCCGCTTGCTCGCCGCCTTGCCGAACAGTCCGGTATTGATCTTTCCGCGGTGGAAGGCAGCGGCCCCAATGGCCGCATCGTAAAGGCCGATCTGGGCGGCGCGAAGCCGTCCGTCGTCCCGGCAAAACCATCCACGCCGGCCGAACAGGCCAATACGGCGCCGAAGCCTGCAGCAGTGGCCGCCCCGTCCGCCCCGGCGCCCTTCCTGGAGGGCATTCCCTCTGAGACGATAAAGCTGTCGTCCATGCGCAAGACGATTGCGCGCCGCCTGACCGAATCCAAGCAGACGGTGCCGCATTTCTACCTGACGCTGGACTGTAACATCGACAAGCTGCTCAAACTGCGCGGCGACCTCAACAAGGGATTGGAAAGCCGCGGCGTCAAGCTGTCGGTCAACGACCTACTAATCAAGGCGCTGGGCGTTGCGCTGGGGCAGGTGCCCGACGCCAATGTCCAGTTTGCAGGCGATACGCTGGTCAAGTTTAAGCGTGCGGATGTGTCGATGGCCGTGGCCATTCCCGGCGGCCTGATCACCCCGGTCATCACCGATGTCGGGAGCAAGGCTCTGTCAAAGATAGCGACGGAGGCTAAGGATCTCGCTGCCCGCGCCCGTGAAGGCAAGCTGCAGCCGCACGAATATCAGGGCGGCACCGCCTCCATCTCCAACCTCGGTATGTTCGGCATCAAGCAGTTCGACGCGGTCATAAACCCGCCGCAGGGCATGATCCTGGCGGTCGGCGCCGGTGACAAGCGCGCCCATGTCGTCGACGGCGCGCTCGCCATCGCGACGGTTATGACGGCTACGGGCAGCTTCGATCACCGCGCAATCGACGGCGCGGTCGGCGCGCAGCTGATGCAGGCGTTCCAGGCGCTGGTCGAAAATCCGCTGGGCATGCTCGCCTGATGAGCAAGCCCGATGAAGCGCCGCCGCAGATCGACCCGGCGGTCCGCGTCATCGCCATGCCCGCCGACACCAATCCCTATGGCGATATTTTCGGCGGCTGGCTGATGAGCCTGATGGATTCGGCAGCTGGTTCCGTCGCCGCCCGTCATTCAAAGGGGAGGGCAGTGACGATCGCGGTCGAGGGCATGGAGTTCCTTCGTCCCGTCGTCGTGGGAGACGAGGTGTCCGTATTCGCATCACTCAAAAGCGTTGGCCGCACCTCGATGAACATCGCCGTCGAGGCCTGGCGGCGCACGCGGCATGACGACCGGTCCTATCGCGTGACCCAGGCGACATTCACTTTCGTGGCGATCGGAGAGGATCGCCAGCCCCGCACCGTGCCCCCGCTGGCGCAATAAAATCGGCAAAGAGAGATTTTCATGGCTGACATTTATGATCTTATCATCCTCGGTTCCGGCCCCGGCGGCTATGTCGGCGCGATCCGCGCGGCGCAGCTGGGCCTGAAGGTCGCGATCGTCGAGCGCGAGCGGCTGGGCGGCATCTGCCTCAACTGGGGCTGTATCCCGACCAAAGCTCTGCTGCGCTCTTCGGAAATCTATCATTACATCACCCATGCGGAGGCTTATGGCTTGTCCGCGCCTAAGCCCGCCTATGACCTGGAGAAGGTCGTCCAGCGCTCGCGCAAGGTCGCCGATCAGCTGAACGGCGGCGTCAAGGGCCTGATGAAGAAGCACAAGATCACCGTCGTCGAGGGCGTCGGCAAGCTCGTCGGCAAGGGCAAGCTGGAGGTCACCCAGGGCGACGAGAAGACGGTCCTTGAAGGCAAGAAGATCATCATCGCCACCGGCGCCCGCGCCCGCGACCTGCCCTTTGCGCCTGCGGACGGCAAGAAGATCTGGACCTACCGCACCGCCATGACGCCGCCGGAAATGCCGACCAACCTGCTGGTCATCGGTTCGGGCGCCATCGGCCTGGAATTCGCCAGCTTCTATGGCGACATGGGCGCCAAGGTCACGGTCGTTGAAATGCTCGACCGCCTGCTGCCGGTTGAGGACGCGGAAATCAGCGCCTTCATGGAAAAGCAGCTGAAGAAGTTCGGCATGGACATCCGCACCTCCACCGGCCTGCAGAAGCTGGAAGCCACCGCCAAGGGTGTGAAGGCGGAGATCAAGGCCAAGGACGGCACCGTCACCACCGAAGAGTTCAGCCACGCCATCGTCGCCATCGGCATTGTCCCCAATACCGAGAATATCGGCCTTGAAGAGCTGGGCGTGAAGACCGATCGCGGTCACATCGTCACGGACGGCTATGGCAAGACCAATGTCGAGCGCGTCTATGCGTTCGGCGACGTCACCGGCGCACCCTGGCTGGCCCACAAGGCGATGCATGAGGCGGTGATCTGCGTCGAGGCGATCGCCGGCCAGCATCCGCACGAGATGGACGTGCTGAATATTCCGGGCTGCACCTATTCCCGTCCGCAGGTTGCCTCGGTCGGCCTGACTGAAGCGAAGGCCAAGGAAGCCGGCTACAAGGTGAAGGTCGGCAAATTCCCCTTCCTGGGCAATGGCAAGGCAATCGCGCTCGGCGAGACAGAGGGCTTCGTCAAGACCGTGTTCGACGAGGCGACGGGCGAGCTTTTGGGCGCGCATATGATCGGCGCGGAAGTGACCGAGATGATCCAAGGCTATGTCGTCGGCAAGACGCTGGAAACGACCGAGGTCGAACTGATGGGCACCGTCTTCCCGCATCCGACCATTTCCGAGGTCATGCACGAAGGCGTGCTGAGCGCCTATGGCCGCGCGCTGCATATCTGACGCAACACGTTAGGACGCAGGGCAATATGGCGCGCGCAGGACGGCGTTATAGCGTGGGGCAAAGGGCGCTGCTCTTTGCCCTGTCGCTGCTGATCATCCTCGCTATTGCCTTCGCGCAGCGCTGGGGCTGGCTGACCACCTTCAACCGCAGCCTGATGGGCGGGGCGGGGGCATGGCGCGACACGGCCATCGGGCCGCCGGTCACGCTGGCGATGATCGGCCTCAGCGAGATTGGCGACACAGCCGCGCGGATCGGCATGACGCTGGTCGCCAGCGCGATGCTGTTCTGGCGCGGGCGGGGGCGTCAGGTCCTTTGGCTGATCCTCGTTGTCATTGGCGGCACGCTCCTCAACAGCGCGTTAAAACAGGGTTTCGCAGCACCCCGGCCCGACCTTCTTCCGCATCTGGATATCGTCAAGAGCTACAGTTTCCCGTCAGGCCATGCCTCCGGCAACATGATCTTCTTCGGCGCGCTGGCGATGATGATGGCCCGTAAATGGGCCTGGGTGGCAGCGTCAGTCATGATCGCGCTAATCGGTTTCAGCCGCGTCTGGCTCGGCGTCCACTGGCCTACCGATGTCATCGCTGGGTGGATATTGGGCATAGGCTGGCTGGTCCTGTGCGGAGCCTGGTTCCGGCGCTGAGCCGCTTGCTGCTTGTGCGCTTCCATGCTGTATTCGTAATTATACAGCATGGGGGAGGCATACATGCAGATCGGAATTCTCTGGCCGACATTCGTTCTAGTCGCGCTGATCTACGCCATATGGCTATTCCTGTTCATCAAGCGCATCGGCCACATGAAAGCCAATCCGCCACGGGCTGCCGATTTTGAAACCGGCGAGGCGGCGCTCCGTTACTTCACGCCCGTCGAGATGCCCGCAAACAACCTGCGCAATCTGTTCGAGATGCCGGTCCTTTATTTCGCGCTGGTGCCGTTGCTGCTGATAACCCGGCACGGCAATCATATCGAAGTCGCGCTGGCATGGATTTTCGTTTTCCTGCGCGTGATCCACAGCGTCATTCACGCCACCAGTGGACCGGTAAAAGCGCGCTTTCTTGTCTATCTGCTGTCCTGCGCTGTCCTGTCCGCCATGTGGATCGGCTTTGCTGTCGACCTTGCTCTAGGGCGCTAATTTTACATCTGTTCCATAACAGTCCGGCGCGTTAGGTCTGCGAGATCAAAGCTATAATTTCCAAAGGGAATCGCATGAAAACCATTGCCGCAGCTGCCTGCTTCCTCGTGTCGCTACTGGCCGGGACGGCCCATGCCGAAACCGTGGTTGTGACCGCCGAAAAGATGGTCGACGTGCTGACTGGCAAGGAAGTCGACAATCCGGCGGTCTTCATCGAAAATGGCCGCATCACCAGCATCGCCGATGCCAGGACGGTGCGCTGGGGCGATAACGTCAAGCATATCAACCTGTCCGGCAAGACGATCCTGCCCGGCCTGATCGACATGCATGTCCACCTGACCAGCCTGGCCGAGGTCGGCGGCTATCAGGGCCTGCGCTACACCGACAGCTTCTGGACAGCAGTCGGCGTCGCCAATGCGAAGAAGACGCTGAAGGCGGGTTTCACGACCGTGCGCAACGTCGGCTCATCCGATTTCGGCGATGTCGGCCTGAAGCAGGCGATCGAGGGCGGTTACATCGAAGGCCCCCGGATCGTGCCCGCAGGCTATGCGATCGGCGCGACCGGCGGCCATTGTGACGAAGGCGGACTGCCGCCGTCGATGGACAGCAAACAACCCTCCGTCGTCAACGGACCTGAGGAGGCGCGCGCCAAGGTCCGCTGGCTCCACAAATATGGCGCGCGCGTCATCAAGATTTGCGCGACCGGCGGCGTGTTCTCGCTGGGTGATGCAGTCGGCGCGCAGCAGCTGTCGCTGGAAGAGATGAAGGCCATTGCTGACGAGGCGCATATGCTGGGTCTGAAGGTGGCCGCGCACGCTCATGGCGATGAGGGTATTCGCACGGCCATCCTGGCTGGCATCGACACGATCGAACATTGCAGCCTTGCGGGCGACGAGACGATCAAGCTCGCCGCGCAGAAGAAGACCTGGTTCGACATGGATATCTATAACGATGATTATATCCTTGCGACCGGCACGGCGAACGGCACCGAGCAGGAGAGCCTGGACAAGGAAAAGATGATCGGCCGCCTGCAGCGCGAGACCTTCCGCAAGGCGGTGAGGGCCGGCGTGCCGATGTTGTTTGGCACCGACGCGGGCGTCTATCCGCATGGCGACAATGGCAAGCAGTTCGCTAAGATGGTCGAATGGGGCATGACGCCGCTACAGGCCATCCAGGCCGCCACGATCAGCGGCGCGAAGGCGTTGGGCCAGGAAAGCGACGTCGGGGCGATTGCCGTGGGACGCTATGCAGATATCATAGCCGTCGCCGGTGATCCGCTCAAGGACGTTACTATCCTTGAGCATGTCACGGATGTCGTGAAGGACGGGAAGCTGGTCGACTAGCTTACTCCAACATCCCCCTCCTTTCGTTTCGAGCGAAGTCGAGAAATCGATGCTCCAACACTAGCCCCGTTCGGGCTGAGCCTGTCGAAGCCCTGTCTTTCCTGTGGAAGAGAGGGCAGTCCTTCGACAAGCTCAGGACGAACGGAGACGCGCGCTATTCGTGTGTGGCTACATAGCCCGAAAGCGGAGGTAGGATCGTCGGGATGCGGGTATCCTCATCGCCGACGCCCGCCAATATCCTCAAACCCGCATCATCGGGCTGCCATTCGACTGGCACATCGGAGAGATTGAACACGCAGGTAACCGTCTTCCCATCCGCAACCCGGTCGAATGCCAGCACATCGTCCGGCGTCTCGCGAACGACAATCTCCCCGATCCGGATCGCGGCATGCCCCCGCCGCAGCGCTACCATCTCTTTGGTCCAAGCAAGCATCGACCGCGCATCTGCTTCCTGCGCCGCGACGGCCAGCTTCAGATGCTCCGGGTCCACAGGCAGCCACGGCTCCACAGTCGAGAAATCACCCCATGGCGCTTGCCCTGTCCACGGCATCGGCGTTCGTGCCCCGTCGCGGCCCAAGGTCAGCGGCCAGTTGGCGATCGCTTCCGGATCGACCAGCCGCTCGAACGGGACATGCGCCTGCGGCAGGCCAAGCTCCTCGCCCTGATAGAGGAAGATGTTTCCGCGCAGGCAGGTCAGCAGCAGCATGGTGAGCCGTGCGACCCGGTCCCGATCCCGCCCTTCACCCCAGCGCGTCACATGGCGCGGCGCATCATGGTTGGAAAAGGCCCAACTCGGCCAGCCCTCCGTCGCATCGACACCAGGCCACTCGGCAATGGCGTCGCGGACCACTTCTGCCGTCAATTCAGGGGCATAGAGATAGGTGAAGCCATAGGCGCTGTTCAGACGGCCCGGCAGGCGAGTGAAATCCTTCATCTCCCTATCGGCATCTTCGCCGCCAACTTCCGCCACCGTGAAATGATCGCCATGGCCGATGATCAGGCCCGCCAGGCTCTCGATGAATAGCGGTATGTCCGGATGGCCCTGATTGTAGAGCCTGCGCTGATAATCGAACGGCCGGGTGCGCGGCCCCGGCTTGGTCTCGGGCGGATTATCGCGCAGCTGCAGGTCGTGCATCGCGAAGTTCAGCGCATCCAGCCGGAACCCGTCCGCGCCACGATCCAGCCAGAAGCGCGCCGTATCCAGCAAGGCTTGCCGGACGTCGGGATTGTGGCCGTTGAGCTGCGGCTGCTCCATCAGGAAATTGTGGAGATAATATTGTCGCCGCCGCGAGTCCCAGGTCCATGCCGGCCCGCCGAAAACCGACTGCCAGTTTGAGGGCGGCGATCCTTCCGCCTTGGGATCGGCCCACACATACCAGTCGGCCTTGGGATTGTCCTGGCTCGACCGGCTCTCCACGAACCAGGGGTGCTGGTCTGACGTGTGGGAATAGACCTGATCGATGATGACCTTCAGGCCCAGCGCATGGGCGCGGGCGATCAGCGCGTCGAAGTCAGCAAGCGTGCCGAAGATCGGATCGACGTCACAATAGTCGGAGACGTCATAGCCGAAATCGCGCATCGGCGAGGTGAAGAAAGGGGACAGCCAGATCGCGTCCACGCCAAGCGATGCGATATGGTCAAGCCGCGCGGTGATGCCCGGAAGGTCGCCTATGCCATCTCCGTTGGAGTCGGCGAAGCTGCGCGGATAGACCTGATAGATGACGGCGCCCCGCCACCAGCGATCGCTTGTGCTGTCGCTCATGATTCTCCTTAGTGTGGCTGATTTCGGACTGTTGTGCGTTAGCGAAGGCGGCGATGCAACGCTTGCCAGTCGCGCTTTCAGGGATGGCAGGGGAAGGCGTCGGCCAGCGCGACGCTGACGATCAGCGACGCTGGGAAATTGCGCTGGTCGGAATAGGTTTTGAGATATTTGACGACGATGTCCCTCACCTGCGTTGCGCCAAGCCTGTCGGGCCAACAGGTCGTCGGCGCGCGGCCAAGATAAATGTCCTTCTTGATGCCATCCACCACGCCGACGACATAAGCCGTGCAGGCCAGGGCATATTCAGGCGCCTTGTTTTGGCATTTCTCCAGCAGCGTCGCCCCGGTCTCGAACATGAAGACGGATGGACCCGCCGGCGGCGCGGCCTTGGCAGGCGGCATAGTGGCTGCCTGAACCAGCAGCAGCAACGGTGAAACAAAACGCCCGATCATCCAAGTTCCACCCTGCACCCACATCGATCATGTGAGTAGTCCTTGAAATTCTACAGGAGTTTACCGGCGATGGGAAATGTTTGTTAACCATGTTTTTGGGCTACGGCTGGGACACCCTGTGCGCAAAAGTGGCGATGTCGTCCACCACGGCCGCGCGGCTGCGCAGGGGCAGAGCGAAGGCGGTGAGAATGCCGATATGCCCTATGCCGGCGTAGCTTTTCAATTCTACCGGCACGCCACTCGCGCGAAGGCGGGCAGCCAGCGCTTCGCTGTTTCGCGGCCTGACCGTGTCGTCCATTGCGCCGGTGAGCAGAAGCGCGGGCGGATCTCCGGCGCTGGCCCATGTGATCGGTTGGGTCTCCATCGGGCGGGGCCAATGGCCGAGGGCAGCTTTGGTCTGCTCGGCCTCGAAAGGGTAGAAATCGTAGGGTCCGGCGACGCCCGCAAAGCCTCGGATGGCCTTTCTCGATGTCCCGAGCCATTGCGGGTCCATCGCCAGCAGCGCGCCGATATGGGCGCCGGCCGAATGCCCCGCCAGCACGATGCGACCGGGATCGCCGCCATAGGCACCGACATGCGCCTGCGTCCATTTGACCGCTGCTGCTGCGTCCTGGACGAAGGCCGGGAATGTCACATGCGGGACGAGACGGTAATCCGGGATCAATACGACGAACCCTTGGGCAGCCAGCGCACGCCCAACAAAGGCATAGCCCGATCGCACGCCGCTGGACCACCAGCCGCCGTAGAAGAAAACGATAACGGGCAGGTGCGCATTGGCCTGCATGTCACTGGGAGCATATATGTCGAGCCTGCGCCGGTCGCCCTCGCCATAGGCGATCCCTTCGGCGATCCGGGTGCTTCCCCAGTCCTTGGGAACGGCGGCGTTGAACACGCGCAAAGGCGCCCGAATAGCTGCTGCGGTGACGATTGCCACAGCAATAAGGGCAATTCCTGCAGTGACGATCCAGGCGGTGCGCGGCATCGGCGGTCTTGTCCCATAATCTGACAGCGAAATAAGGGCTTTCCAGCCTTAACCCGCCATTATCCGTGCCGTGTTTGTAGATCGGATGGACGTGCGCCGGTCAATCTCATTTGCCCGGTCGCCGTCTACACCCGCGCGTCATGCGCATGTGCAGACAGGATCGAAACCGTGTTTCACCACAAGGCTATTCAGCAGACGGTAGCCCAGGACAAAACACGCAAGATCGTGATCCTGACCTCGCACGTCTTTCTGCCCGGATATCGCAAGGCGTCGGTCCACTTTGTAGCGCAGAACTGGGCCGAGCAGGGCAATCAGGTTTACTTCACGACCGTCGGGCATAGCTGGCTGAGCTATGCCAAGGATCGGCCCCGTTTCCAGGCGCTGTCCGCGCATCAGGCGAACCATTTCGAGGCCGTGCAGCCGAATCTGTGGGCGGGGGCCTATCTGCCGCCGGTCCATGCCTTCAGTTCCGGCAATGCCGTGCTCGACCGGTTCAGCGACGCGGCCTTCCGCCTCTATGGGAGCTATCTGCCCAAGTTTGCGCGGCGGCAGATCGCGGAGGCCGATCTGGTCGTCATAGAAAGCGGGTCACCCCTCTGTTTCTTCGACACCGTGCATCGCTACAATCCCGATGCGCGCCTCCTCTATTTCTGCCGGGACCTGTTGAAGAGCGTCGGGGCCGCATCGGTGCTGGAGAAGATTCAGGAAAAGGCGATCCCGCAGTTTGACACCATCTGTGTGCCGTCACGCCTGCTAGCCGAGCGCCTGCCTGCCGGAGGCAACATCCGTTTCATCCCTCAGGGCGTGGACGCCAGCCTGTTTGATGAAAGCCGGCCTTCGCCCTATGCGAAGGGGACGCTGAACGCGGTGTCGGTCGGCAACATGCTGTTCGACGAGGAGTCCGTCGCGGCGATGGCAAAGGCGGCGCCCGAAGTCACCTTCCATATCTTCGGCGCACATTGGCATGGCCCGCAGCCCGCCAACGTCATCGTTTATGGCGAGCGGGATTTCGACAGCATCGTTCCCTATATCCGCCATGCCGACATTGGCCTTGCGCCGTACCGGATGACGGCGTCCGAGATATATCTGTCGGAATCGAGCCTGAAGCTTCCGCAATATAGCTATTGCAAGCTGCCGATCCTGATGCCGGACCTCATCCCTTATGCAGGGCGGAACGCCATCACCTACCGGCTCGACGGCGAGACCGACTGGCGCGGCAAGATTGACGCCGCGCTGGCGCTGCCCCATTCGGACGAGCTGCGCGACGGGATCATGACCTGGCATGATGTGGCCCGGCAGACGCTGGAGGCGGCGTTCGAAGGCTGAGGCCTAACGCGGCGCGATGAAGGCGAACAGGCCGGAAACGGCGCGTCTCGCGGAACTCGGCAGCTTGGCTTCGAAACCCGACAGCAGGACATCAGCATCGTCGGGATCGACAAGCCGGAACAGGCGGATCGCCAGCAGGTAGACGATAGCCCCGGCCGCAACGGCCGCCGCTATGGCGACGATGCCCTCAAACAGAAGGATCGGCACGGCCGCCGCCGCTGCGCATAGAGCGCCGGCAAGCATGGTGCGGAACAGCGCGCCCCAAGGGGTCGCGATGCCAATATGCCGCGTCGAGATATAAAGCAGGATGACTAGCGTCAGGATGCTTACGCCAGCGCGCGACCAGGCCGCGCCCTCCAGCCCACCCCATGGCACGATCGCCAGCAACAGGATGATGGTCAGGAAACCGCTGATGATCTGGATGCGCAATATCTGATGACTGTGCCCCGCTGCGCTAATGAGGCCCCACGGAATGACGGCAAGCGCCGCCGGCCAGACCGTGGCCATCAGGATCGTCGCTGCCGGAACCGCAGGCGTGAAGAGCGGGCCGAAGATCATCGGCAGCAACTGCGGGATGATGACCGCGCCGCCGAAGCTCACCGGGAACATGATCAGGCTCACCATGCGCATCACCCGGCTATAGGAAAGCTGCAGAGCCTTCATATCCTTACGGGAATGTGCGTCGGCGAAACCGACGATCAAAGCCGGCGAAATCTGCAGCATGATCTGCTCGATCAGTCCGGCCAGCGACAGGCCGGCGGCGAAGTAGCCGATCTGGGTCGAGGCAAAGAAGATGCCGAGGAAGAGGAATTCGATGCGCGAGAGGATCATGTTCTCGACAAGGTCGCTCAGCCACATATTGCTGGCATAGGCGCGCATGTCGGGCGTCAGCGGCTGGCGCGGATGGCCCATATAGCCGCGCACCCGCACCGCCTGCGGCAGGTAGCGGGCGACATGGCCGATCAGCGCGCCGGCCGCGCCCCAGAACCACGCACCAATGAACACTAGGGGCACCTGAAGAACGCCGCCGATGACCGTACTGGTCGCCGTCTGGCCAAACCGCCCGCGCCCGCGCGCAACGGCGGTGGAGAAGGCGGCGAGGGCATAGGCGATGAACAGGGCCGCCGTCAGCGCCCAGCGCCAGGCGCCGCCCGCGTCATGCCTGCCAAGCCAGGCGGCATAGCCCAGCATGCATGCCCCAACGAGCATCACCGAAAGCAGGAAAGTCCGTAGCGCCGAATGCACCAGCCCTTTCCAGGTCTCTCCCGGCCCAGATGCTGCGCCGCCGTTTCGCAGCATGGTTTGTGGCAGGCCAAGGTCGGCGACGGCCGAGGCGGAGGTCGCCGCCCATATGGCGAAGGCGACAAGTCCAGCGCCCGAAGGCCCCAGCATCCGGCTGGCGATGATATTGCTGGCGAAGCCCGCCAACAGCGATGCGCCGGTCGCAGCGATGCTGATCAGGGAGGAGCGGAGGATATTGGCCATCAGCGGGTCTTTATCGCGAGTCCATAACCGCCTGTTAAACGCCGGGCGTTACAGATGCCGCCGACGAGCGAGGGAAGGGCGCAAGTGACGGCGGAAGTTACGGACAGGGATGTCTTCCTTAATACCGGGCATGTCCAGCGGAGCTGGAAGGACGTGGCGCGCAGCGCGATCTGCAGGATCATCGCGCCGCTTCCCGACGCGACCTTCTGCGCGCTCAAATATTTCACGTTCCGGGGCCGGTTTCCCGACCTTCGCAACCCCCGGACCTTTACCGACAAGGTGCAGGCGCGCAAGCTTTATGACCGCAATCCGCTGTTCCCCACGATCGTCGATAAGGCGGACGTGAAGGCGCTGATCACGGACGTTGTTGGGCCCCGCTATGTAGTCCCGACGCAATGGGTTGGAACCGCGCTGTCCGATGTCGACTGGCGGACCATAGCACTGCCCGCCGTCGTCAAGCCTACCCATGCCAGCGGCGTAGGCCGCCTGCTCAATCATTGGGACGATGTCGATGCGCTGATGGCGCAGGACCCGTCTGCCGCCTGGCTGGCGATCGACCATGCATCCTATAATCGCGAGTGGGCCTACAGCCAGCTCGAGCCGCGAATCATTATCGAGCCGATGCTGCTGTCCCGCGGCGCGATCCCACCCGACTATCGCCTGTTCACCTTTGACGGGGTGGTCTCGCATATCGAGGTGGATTTCGAGAATGACGGAACGACATCCTACTGCAATTACGATCCGCAGTGGCGAAAACTACCGTTCCACGACCCCGACTATGACGGCTTTTTCCTGGGCGAAGTCGAACGTCCGGTGCGGCTGGAGGAGATGATCCGGGTCGCCGAGACGCTCGGCAAGGGTTTCGATTTCCTGCGCGTTGACCTTTATGCCTGCGACGAGTGGATCAGGGTCGGCGAGCTGACGCTGTATCCGGGCGGCGGTTTCGATGCGTTCGAGCCGAGGGAATATGACCTGTTGCTGGGCGAGAAATGGCGGTTAGGTTTTTCCGTCCCTCTCTAGCGCGCCTTCACCTTTCCCTCGGCCAGTGCCTTGAGCGCCCGCAGGTCGCGGTTGACCCATTTGATGTCGGCGGCGAAGCGCTCGTCCGTCATGTCCGGCTGACGGAACAGGGTCAGCACCACTTCGGCGCCGTCGCCATTCTCGATGACGCGCAGCGGTACATGCACGATGGTCTCGTCGCCGGTATCGACCCAATGATCCATCACGCCGAAATCATTATGTGGCGTGAAGCGGATGCGGATTGGTCCTTCCGGACCATCGGCCGTCCAATGGTCCCCGTCCGGACGCAGATGAGATTCCGACAGCCCCGTCGCCCATTGCGGGAAATAGTCTGGCTGCCAGATATGATCGTACAGCGCGCGCCACTCCTTCGCGATGGAGATGCTGAAACTATGTGCAGACAACAAGGGTCGATCTCTTTCCTGACAGAATAGCGGAAGCGCGGGCTGAGCCTCACGCATCCAGCGCGAGGGTCATACACGAAACATGCGCGCTGTCCGGATTTTCCTCAGATCGCCTGATAGGTCCGTCGCCCACGCTTGACCGTCATCCGCTGACTGCCGCTGGTGGCGAGCGATGCCTGCGTGATCCCGGCCATGAATATCCACTCGCCGGTCACCTGGGCAGGGGTGATATCCACCGTTACATAGCCGCGCTGGCTGGTGTCGGTCCATTTGAGGCCGGGATTGCCCTCGACCAGACCGCGCGCGACGACCTTCGGGTCGGCCTTCACGCTATGCTCGAAGCCCGGCGAGGTCACGCTGTGGCCCGCCATCTCGACACCCACCGGCTTGCCATCCTGCGCCAGGTCGAACGCCCAGGCGTTATGGCTGTCGCCGGAAAGCATGACGAGGTCGGCGTCGGCCGCCTGCGCACTTTTGAGGAACCGGGCGCGCGCGGCGGGGTAGCCGTCCCAGCTGTCATAATTATAGGGCAGGCCCAGTGATCCCGCGAGAACGCCCGCCTCGGTATAGGCTTGGGCGTAAGCCGGCGCATCCGGGGAGAGCCAATCGCGGGCAGCGGCGGGCATGTCTATCTGCCCCATGATCGTGCCCATGCCGACGACTTGCCAGGCGGTCTCGCGGGCCGCGGCTTTCAGGGCGTGGCCGATCCAGACTTCCTGCGCAGAGCCGAGCATCGTCGCGGATGGGTCCTGCCAAGGGCCGTCGCGGAAGGCCTTTAGGGCTGCGGCGGGGTCGGCCTCCTTGAACAGCGGCGCGACATCGATCTGCTGCGTCCGAGCTAGGATGCGCGATTCCGTGCGGTAGAGGGTCGCCAGCGAGCCGACCCGATAGCTTTTCCATGGCTCATCGGACACCGGCATCCACTCGCGATAGGCCTGGGCCGCCGCTGCGCGCCGGTCGGACCAGCGCCCTTCGGTTGCCGGCTGATGGTTTTCCGCGCCGCCCTCCCAGCTATCGTTCGCGGACTCATGATCGTCCCACTGCACAAGAAAGGGGCTGAGTTGATGCAGCTTCAGCAGGTCGGGATCGGATCGATAGGCGGCATAGCGCAGGCGATAGTCGGCCAGGTCGATCATTTCGCCAATGGGTTCGACGATCCGTCCGGGAACGGTTTCCGCGAGCGAGGGATAATCCCCGCGATGATATTCGTAGAGATAGTCGCCAACATGGAAGATCAGGTCAAGCTCGCCCCGTTCGACGGCGGCGGCCGCGTGGCCATAAGCGTTGAAATAGCCGAAAGGCAGGTTGGAGCAGGAGAAAAGGCCGATGCGGAAGCGGTTGACCTTGCCCTGCGGCAAGGTCCGGGTCTGGCCTGTCGGCGAGAAGCTGCCGTCCGGGGCGATGAAGCGGTAGAAATAGCGTATGCCGGGGCGCAGGCCGTCAACCGTCAGCTTGGCGGTCCAGTCGCGATAGGCTCCCGTGCGGACAGCGCCGCCTGCGATCACGCGACCGAAATTCGCATCCTCGGCGACTTCCGCGCGCAGGGTGACGGTCGCGTCGCCCGCAGGGACATAGCGCGTCCAGAGCAACATGCTGTCCGTGCCCGGTTCGCCGCTCGCAACACTATGCGTGAAGCCGCTCGCCGCGATCAGCCCTGCGGCCCGCGCCGCTCCGGCCAAGGCGAACACGCCAAGGCCGTAAGTTCCGGCAAGAAGGAGGGCGCGGCGGTCGATCGTCAGGGGCATGGGAATTCCTTTCCCTATCGCCCTTGCCCCCGTGAAATGGCAATCAAATGACACTGGGCGGGAGGCCTGAACGAAACCTTCCGGGTGCAATTGTTTCTAAGTTTCTGAAAATGCACGGATTGTAAATCGATCATGTGAAAGACACACTTTGTTACAACCGGAAAATAGGCCGGACATCCTGCTTGACTACCTCATAATCAGTCACCGGCGCAGACCAGCCGCCGGGATATTAGCAGGAGACACCTATGAAACTTCTCGTCCTTTCGGGGATAGCCCTGGCGGCTGTCGTCGCCGCTCCGTCCGCCATGGCGCAGCCTTTCCATCAGACGGCGGTCGATCATCGCGTGCTGCCCGTTAGCGCATCCTACAGCCTGGATTCGCAGACCAGCACCCGCGAAGTCAATCCGATCCCCGCCAACCGCGCCGGCCAGTCCGCGTGCCGCTGGAAGGCCAATGTGGTCGTGAACCGCGCCGTCCACACCGCTGACAAGACCGCCGTTGCCGCGCTGGCCAAGCCGATCCATCAGTTCACGCCGCTGTCCGGCTATGAAATCGGCACCTGCCAGGCCGCGGAGAAGCGCATCGCCGCCGCCGTTGCCCGTGAGTCCGACAAGCTGGCTCCGCATGCAACAGCCGCCGCCCAGCGCGACCAGAGCGCCCTGATGGCCGAGCTGGACGGCGTTGCTGCACTCAGCCAGGCAAAGGGCGGCTGACCTAAGCGTCTGTCTCCACCCATCCGGACGTCCAATTGCGTTTGCTTGCCGGCACGCGCATGGGCGTCCGGATATGCCGTCCATTGATCCCTGTCGGTCCATGCCCTACATGATCGGCCTGAAAGTAATTGGAATTTCCATACCATGACCGCTCCCAATGTTCTGATCGTCGAGGATGATCCGGCACTGCGCACTCTGGTCATGCGATCGCTGCAGCAGAATGGCTTCAACGTCCGCCCTGCCGGTTCCGCGCCGGAAATGTGGAATATCATGTCGGAATTGCCGGTCGATGTGGTCGTGCTCGACATCATGCTTCCAGGCACCAATGGCCTCGACCTGTGCCGCCAGATCCGCCAGAAAAGCGATGTGCCGATCATCTTCGTCAGCGCCAAGAGCGCGGAAGTCGATCGCGTCGTCGGGCTGGAGCTTGGCGCAGACGATTATCTGACCAAGCCGTTCGACACGCGCGAACTCATCGCCCGCATCCGCGCAATCCTGCGCCGGGGCCGCATGGACAGGCAGCATGAGGGCGGCGGCCGCCGCGAGGCGCATTTCGACGGCTGGACCGTCAATTTCCCCCGTCGCGAAGTGACCTCGCCCACCAGCGCGGTCGTCGATCTGACCGGCGCCGAATTTGATCTGCTGTCCAGCTTCATCGACAATCCGCAGCGGGTGATCGCCCGTGAGCGACTGATCGAATTGTCGCGCACCCGTCTGGGCGACAGTTCCGACCGCAGCGTCGACGTCCTGATCAGCCGCCTGCGCCGCAAGCTCTCGCATAAGGGCGGCAAAGCCCCGATCGTCACGGTGCGCGGCATCGGTTATATGTTCAGCGCCGAAGTCGAGCGCGTTTGAGGGCACTATTGCATCCTTCGATCGGCTTGCTCGGCCGCGTTCTGGCCATCGTCCTGCTGACGATCCTGATCGAATTCTGCGCCAGCACCATCCTCTACGACCGCGCGAGCAAGCTGCGGGTTCGGGAGGATGAGGTGCATCGGGTCGCCGAGCATCTTTCCGGCGCGAGCCGGGTGATGATCCAGCGGCCTCCCGCCGAACGTCCGGCCATTGCCGCCCGGCTTTCCAGCAAGAATTTCACCGTGCGCTGGGTGCCCACCTTGCCGCCCGCGCCGCCCATGTCGCCGGACCTGACCGTCATGCGGGATCAGATCACGCACTGGGAACCGGTGCTGGCCCAGCATGACCTGCGCTTGTACCTGAAGGAGCCGGGGCGGGGTGGGTTGGTGACGGGATCGCTCCAACTGGCCGATGACAGCTGGATCACCTTCAAGGCTCCTCAACTGGTTGATGAGGGTAAGTTCCGCTTCACATGGATCGTCATGATGGTGGTCGTCGCGCTCGGCCTCAGCCTTATCGCGGGACTGATGGTCCGCTCGACGCTGCGCCCGGTGCGCAAACTGGCGCAGGCGGCGGCGCGTATCGGCCATGGCGAACGGCAGGAGCCGATCGAGGAGACCGGCGGCGTAGAAGTGCGCGAACTGGTGCATGCCTTCAACGAGATGCAGGCGCGTATCCATTCCCTGATCAACGACCGGGTCGAGGCGCTGGCAGCAGTAGGGCATGATCTGCGAACCCCGCTCGCTCGCCTGCAATTACGCGCCGAAGGCATTGGCGACGAAGGTCTCCGTCAGGAGATCGGCAATGACGTCATGGAAATGTCGGCCATGGTCTCGTCTCTACTGGCCTATCTGGGTGGCGAAGATGATCCGGAAAAGCAGCAGCCCGTCGATGTTGCGATCATGACCGCAACGCTCGTGGATGAGATCGCCGATGATGGCGGACGCGCGGAATATGAAGGGATCGACCACTATGATGCGCTGGTACGCCCAGTGGGTTTCAAGCGCGCCATCCGTAATCTCATTGAAAATGCGTCGAAATATGGCGAAAGCGTCTTTGTTTCCGGGCGTGAGGATGAAAGGGGCGTCACCTTGTCTATCGCTGACGATGGCCCGGGGATCGCGGAAGACCGCCTGCAGGATGCCTTGCGTCCGTTCGTCCGGCTCGATGCCGCGCGTGGGCGAAACACAAAGGGTCTGGGTCTTGGCCTGGCTATCGCAGTGCGCGCGATCGAGCGGGAAGGGGGCACGCTTCGCCTCTCCAATCGCCCGGAAGGCGGCCTGCTCGCCGAGGTTTTCTTACCAAGTCCTTCAATCCAGACATAATTTTTAACAAAACTGCTGCAGCGCAGCAAAGTTCGATCCCTATCCTTGAATGACTGCCCGGGCACCCCCCGTCTGGGCTATTTTATTTGAGGATAGAGCCATGAATGAGCTCATTGGTCGCGTGTTCAGTTTCGAAAGCCATGTCTTTCCGAACCAGAGCGCGCTGTACAATCGTCTGGCCAGCGATGGCCAAAGCCCCAAGGCGCTGATGATTTCCTGCGCCGATTCCCGCATCGTTCCCGAACAGATCATGCAAGCGGACCCGGGCGACCTGTTCGTCTGCCGTAACGCAGGCAACATCGTCCCCCCGCACGCAAGCCAGCTTGGCGGCGTAACTGCGACGGTCGAATATGCCGTCATGGTGCTGGGCGTGCGCGACATCATTGTCTGCGGCCACAGCGACTGCGGTGCGATGAAGGCGCTGGCGACCGACGCCGATCTCAGTTCCATGCCGAACGTCGCCGCCTGGCTGCGTCACTCGCACGCCGCGCAGAAGGTCTGCCGGGAAAATTATCCTACGGACCTAAGCCCCGCTGAAAAGCTCCGCAACATGGCGCTGGAGAATGTCGTGGTGCAGCTGTCACATCTGCGCACGCACCCATCGATCGCATCGGGCATAGCGCGGGGCGATATCGCGCTGCATGGCTGGTATGTCGATATTCATGCGGGTCAGGTGCTTGGCCTTGATGGCGAAACCGGCCGTTTCATGGCCCTGCGCGAAGGCGAGCCGCTTCCGGTGGCGCTACCCCAGGCGCGTCGTCTTGCTGGCGACATGGAGCCTGTCCTCCAGGCGGCGGAATAAGCCATGCAGGCGGCTCTCGGCAAAACCTTCACGCGGGATTTTACCGCATCGATCGTGGTCTTCCTCGTCGCGATGCCGCTGTGCATGGGTATCGCGATCGCTTCGGGCGTGCCGCCTGAAAGAGGCTTGATCACCGGCATTATCGGCGGCGTGATCGTCGGCCTGCTGGCGGGATCTCCGCTGCAGGTCAGCGGTCCGGCCGCCGGCCTTGCGGTGATCGTGTTTGAGATCGTGCGGGACCAGGGTCTTTCGGCCCTTGGTCCCATCCTCGTTCTGGCCGGCCTTATCCAGGTCATTGCCGGGATCGTGCGCGTAGGCGGCTGGTTCCGCGCCATTTCTCCGGCGGTGGTGCACGGCATGCTGGCGGGCATCGGGGTCCTGATCGTCGTGGGGCAGTTCCACGTACTATTCGATGACCGGCCCTTGCCCAGCGGCCTTGCCAACCTGATGGCAATGCCCAGCAAGCTGCTCGGTCTTGATCATGAGCCGACACTGACGGCCTTCGTGGTCGGGTTGATCACCATCGGCGGCATGCTGGCGTGGGAGAAGTTTCGCCCCGCAGCGATGAAGCTCGTCCCCGGCGCGCTTGTCGGCGTGGTTGCGGCAACATTGGTCGCCTATTTCATG
>JAHFPU010000174.1 GCA_023266635.1 Sphingobium sp.
ATGGCCGAGGCCGGTCTGCCGGTCATGCCATCGGTCACGCACATCGTCCCCCTGATGGTCGGCGATCCGGTGAAGGCAAAGCGGATCAGCGACATCCTGCTCGCCGAATATGGCGTCTATGTGCAGCCCATCAACTATCCCACCGTGCCGCGCGGTACGGAGCGCCTGCGCTTCACCCCCGGCCCTGCCCATGACGAAAGCATGATGCGGGATCTGGTGAGCGCGCTCGTGGAAATCTGGGACCGTCTGGAACTGCGCGAAGCCCAGGCGGCCTGATCGGCCCTTTCCTTGCGCCTCAGGCCGTGAAGAAGCGGCTCAGCCCCATGTCGCGAAGGCCCCGCCGATAGGCGAGCGAACTCATATCGGCCGGAATGTGCGCCTCCATCATCGGATCGAGCGGCAGGCATTCGGGCATCTGCGCCTCCACGATCGCCTTGTCCTCATGGAAGACGCGCAAGTTGAAGTCATAGACATCCTGAAGCGGCAGATCGGTGTCGAAATTGCGCGCCATCGGCGCGAAGAGGCGCGTGACCTTCGCCGACACCGGTGAGGCCGCATTCATGATGACCAGCCGATCCGTGCCCGGGAAATGGATCGTCAGGGTCGCCGTGAAAGGCAGATGGCACCGGAAATGGCGCAACCAGTTGAAGTCCGGTACGCCCCGGCCCTCTACCCCGATGGGATAATTGCCCACCGTGCTCCAATATTCCGCCTCAAACCCGTAATCCGTGCGCACCGCCTTGTAGAGCGGCACCTCGGCATTGTTGGCGTCGCCGAACGTGTCGGTGTGGACGAAGGCGAAATGCGCGACGTCCAGGAAGCCCTCCATCTGCCGTCCGGCAAAGCCGAATATGTCTATCCATGGGCAGACGATCTGCTGGAACCCGGCATCATCCCAATGCGGCATCGCGACGATATCGCCAGGTGCTGGGCTGTCCGCTTCGGGAAGGAGGCAGGTCCAGATCAGGCCATAGCGCTCCACGCTCGGAAAGGTCTGCGTCCGCATCCGGTCGGGAATGTCCCGCGTCGGACTTGCCGGCACATGGGTGCAGCGCCCGCCAGCGCCGAAACGCAGGCCATGATAGGCGCACACCACGCCCTCATCGGTCTGCGTGCCAAGGCTGAGCGGAACCCCCCGATGCGGGCAGATATCGGCCGCCACGACCGTCTCGCCCCCAGCCCGATAGATGACCAGAGGCTGGTCGAGCAGCTTCGTCCCCACCGGCGCCGATCCAAGCTCGCGCGCCATGGCGACGGGATACCAATGCTTTGCCAGGATCGCCCAGTCATCGGGTTCAAAGGTGCAATTGCGGGGGAGAACGGGTTCGTTTGGCCAGACAATGGCAGGTGATACGGCGTCTTGGAGCATGGCGGCCTTCGGAATGATGAGAGGCGGCAAAGTGCGGCGACACAGGCGCTACATCAAACGCAATGATTCTCACGGACCATTGCAGAAAAGAGGGCAGCTGGATGCTTCGTTCCGATATCGTCATGGTCCGGATCGATTGTCCGCCTCAGGCGTTCGCCCAATATCCCTCTCCTTAAACGTAGATGGAATGACGTGACCGGATCGAACCCCTTAGGAGAGAGACTGCCTTTTCTCGGCGCGCTCTGGCTCGCCCTCGCCACCGTCCTACTATGCGCGACTGTTCCCGCGGGCCTGCCCGGTAGCGAGGTTCGCGGTTCGGCGTTCAATCCCTCCAACTCGGTCGTCGCACTGAGAGCCAAGCCCATCGCGTCGCTGCATGACGCGGAAATTGCCGCGAGCAAGGACGACGACAATCTGGCTGCGCCGCACACAGGCCCCTATCCCGGCGACCAGGCAATAGCCCCGCTTGTCCACGTGGATAGTCAGCCAGCCACTGATGCCGGGCGTGTGCCCAGCATCCTTGCATGGCATGATGCCCTGCCGCTTTCGCGCCTTCTAAGCGCGATCTACCCCCGGGGACCTCCCCTCTCCTGATGCAGGCAGGCGGCTCTGGCCGCCTTTCCTTCACTTGGCCAGACAGCGTTTGCCGCGCTGTTTCCGTGCATTTTCCCTGAATTCTCGACTTCGTGGAAGTGCCCTCGGCCAACGATCGAACGAGGGATATCATGAGAAGAAACCGCAAAAGACCGCCCTGGTGGTTCATGCCGACCGTCTTGATGGGCATGGCCAGCGCCGCCGGCATCATGGCCGCTCTGGTTACCGTCACTGCAGAGTAATTCTGCCTGTTGTCACCGGGGTGCGGGCGATTTCATCCGCGCCATTTCGCATCCCGGCGATGATTTTCTCACGGCTGTTATGTCTGAATGTTTGGGGGAGCACCCATGCCACACCATTCGCCACTGATCGCAACCATCGTTGCCGGTCTGGTCGTCGCCTTCCTGATGGGCTCCTTGGCCCATCGGCTGAAGATTTCGCCCATCGCCGGCTATCTGCTGGCCGGAATATTGGTTGGCCCGTTCACGCCCGGTTTCGTCGCCGACACGAAACTCGCCAATGAACTGGCCGAGATCGGCGTCATCCTGCTGATGTTCGGGGTCGGCCTGCATTTTTCCCTGCGCGACCTACTCGCTGTGCGCAAAATCGCGATCCCCGGCGCGATCGTGCAGATCGCCGCCGCAACCTTGATGGGCATGGGATTGAGCTGGATCATGGGATGGAGCCTGATGGCCGGGCTTGTGTTTGGCCTCGCTCTTTCGGTGGCCAGCACCGTCGTCCTGCTGCGCGCGCTTCAGGGGCGCGACTTGGTGGATACCGAGCGCGGTCGCATAGCGATCGGCTGGCTGATCGTAGAGGATCTGGTGATGGTCCTCGCACTCGTGCTGCTTCCCGTCCTCGCCCACATCATGGCCGAAGGGGCCAGCGGGGATATATCGGCAATCATAAAGACGCTTGCCCTGACCCTGCTCAAGGTCACCGGCTTCGTTGCCCTGATGCTGGTCGTAGGAAGGCGCGTCATTCCCGCAGCGCTTCATTGGGTGGCCCATACCGGATCGCGCGAACTGTTCCGCCTTGCCGTGCTGGCGATCGCGCTCGGCGTGGCATTCGGCGCGGCGATGGTGTTCGACGTCTCCTTTGCCCTCGGCGCATTTTTCGCAGGGATGATCCTGGGCGAAACCCCGCTCAGCCGACGCGCGACGGAAGAAACGCTGCCGCTCCGTGACGCTTTTGCCGTTTTGTTCTTCGTGTCGGTCGGGATGCTTTTCAATCCCGGCATCGTACTGGCTCAGCCCCTTGCGCTCCTCGCGGCGGTCGCCATCATCCTGTTCGGCAAATCGGTCGCGGCCTATGCGATCGTTCGCGCATTCCGCCATTCCGGGCGCACCGCCATCACCATTGCCGCCAGCCTCGCGCAGATCGGGGAGTTTTCCTTCATCCTTGCAGCGCTAGGCACCGGGCTGGGAATATTGCCCGCCGACGCCCGCGACATCATCCTGGCAAGCGCGCTGATTTCCATTTTCGCCAATCCCTTCCTGTTCTCCTTCGTCACATCCAAAAAGGAAACAGAGGAGGAAGGCGAAAAGCAGGAGGCCAAGCCTGCTCCGCGACCGGCGCGCAACGCCCACACGATCCTTATCGGCTATGGCCGGGTCGGCAGCATCGTCGCGGCGGAACTGCGCCAGCGGCGCGGACAGCTTATCATCATCGAGGACCAACCGGATCAGGCGTCGCGCGCTACTGAAGACGGCTTTGAGGTCATATGCGGCAATGCCGTGGAATCCCGAATATTGAAGACGGCCGGAATCGCCCATGCGGGAACCATGCTGATCGCCATACCGGAGGGTTATGAGGCCGGTGCAATCTTCCAGCGTGCAAGGAAGATAGCACCCGGCGTCCGGGTGATAGCGCGGGCACATTCCGACGCAGAGGTCGACCATCTTCGAGAGTTGGGGGTTCAGGACATCGTGATGGCGGAGCGGGAAACCGCGCGCCGTATGCTCGCCATTTCGGCGGTTCGCGCTGGCGCGGGGGCATAGGCGACCGATTTCTCTTCGACCGGTGAGCCCCCTTGCGGAACCGATCGTCGCCGCCCCACATTGATGGCGCATGCCGCATACGCCCCACTGGATCGAACCGCACCCGAGCGGCATCTACGTTCGACCGGCCGACGCCTGGATCGACCCCTCCCTCCCACGCGAACGTGCGCTGGTCACCCATGGCCACGCCGATCACGCACGCGGCGGGCATGGGCACGTCTGGGCGACGCGGGAGACGCTGGCCATCATGGCGCTGCGCTATGGCACGGCGGAGGGCACCCCCGTCGGCTATGGTGAGACCGTCCGTATCGGCGGCGTCGACATCAGCTATATCCCGGCTGGCCACGTCCTCGGCTCTGCCCAGATCCTGCTGGAACATGCGGGCGAGCGCGTGATCGTGACCGGCGACTATAAACGCCGGCCCGATCCGACCTGCGCGCCGTTCGAGGTCACGCCCTGCGATATCTTCGTGACGGAGGCGACGTTCGGCCTGCCCGTTTTCCGCCATCCCGACACTGGCAGCGAAATGGACCGGTTGCTGGGGGCGCTCCACGCCAATCCAGACCGCTGCGTGCTGGTCGGCGCCTATGCGCTGGGCAAGGCGCAGCGGATCATCTGTGAGTTGCGGGCGCGGGGGCACAACGACCCCATCTATATCCACGGCGCGCTGGAGCGGATGTGTGCGCTTTACACGGATTTCGGCATCGAGATGGGCGACCTGCGCCTCGCGACCGGCATCGATGCGAAAGAAATGCGCGGCTGCATCGTAATTTCTCCGCCCTCGGCGCTCAACGACCGATGGAGCCGCCGCCTGCCCGACCCGATCACCGCCATGGCATCCGGCTGGATGCGCGTGCGCCAGCGTGCCCGGCAGAAGAATGTTGAACTGCCGCTTATCATCTCTGACCATGCCGACTGGGACGAACTGACCAGCACGATCCTGGAGGTCGCGCCGTCCGAAACCTGGGTCACCCATGGCCGCGACGACGCGCTGGTCCACTGGTGCGCCATGCGCCAGATGCGCGCCAAGGCGCTGGCGCTAGTCGGCCGCGAAGATGAAGAAGACGAGGACGAGGGATGAAAGGTTCCGCCTCCCTTAGTGCTCCTGCGAACGCAGGAGTCCAGGGCCGCAGGTGCTGCGCCTGGAACACTGGACTCCTGCGTTCGCAGGAGCACCGAGATAGAATATGAGGCAATTTTCCCAACTCCTCGACGGCCTCGTCTACACCCGCTCTCGCAACGGAAAGCTGGACCTGATCGCCGATTACATGCGCACCGCGCCCGATCCCGACCGGGGCTGGACGCTGGCCGCGCTCACCGGCAATCTTGACCTGAAGGCCGTCAAGGCTTCCGCGATCGGCGACATGATCCGCGAGCGTGTCGATCCGGTCCTGTTCGAGATGAGCCGCGATTATGTCGGCGACCTTGCCGAAACGGTCGCCCTGCTCTGGCCCAAGCGCGAGGACCAGCCCGCCGAAATCGATGACGGCTCGCTCACGGTCGGGGCCATTGTCGAGCGCCTGTCCTCCGTCAGCCGCGCGGGAGCGCCCGCCGCGCTTGCCGCCATGATGGACCATCTCGACGCCAGCGGCCGCTTCGCCCTGTTGAAGCTCGCCACCGGCGGGCTACGCGTCGGCATCTCTGCCCGCCTCGCGAAGACCGGGCTTGCCCAAGCCTTCGGTCTCGACGTCGACGAGGTGGAGGAGGTGTGGCACGCCCTCGCCCCGCCCTATGCCGCCCTGTTCGATTGGGCGGAGGGACGCGGGGATCGCCCCGACCCGGCGGGGACGCCCTTCTTCCGCCCGTTCATGCTCGCCCATCCGCTGGAGGACGGCACGGTCGATCTGGCCGACTATTCCGCCGAATGGAAATGGGACGGCATCCGCGTCCAGATCGTCGGCACCGGCAAGGAAACGCGCCTCTACAGCCGCGCTGGCGACGACATCACCGGCAGCTTTCCGGAGATTGCCGACGCCTTTTCCGGCCATGCCGTGCTGGACGGCGAACTGCTGGTGAAGGGCGAGGTGCAGGGAGCGGAGGCGCATGGCGGGTCCGCGGCCAGCTTCAACGCGCTGCAGCAGCGCCTCGGCCGCAAGACGGTTTCGGCGAAGATGCTGGGCGACTATCCCGCCTTCGTTCGCCTCTACGACATCTTGCTCGACGGCGAGGAGGATCTGCGCGCGCTTGGCTGGACCGAACGCCGCGCCCGGCTCGAAGCCTT
>JAHFPU010000175.1 GCA_023266635.1 Sphingobium sp.
GCGATAGGTGAAGCGGCGCGGCGTCTGCGCGGGATCGTCCGGCTCCCAGATGATCGCGGTCGCCTCGCCCCGCTCGACCAGATGCCGGTCGATGCAGTTGACCGACACGTTGAGCACGCCATCGGCAAACCATGTCACCCCGAAGTCGCCCTCGGCAAAGCTGCTCTCGCTCGCCTTTGTGGGCGGCGTGATCCAGTCCAGGCGCTGCGCCTGCTCCAGCCAGTAGCCGTCACCGTCCCCCAGGGAGCGCGCATGATCCGCAGCGCGACGATCCCCCGTCATCACTGTAGCGCTGGCCCAGTCGGCCGGCACGGGGAATACATCTTCCGACATCAGATCCGCTCTCCCTCAATTCGCAAATCGTACGCCAATCAAAAGCCGGCTATACCCAACACCTTATTGGCATAAGCAGGGCATTCCTGACGGCAAAGGCAAATTTGCGCTTAGCGTAATGATATTTTGGACGGACTCACACCGCCGACCACCATTCCCCGACCCCATATACGAACGGAGGCGGCATCCTTCGTAGGATACCGCCTCGGTCCATGACATTGGCCTTTCGGCCAAAATCTTGGCGTGTTTCCCGTCAGAAGAACAGAATGGCGCCCGCAGCGATCGTGTCGGCCTTTGCCTCATTGCCGTTATGCGCCTGCGACGTGGTCTTGATATATTCGCCGATCAGCGTGACCCAGCTCGTCAGGCCATAACGGGCCTGACCCACCCAGCTCTTGTTCGTGTCGACAAGGGTGGGGTTGGCGAGCGCGTCGGCCAGGTTGGCATATTTCAGATGGCTCTCGCCATAGCTGCCGCCGACTGAGAATTTGCCGAAGGTCGCAAGGCCCTGAAGATAGAAGCCGTTGCTGTCGCGCTTATTGCCCAGATCGTCGGTGTCGAACAGGTTGAGCGCCGTCGTGCCAAGGCCCGAACCGTCATAATAATAGCCGGTGAGGACGATGGGGCCGTAGCCGATCTTTGCGCCGGTATCGAAGCCGCTGCCGGTATAGGACACGCCGTCGATGCGATTATGCTTCTGCGTGATACCCGATACCCATGCACGGGCGCTGAGGTCGCCAAACTTGGCATCATAGACGATCTTGGCCTGGAAGCCGGGGGACTTGCTGGTCTCGCCCGGACCCGTGAGCGACTGGAGCGGTTCGAAGATGCCGGCCGACACCTGGAACCCGCCCAGCTTGGGCGAGGTATAGGTGATCTGTGGCTGGAAGTCGGTGTAGATATAACCGATGCCGATACGGCCCAGCGAAGTGTTGGACGGCGCCACATTGCCACCCGTCGACCCGACCGACAGCAGCGTGATGTCGTTCAAAATGCCTTCCGACCCGTACAGGCCGATGTCGCGGCCCAGCTTGAATTCGCCGAGGCCAGCGCGGCCGACCGTCAGATAGGTCTGGCGGAAATCGATGCCCGCCGTTTGCAGGGCAGTGTTCTGGCCGCCGCTGTTCGCGCCGCCGCCCGCGGCATAGGTCGCGCTGTTGATGCCCGGATACATGCCGAAATGCGCGCCGACGTCCCAGCCGCCCTGATTGGTCGTCACGTCGAACTTGAGATAGCCAGGGAGCAGGCCGTTGCGGATCGACGAACTGCTGCCGCCGACCGGCACGACGCCGCCGGTGACTGCCGTGTTGGGGCCTGCGGTCTGGCCGTTCTCATGCGTGTAGAAGCCGTTGACCGAGCCGGAGATCTTGACGGTAACGCCGCCCACTTCCATGCCCACGCCGCTGTCGGACATGCGCACGATGCGCTTGTCGTCCAGCGAGGATGCTGCAGCCTCTGCCGGAGCGGCGGCGGCAGGCGCAGTGGCGACCTCCGTCTCATCACCCTTCAACAGTTGCTGATATTCCTCGTCGTTGAGGATGCCCTTTTCATGGAGCCGCTTCAGCAGCTCTGCGGTCGTTCCGGCCATTGCCGGCGTCGCGCTCATCGCGAATATCAGCGCCATTGCGGCGCTCCCGAGGAACTTTCCTCTTGCCATGTCATCCTCCCGTTATCGCCGGTTGTCCCGGCGGGTGGGAGAGTGCTTCGCGCGTCGCTGCGCCGAAATTGGACTTTGGTTCTCGTTCCTTCGGTCGGACCTCAGGGCGCAATGACAACGCCCCATGGCGATGCGCCCACCGGCACGGTGCCGATTACCTTGGCGCTGGCCAGATCGACCACGGACACATTGTCCGAAAGGCCATTGGCCGTGTAGGCGCGCGCGCCGTCCGCGCTGATCGCCAGATGCCATACCCGCTTGCCCACGGGGATATAGGCGCGCACCTTGCGCGTGGCGACATCGACAAGCGCGATATGATCGCTGCGTCCGAGCGCAACGGCCGCCGTCTTGCCGTCCGGCGTGAAGCGGATGCCGCAGGGCAGGATGCGATAATCCTGCACGCCCGGAATGGCGAAGCGGATGGTGTCGGTGATCTTGTGCGTGGCGACATCGGCGATCTGAACGGTCCCGCCCGTTTCCGCCGCGATCCACAGCTCCTTGCCGTCAGCGGTGAATTCGACATGGCGGGGCCGAAGGTCCGTGTCCGTCGAATCGACCATTGTCTTGGTCGACAGGTCGACCCAATTGACGACGCTATCATCCTCCGACGTGACAACGACCCATTTGCCGTCGGGGCTTTGCGCCACCCCTTCCGGCTCCTTGCCGACGTCGACCTGGAAGGCGACCTTGCGGCTATCTATGTCGATCGCCGTCAGCGCGGCATTATCCTCATTAGCGACGAACAAGGTCTTGCCGTCGCGCGAGAGGAAGAATTGCTCCGGATCTTCGCCGGAGGGCAGGTCCGCTACGACCTTGCCGGTTTCGCGGTCGATCATCTGCACGGCATGGTCATTGCTCGCGCACAGCAGGATATATTTGCCGTCCTTCGTCAGGGTAATGCCGCGCGGCCGGCCGCCGGTCGGCCATGTCGCCACGGCTTTCATAGTCGCGCCGTCGATGACGGTGATGCTGTTGCCGCGCTCGTTGGAGACGTACAGCGTCTCGGCATGAACGGCGGGAATGGCGGCGACCAGCGCCAGCCCGGCAAGTGCGACCTTCATAAAGCCTGTATCCCCTCGTCCGCCCCGTCATCTGCTGGCGCGGCAAATGTCCTTCTATCCCGCTGGATTAGACCTGTCCCGGATCGGGCGGGATAGTACCAATGGCCAATGGGGCGCTGCAGCCCCCTACCCTACACTGAGCCCACAGGGGTGACGAGCGGCCGTCTTTGGCCGGCGCACATATGAGGGTTTGGGATGAGGAATTACGGA
The DNA here is from genome assembly GCA_023266635.1 of Sphingobium sp. Lineage (GTDB taxonomy): Bacteria > Pseudomonadota > Alphaproteobacteria > Sphingomonadales > Sphingomonadaceae > Sphingobium. The sequence continues at coordinate 3,262 of JAHFPU010000175.1, forward strand.
CGTATCGCATGTATCGGCGCAGCCTGCCTGTTGGGCGCGTCTGTGACATCCTCGCTGATGGCGCATGGCAATGTCACGCCGCAGGCGGTGGACACATCATCGCTGCCCGATATCGGCGAAGAATGGCTGCAGCATAATCCCTATCGCGGCAATGCCGCCGCAGCGAAGATCGGCGAATCGGCCTATGGCCAGAATTGCGCCCGTTGCCACGGACTGGACGCGGAATCGGGTGGCATCGCGCCGGACCTGCGCTATCTGGAGGTCGGCGACAGCGGCGACGAATGGTTCATCCAGCGCTACCAGCATGGTTCCTCCCATGACGGCAAGGTCTATATGCCGCCGATGGGCGATGTGCTTGGCCAGAAAGCCGGCTGGGCGATCCGCGCCTGGCTCGAAACAAAGCATCAGGAGTAATTGCGATGATCGACCGTCGCGCCTTGCTTCGCAGCGCGGCGGCCGCCGCAGCGCTTGGGCTGATACCGTCCTTTGGCGAGGGCGTGGCGCTGGCTGCGCCCCTCGCCAAGGTCAAGGAACTGGGGACCCTCCGGGTCGCGGTCTATAAGGACAACCGGCCCTGGTCCTGGCGCAAGGATGGCAAGCTCACCGGCATCGACGTCGAGCTTGCAGAGGCGCTTGCCAAGGCGCTCGGCGTCCGGGCCGACATTGCCGAACTGGTCGCCGATGAAAGCGTCGACGATGACCTGCGCAATGGCGTGTGGAAGGGCGGCCTGCTGGGATTTCAGCCGGCGGACGTCATGCTGCACGTTCCGTTCGATCGCACCTTCGCCGCGCGCAACGATCAGGTGGCGATCATCGCGCCTTATTATCGCGAGACGTTCCAGTTTGCCTGCGCGAAGGGGGAACTGGATTGCAACGCGCCGCCCACACAATATCGCGGCAAGCGGCTTGCAGCGGAAATCGACAGCATTCCTGACTTCTACCTGATGGGCACCTTCGGCGGCATTCTCGCGAAGGATGTGGTGCATTTTCCAGGCGGCGCCGAAGCCGTTAAAGCCGTGACGGATGGGCGCGCCGACGGCGTGCTGGCCAGCCGGGCGCAGATCGACGCCGTGCTGCATGACACGGGCGCAACAAATGTCGCGCGCCGGTCCATGCCGCTGCCCGCATTCTCTTCGCCGGGCTGGGACATCGGCATGGCGGTCAAGGAGAATAGCCGCAACCTGGGCGACGCCATCGAAGGCATATTGAGCAACATGACCACCTCGGGCCAGATGAAGGCGATCTTCGACAAATATGGCGTGACATACGCCCCCGCCCTCGCCGCCGGCTGACTGTCGCCGCGATGAAGCGCCCCGACCGAAGGTCCAATTGTTCCATGCGCCTCACCCAATAGGCTGCGGTTCGCAAGGGTGCTCACTGCGCACGCAACAAGGGAGGATGACGATGAGAGGACGTTTTACACGTTCATTGGCAGGGGCCGCCGCAATGGCCCTGCTGGCTGCTGGCGCACCGCTGCTCGCGCAGGGCGAGGCAAAGGGCCCGACCGATGCCGATCTGATGGGCGACGCCGCCTCGACGGGCGACGTGCTGACCTATGGCATGGGCCCGCAGGCGCAGCGGTTCAGCCCGCTCTCGCAGATCAATCCCGAAACCGTGTCGAAGCTCGTTCCGGCTTTTGCCGCCTCGCTCGGTGGTGAAAAGCAGCGCGGGCAGGAATCACAGCCGCTGGTTTATGACGGCGCGATCTACGTCACTGGCTCCTATTCGCGCATCTATGCCTTCGACGCCAAGACCGGCGAGCAGAAGTGGCGTTATGAGGCGCGCCTGCCCGACGACATCATGCCATGCTGCGACGTCGTCAATCGCGGCGCAGCCATCCATGGCGACAAGATCATCTTCGCGACGCTCGACGCCAGACTCGTCGCGCTCAATCGCCTGACCGGCAAGGTCGTGTGGAACAAGCAGATCGCCGACTACAAGGCCGGCTACAGCGCGACCGCCGCCCCTCTGATCGTCAAGGGCATGGTTATCACCGGCAACTCCGGCGGCGAATTCGGCGTCGTCGGCGCTGTCGAGGCGCGCGATGTCGATACCGGCGAGCTGATCTGGCACCGGCCGGTCATCGAAGGCAATATGGGCACGCTGCGCGGCAAGGATAACGGCATCACCGGCAAGCTCAATGCTACCTGGCAAGGCGACCTGTGGAAGACCGGCGGCGGCGCAACCTGGCTCGGCGGCACCTACGATCCAGAAACCAACCTGCTCTATTTCGGCACCGGCAACCCGGCCCCGTGGAACAGCCATCTGCGTCCCGGCGACAACCTTTACAGCGCATCGACGCTGGCGATCGATCCCGAAACGGGCGTCATCAAATGGCACTATCAGACCACGCCGCATGACGGCTGGGACTTCGACGGCGTGAACGAGTTCATTCCGTTCGACGCCACGGTCAACGGCAAGCCGATGAAGCTGGGGGCGAAGGCCGACCGTAACGGCTATTTCTTCGTCCTCGACCGCACCAACGGCAAGTTCATCAGCGCCAGCAAGTTCGTCATGCAGACGACCTGGGCGAACGGATACAAGAAGGACGGCACGCCCAACTATATCGAGGCAGGTCGCCCCGGCGCGCCGAACGGCACGGAGAAAGGCAAGAGCGTCTTCTCCTCCCCGTCCTTCCTGGGCGGCAAGAACTGGATGCCGATGGCGTACAGCAAGGACACGGGCCTGTTCTACATCCCGTCGAACGACTGGGGCATGGACATCTGGAACGAGCCGATCGCCTACAAGAAAGGCGCCGCCTATCTGGGCGCGGGCTTTACGATCAAGCCGATCGCCGAGGATCATATCGGTGCAC
>JAHFPU010000176.1 GCA_023266635.1 Sphingobium sp.
CTCGTGGGCGACGGAGGCACGGTCTATTCGGGCGACGTGCTGGTGATTGCTACGGGCGCGCAGGCCAAGTGGCTGGGCGTTGAAGGTGAGCAGACGCTTGGCGGCAAGGGCGTAAGCGCCTGCGCGACCTGCGACGGATTTTTCTATCGCGGCAAGAAGGTAGTGGTCATCGGCGGCGGCAATACCGCTGTCGAAGAGGCGCTGTACCTGACCAACCACAGCCATGACGTGACATTGATCCATCGCGGCGATTCGCTGCGGGCGGAGAAAATCCTTCAGGAACGCCTGTTCGCCAACCCGAAGATCAGCGTCATTTGGAACAAGCGGGTGGAGCGTTTCGTCGACGGTGGTGATCCTGCGGGTCTAGTGGGCGTGGACCTGATCGACACGGTGACCGGCGCGAAAACGCATATCGGCACGGACGGCGCGTTCGTCGCCATTGGGCATAAGCCGTCGACGGAGCTCTTCGAAGGGCTCCTGCCAATGGACGATGGCTATCTGGTGGTGGAAAAGGGGACAACCCGCACCGCTGTGCCGGGCGTCTTCGCGGCGGGCGATGTCAGCGACAAGATCTACAGGCAGGCTGTCACCGCCGCCGGTATGGGCTGCATGGCTGCGCTGGACGCTGAGAAATTTCTCGCCGAGGCGGATTTCGAGGCGCTGGCGGCGGAGTGAACGCCTAATCTTCTGAAGATGCTGGAGAGCGAAGTTCAGACCCGGACTTTGCTTTCCGCAAAATCGACGAGGCTCCCGAACGTTTCGAAGGTCTCTCCATCGATATCGTCATCCTCGATGAGGATGCCGAGGCGATCTTCCATCTCCGTGAGCAGTCCGGCCACGGCCATCGAGTCCAGTTCAGGCAATGCGCCGAACAAGGGCGTATCCCGGTCGAACAGATCGACCCGCTCCTGCTCAATCGCCAGTACGTCGCGCAGAACCGCACGAACGGTATCTTCCACGGTCATGTCGTTAATCTGCACCTGTTCCGGTTTCGCCCGCATGGTGCCAGCCTCCTATCGTCTGCATGTCTAGCCCACAAGCTTTGAAATGGCGGTTCTCGCAGCGGGAAGCCAGGCCGAGGAAAAGCGGGGATTGAAGCAGTCGATGCGATAGAGCGGCCGCTGCGCCTCCATCCATTCGGTCTTGTACGGATTATCACCCGTTCCATAGTCGACGACCTTCACCTTGTCCTCGTCGATGGCGGCGCGGAACATGTGATAGCTGAGCAAAGTGCCCGGCGACATGCCATCAGCGCCTTGATCGTGCGCGAGCTTATGGATGAGCGCGACGCCGTTTTCGACCGTCCAGAGCTGGGTCGCAACGGGAAATCCGTCCTCTCGCGCAAAGCCTAGACGCAATGTGCCGGCCCTACTTTCGCACGCGGCGATCTGTCGCAGGAAATCCAGGCTGGGTTCGGAAGGTTTCCAGCTGCGCCGGTATACAGCGGCATAGTCATCCCAAAGGGCATCGGTCATTGCAGAATGAATTTCGAAGGTCAGCGTGGTTGCGCGCATCTTCCGTCTCACGGTGCTGCGCAGCTTGCCCGGACGCCCCGCCCAATAGGCGTCGAAATCCCGTCCGCCGACATTCAGATAATGGTTTATGCCCATCGGTCTCCCGACCGTGATCCAGCCGGCCTTGCGGAAGGTGGAGAGGAAAAGGGCACTCGTGCCGTCGTCGGCCAGAACCGGATAGAGATTGAGTTGCGCCGCATCGCGGGCGAGGTCGCGCGCGATTTTTTCGATGAGGTGAGAGCGTTGTTCCGGGGACGATGCGCCTGCGAACACGGGCCTGAAGGCGAAGCTGTACCAGTTGGCGATGGCTGTCCGCTTATGCTCTCCGCTTTCTGCCAGGAATAGCCAGGCCTGCGCCTTGTCGTCGGTGGCGCTGAGGACATGCGGGACGCTGTCGGGCATGCACAGTCGGTGCAGCGCCTCCAGCCAATCAATACGATCGAACAAATGCAGTTGATCCGCGCGCGTCAGGCCACCGGTTTGCGCATCGCGCAACAGGGTCAGCGCCGAGACGGACGTCGTCGGCGGGAAGGACACAAGACTTCGATGTTCCCCTTGACCCTGCAAAGGACTATCTCCCCGGAAAGACGATCGGAACTAAGGGAAAATTCTGGACATGGGGTTAATCGACCCACCGCTCTTGCCGATCGATCATGTGCTGCGGAACGGCGACCCGGCCCACGCCGCGCTGGACGGGCGTGCGGGCACGCTGGATTACGCCGAACTGGAACAGAGCCTCGGCCGCCTTGCTGCATGGCTGACGGGGTTCGGATTCGCGCCGGGAGACCGGGTGGCGAGTTGGGTCGCCAAGGGCGTTGTCGCTGCTCTCATGCCGCTTGCCGCACCTCGCGCAGGCCTAGTGCATGTCCCGGTCAATCCGCTGCTGAAGCGCGCCCAGGTGGCGCATATCCTTGCCGATAGCGGTGCGCGATTGTTGATTGGCACCGGCGCGCGGCTTTCCACGCTTGAGCCGGGCGACCTCCCGGCCAGTTGCGAAGCGCATAGCGAGGATGACACGGCCTGCGCGCTAACGGGCGGGACATGCCTGCCGCCGTCCGATGCCGATCCGGAGGCATTGGCTGCGATCCTCTATACGTCAGGATCGACCGGCAAGCCCAAAGGCGTGATGCTGAGCCACGCCAATCTGTGGGTGGGCGCGGTTTCGGTGGCGGACTATCTGAAGCTCACGCCGGAGGATCGCACCCTTTGCGTTCTGCCGTTCAGCTTCGACTATGGACAGAATCAGCTCTTCTCGACCTGGTATGCGGGCGGGTGTGCGATCCCGCTCGATTATCTCACGCCGCGCGATGTCATCCGATCGGTCGACCGGCGCGATATCACGACGCTGGCCGGGGTTCCCCCGCTCTGGGTGCAGCTTGTCGATCTGGAATGGCCTGAAGAGGTGGCTGCAAAGCTCCGTCGCTTGACCAACAGTGGCGGGGCGCTCACCCGCCCGCTCGTGGCACGATTGCGCGCGCTTTTTCCCAATGCCGATCTCTATCCGATGTACGGCCTGACCGAGGCGTTCCGCTCGACCTATCTCCCCCCGGCTCTGGTGGACAGCCACCCCGACAGCATGGGTTCGGCCATACCCCACGCGGAAATTCTCGTCGTTCGTCCTGACGGCAGCCTGACCGATGATGGAGAGCCGGGCGAACTCGTGCATTGCGGGCCGCTGGTGGCGCAAGGCTATTGGCAGGACCCGGAGCGGACAGCCCAGCGCTTCCGCCCCGCGCCGCCCGCGTCCCGCTATGGCGGCACGGCGGTCTGGTCCGGCGATACGGTGCGGCGGGAGGCAGATGGATTGCTCTATTTCGTCGGCCGCGACGATGCGATGATCAAGTCGGCGGGCAACCGGATTAGCCCTACGGAGGTTGAGGAAGTCGCTGTTGCAGTGGATGGCGTGGCCGAGGCGATCGCGCTCGGGGTTCCCGATCCAAGACTTGGGCAGGCGGTGAAGCTGCTGATCCGGCCGGCTGGAAAGGCCGTTAGCGAAGGTCTGGAAGAAAAGGTGAGGGCGAAGTTGAAGGTAGAATTGCCGAATTTCATGCAGCCCGCAGAAATCGTCCTACGAAAGGACTTCCCCCACAACGCCAATGGCAAGATTGACCGGGCGGCTTTGATGGCGGAGGCGCGCGCATGAAGCCGATGGGGCCGATCCCGACGTGGTTCGCCGCCGAGGAGGGCATGCTGATTATCGGCGGTTGTGGCGCGGCGTCGTTGGTGGATGAGGCGGGAGACACGCCGCTGTTCGTCTATGACATCGATATTGTCGCCGCGCAGGTGCGCCGCCTGCGTGACGCCATGCCCTCGCGCCTATCCATCCATTATGCGATCAAGGCCAATCCCTTTGCGCCGCTGTTGAAACGCATGGCGTCGCTGGTCGACGGCTTCGATGTCGCGTCCGGCGGTGAACTGGAGCGGGCGCTGGAGGCGGGAATGGCGCCCGAGCACATCAGCTTTGCCGGTCCGGGAAAGCGCGACGACGAACTGAGAGTCGCCATCTCGGCCGGAATCACTCTCAATCTGGAATCGGAAGGAGAAGCCGACCGCGCTCTGGCGATAGCATCTCGTCTCGGCCGGACACCGCGCCTTGCGGTGCGGGTCAATCCGGACTTCGACCTGCGCGGATCGGGCATGCGGATGGGGGGCGGCGCAAAGCCCTTTGGCGTCGATGCCAGCCGCGCGGCGGCGCTGGCGAAGCGTGTGATAGAGGCCGGCGCGGACTGGCGGGGTTGGCATATCTTCGCCGGTTCCCAAGCGCTTGATCCGATGGCGCTGATCGAGACACAGGCGGCGACGATCGTCCTGGCCGCCCGTCTTTCCGAAGCCGTGGGTGCGTCGCCGCCGCTGGTCAATCTGGGCGGAGGGTTCGGCATCGCCTATTTTCCGGGGGATGAGCGGCTGGATATCCGCCCGATCGGCGTTGCGCTGGACGATGCGCTGGAAAAACGGCCCGATATCCTCAAACCTTCCGAATTCGCGCTGGAGCTGGGGCGCTGGCTCGTGGGCGAGGCGGGGGTCTACCTCACCCGCGTGATCGACGTGAAGGAGAGCCAGGGCGAGACCTTCGTCATCGTCGATGGCGGCCTTCACCACCAACTTGCCGCCAGCGGCAATTTCGGCACGGTGGTCCGTCGCAACTATCCCATTGCCATCGCCAATCGCTTCGGCGCGGACACGGCCGCCGATCCTGTCAGTGTCGTCGGGTGCCTGTGTACGCCTCTGGACAGGCTCGGCGATAAGGTATCGTTACCGCTCGTGAAAGCAGGCGATCTGGTGGCAATTTTCCTGGCCGGAGCCTATGGCGCAAGCGCTAGTCCGGCCGCTTTCCTTGGCCATCCGCCCCCCGGTGAGTTGCTGATCGGCTGACCGAGCGCACCCAATCCCACTAATCCTAACGGTATTTTCACCCTTTCTCGCCAAAGAGGGGCCGGGATGTCGTGCGTCCCATGTCGATCGCTGCCAGCAGCACGGCATGGAGCATGACTGGGCAGACAAGGGTGGTTACAGATGGCGTTCGGGCGGATTTCCAAGCTTTTCCTCGGAGCTGCACTACCGGCGATGGTCCTTTCGGGCTGCGCTGGCGGCAAGGGACCGGAGCTTCCCCCGGCATCCTTCGTGTCGAACCAGAACGGTCCGAGCGAGGAATATGTCATCGGTCCCCTCGATCAACTCACCATTTTCGTGTGGCGCAACCCGGAACTGGGCGCGAAGGTGCAGGTCCGTCCCGACGGGCGCATCACCACGCCGCTGATCGCCGACCTGCCCGCCGTGGGCAAGACGCCCGCCGTTCTGGCCGACGATATCAAGGTCGCGCTCAGCAAATATATCGAGAACCCGTTGGTCTCGGTCATCGTCGATAATTTCTCCGGCACCTTCAGTCAGCAGGTCCGCATTGTCGGCGCGACGGAGAAGCCTGCGTCCATTCCATACCGTGCCAATATGACACTGCTTGACGCGATGATTGCGGTGGGCGGGCTGTCCGAATATGCGGCCGGGAATCGCGCCCGTCTGGTCCGTTACGACAAGGCAGGCGGCAAGCAGAAGGAATATGCGGTCCGCATCAACGACCTGATCAAGCGGGGCGACACGAAGGCGAACGTCCTGCTCGCTCCCGGTGACGTGATCATCATCCCGGAAAGCATGTTCTAAAAAAAGATAGTCAGGGAAACCCCGCGCTTATGTCCGGTCTTTACGACGAACTGCTGATCGCCTTCCACGGCATATGGAACCGGCGCTGGCTTGCGCTGGCGACGGCCTGGGGCATCTGCATGCTCGGCTGGCTGGTGGTCGCGCTGATCCCCAACAGCTATGAATCCAAGGCAAAGGTCTATGTCGAGGCGCAGTCCATCCTGCCGAACAAGATGGGCGTGTCGCCGATCGAGCAGCAGCAGGATGTCGACCGTGTCCGCCAGACGCTGACCAGCGCCGCCAATCTGGAGAAGATCGTCCGCACGACCGATCTGGCCCAGACGGTGACCACCGATCGCGAGATCGCC
>JAHFPU010000177.1:0-3860 GCA_023266635.1 Sphingobium sp.
TTCGCCTGCGCCAGCTTGATGACTTCCTCAAAAGTCGGGATCTGATACAGCCCGTCGAAGCGCCTGTTCGCCGTCCGCACCTGCGCCAGCCGCTCCCGCGCGCGCAGGGTGCGCAGTTCGGCGAGCGTGAAATCCTCGGTGAACCAGCCGGTGATCTCCGTCCCGTCGATCTTCTTCGTCGCCTTGCGGCCGGCGAATTCGGGATGGTCGGCCACGTCGGTGGTGCCGGAAATCTCATTCTCGTGCCGCACGACCAGAACGCCGTCCTTGGTCAGCACGAGGTCCGGCTCGATGAAATCCGCGCCCTGATCGATCGCGCGCTCATATCCCGCAAGCGTATGCTCCGGACGCTCCCCGCTATCGCCACGGTGCGCGATAATCAGCGGTTCAGCCATGGCGGTTCCGGACAAGATGAGAATGGCGGCGGCAATAAGGGCTTTGAACATCGGTCCTCCTGCCCCGGGCGCTAGGCGCGCCGCGTGACGGTATCGTTACTGCTTGGCGAATGTCTCGATATAGACATCCGGCTTGAACCCGACGATCGTCTTCTCGCCCAGGTCAAGCACCGGCCGCTTGATCATCGACGGGTTGGCCAGCATCAGCGTGACGGCTTTGTCGGCGTCCAGACCCTGCTTGTCGGCATCGGGCAGCGCGCGAAACGTCGTGCCGGCCCGGTTCAGGATCGTTTCCCATCCATGCTCGCCCACCCATGCACGCAGCTTGGTCTCATCAGCGCCCGATGCCTTGTAGTCGTGGAACGCATACTCGATCCCATGCGTCTCCAGCCATGTCCGCGCTTTCTTGATCGTGTCGCAATTCTTGATGCCGTACATGGTGATGTTCATGATCAATCCTTCCGCAGCGCGGTAACCTCTATCTCGATCTTCATTTCGGGCTTGATCAGGCCACTTACGAGGCAGGTCGCCGCGGGGCGGATGTCGCCGAACGTGCCGCCAAGCACCGGCCCGATCTCATCCCAATAGCGCGCGTCGGTAATATAATAGGTCGCGCGCACGACGTCCGCGAAGGCGAAGCCCGCCTGATCCAGCGCCTTGCCGATCACCTTGAGCGCATTGGCCGCCTGGTCGGCCACGCTGTCCGGCATCGCCTTGGTCTCCGGGTCATAGCCCGTAGTCCCGGCGACGAAGCACCAGTCGCCTTGAACGACCGCGCGGGAATAGCCGACCTGCGTTTCGAACGGGGAGCCGGAGGAAATCAATGTGCGGGTCAAGGGGCCATCCTTTCATGGAGCGCGACCGACGATTCGGCGGATGCGCGCGGCCATAGCATGGCGGCAGCGGCAGCCAAGCCGCGATAAGGCAGTGGCGCGCGAAAGTCAGGCGCGGTTGAAATCATGTGCCGCCTATGCTTTGCATGAACCCATGAACCGTTTTTCCCTTGCCCTTCCGCTCGCCCTCTCCCTTTCGCTTGCCGCCTGCGGCCGCCAGGAGCCAGTGAGCGACCTGCCGTCCTCGGAAGAACTCGCCAATGCCGCAAACGCCGCAGCTGCCGAGGCTTTGGAGAATGTCAGCCGGGACGAGACGGAGGCGGAGGAAAACCGCAATTATGTGAACACGGCGCGGGGCTATTCGATCACCCTGCCGGAAGGCTGGGTTCGCGACGCATCAGCCAGTAATCAGGATGGCGTGGTGTCGGAAGACGCCGGGGCGGGCGCAGATATCCGCGTCTTCTGGTCGAAAAATGAAGGCGATAAGGACCTGCAGGAGATTGTCGCTGGCATGACGCAGGGGTCGGAGGCCGTCGACGGTGATTTCATTGGCGACAATGAATATCGCGGCACCGCCAATGATGGCGAGGGCAACAGCGTCGCCGTCCGGTTGATCCGCAAACCCGACGGCTCGCTCATCACGGCGACCTTCGTTTTCCCTGAAATGCTGAGCGAACAATATCTGGCGATCGGCCAGAAGACCCTCGATAGTCTGCGCGTCTTCAATGCCCCAGCCACTGCGGAGCCAGCTACGGCGGCCAACGCATCCGGAACCTGACCACTCAATAGTTGACAAAGTCAGCTATTTTTTCCTACGGCAGCGTCATGACCGACACCGTCGTGGCGCTGCGCGCCTTCAATCGCTTTCACACACGCTTTTCCGGCGCGCTGCAGCCCAGCTATATGGAGAGCGGCATGGGGCTTACGGCCGCACGCTTGCTCTATGAAATCGCTCAGGGCGGATCGACAGACGATAGTGGTGTCCTTGCCATGGAGTTGCAGGACCGGCTGGATATCGATTCCGGCTACGCCAGCCGCATATTGCGCGGTTTCGAAAAGCAGGGATGGGTCGTGCGTGGGCGCGGAACGGACGCCCGCCGCCGGCCGATCCAACTGACGGCGGCGGGTCGAGCAACCTTCGACGCGCTGGATATGCGAACCAGGGCGGACACGGAGGCGCGGATCGCCGGCCTGGATGACGATCAGCGTGAACGGCTTTCCGATGCCCTGGCGACCGTGCGTCTATTGCTCGGCGATCAAGTGGACGATCCATGGGAAATTCGCACGGCCCAGGCGGGCGATCTTGCCCTCATCGCCTCCCGGCAGACCATTCTCTACAACCGGGATTATGGCTGGGGGCGCGGCATGGAAGTGCTGGAGAGCGAGGTCACGACGGCGTTCTTGCGCGATTTCAAGCCCGGGCTCGAACAATGCTGGGTGGCGCACAGACATGGACGGATGCTGGGCGCTGTCATGATCGTCGATGCTGGTGAGGGCGTGGCACAACTGCGCCTCCTGCATGTCGAACCCGATGCGCGCGGCCTGGGAATCGGCAGCGCACTGGTGGACCAATGCATCGCCTTCGCGCGGGAGGTCGGTTATGGCCGAATGCGGCTATGGACGCACACCGTGCTGGCGGGCGCCCGGCACATTTACGAACGGGCGGGATTTGCAATCACCAGCATCGAATCGCACAATCATTTTGGCGAACCCGTCCAAGGAGAAACCTGGGAAAAGGCGTTGTAAGGCGCAGATTTGTCTCAATAATCCATCTGCTTAAGGCCACCGATCGCGTTGCGGCCAAATTGGGTGGAATATCGCCCGCGAATTGCCAGCGACCCACGATATATTAACCAAATGAAAAGGCGCGCTGGGGCATGACCGGTCAAACGGTGGAGGCACCCGGTTGCGGGACTTTTTGACAGACATGTGGACAAGATGGCGGGACCATAGGCCACCGGTTTCCGGCGCCCGATGGAATCCTGTCGATGCGTTCCGCCCGTCTGCCCTGTTCATGTCGGCCAGTACGCTCGCCGCAGCCGCTCTTTGCATCGGCATCGCCCTGCTCACCGCCGATTGGCTGATCACCGTTCTCGCATCCCTTACCGCCTTCGTCGCCTGTGCCCGCCTGACCGCCGCAGCCATATTCCATAAACGTCTCGGCCAGAATGAAGATCGCGCCTCGGAAAAATGGGAGCGCATGCATGAGGCTGGATCCTGGTCCTGCGCAGGCCTCGCCGGCACTCTGGCGTGCGCGACGGTTTTGCGATCCGCGGACCCGGCACTCCATGCGCTCACCCTAGTCCTCGTGGCCAGCTATGCTGGCGGAATTTCGGGCCGGAACGCCGGCCGTGTATCCACGACGATAGGACAATCCATGGCCGTCCTCGGCCCCACCGCTATAGGCCTCTGGCTGACGGGAGACCTCGGATACCGACTGCTCGCCTGCGTCTTCGCGACGATGATGTTCGGCGTGGCGGAGATCAGCGCCACAACGCAGCGCCTGATTATCGAGGCGTTGCGCGGACAGCGGGAAAAGGCGCAGCTCGCGGCCAAATATGAACGGCTGGCGCGCTATGACAGCCTGACCGGCGTCGAGAACCGCATGGCTATGCAGATGCGGCTACGCGAC
>JAHFPU010000177.1:3870-5989 GCA_023266635.1 Sphingobium sp.
GACATTTACGAGAGTAACCGCAAGCCGCAGGATGCCGTGGCGATCCTCTGGATGGATCTGGACCGGTTTAAGGAGATCAACGACACGCTTGGCCACATGGTGGGCGACCATTTGCTCTGTGCGACATCGGAAAAGCTTGCCGAGGCGCTTGACGGACGCGGCTATGTCGCCCGGTTCGGCGGCGACGAATTCGTTATGATCTGTCCAGATGCAAGCCGCGAGGCGGCGCGCGCCATCGCCGCCGATGTGATGGAGCATTTCCAGCATAGTTTCGAGGTGTCAGGGCATAACCTCAGTATCACCGCTTCCATCGGCATCGCCGTCGGCCCACAGGATGGGCGGGATATGGACGAGTTGATGAAGCATGCGGACGTCGCCCTGTACGAAGCCAAGCGGGACGGCCGTAATCGCGCGGTCAGCTTCACCTGGGCGATGAAGGAAGTCTTCAACCGTATCCACGAAGTCGAAAACGGCCTGCGCAACGCGATCGAGAATGGGGAGCTTGCCCTGCATTATCAGCCGATCTTCGACCTTGCCACGGGCAGGATCGTGACATGCGAAGCACTGATGCGCTGGGAGCATCCGCGGCTGGGTCGCGTCCCGCCTTCCGAATTCATCCCGGCGGCCGAACGCATCGGCATGATCGAGCCGATCAGCGTATGGGCGCTGCACGAGGCCTGCAGCGCCGCCGCATCATGGCCCGCAGATGTCAGGGTTGCGGTCAATATCTCGCCGGCATCGCTCACCTCGGGTGAACTGCCCCGCACCGTTATCGCCACGCTGCTCGAAACTGGATTGCCGGCGCGTCGGCTGGAGCTGGAGGTCACGGAATCGCTGTTCCTGGAGAATAACCGACATACAAGCCAGATGCTCCGCGAGTTGCAGCTCATCGGACTTAAGCTCGTACTCGACGACTTCGGCACCGGCTATTCCTCGCTCAGCTATCTGCGCTCCTATAGTTTCGACACGATCAAGGTGGATCAGAGCTTTATGGCCGCGATCGGCAGCAGCCGGGAGGATCAGGCGATCATCCAGGCCGTAGGCCAGATCGCCAGCACGCTCGATATGGAGACGGTGGCCGAAGGAATCGAAACTGAGGACCAGCTACGCCATGCACGCGAGGCTGGCTTCAATAGCGGTCAGGGCTTCCTGCTTTGCCCGCCACAACCCCGCGAACGGATGGCCGAGGTACTGGCCGCCGGAACGGGCATGCCTATCGAACTTGCCGCACCTCCCCCTGCTGCCCGCCGTCGTCGCGCATAATGGTAGTCGGACATTCCGCCAAAACCGTAATGGCGATGAGCGGCTTCATTCTATAGGTTAGCCAGGAATGCGCTATCTGATTGCCCCACTTCTGCTTCTTGCAAACACCACCGCAGGTGAGGCGAAACCTCCCTCGGCTCCCCCGCCCACACGTCCCACTATCACTGCGTCTCCCGTTGCCTTGATGATCGCGGCGCTGGACGGTAATGGCGATCTGCGCGTGACCCGGGCGGAATTCGATGCAGGGGTGAAGCGATCCTTCGGCGATGTCGCGGGCAGCAAGACAGAAATATCCCCCATCGAGCTTGATCGATGGGCTGCGCGTTGGCTCGGGAGCAGCGGCGCATTGCCCGGCCTGCTCGATTTCGACAGTGATGGCGATAACCGGATAAGCTGGACCGAGTTCGCGGCGCGCTTCGCTGCAATATTCGCTGCGTTCGATACCAATAATGATAATGTACTCGACCGATCCGAGCTGATCAGTATCGGCGGTCCTCGGCCCGATCCGGGCGGTAAGACGCCACGGGGCAATGGCCCTTCTCCCCGCTGAGCCCAACCGGCTAGGCATGGATCGCGAAAGCCTCTAAGGCGCGCGCCATGACTGACCGCCCACGTTTTTCCTTCACCATCGCCGCGACAGACGGCAAGGCTCGCACCGGTACGATCGCGATGAAGCGCGGCGATATCCGGACTCCCGCCTTCATGCCTGTCGGCACTGCCGCCACCGTGAAGGCGATGCGACCTGCCGAAGTACGCGCGGCCGGCGCAGATATCATCCTTGGCAACACCTATCATCTGATGCTGCGCCCGGGCGCTGAACGGATTGACCGGCTGGGCGGACTGCACAGTTTCATGG
>JAHFPU010000178.1 GCA_023266635.1 Sphingobium sp.
TTTCGACACCGCCCGGCGGCTGTTCACCCTGCTGTGCGTCCTGCATATCAAAGGCTGATCGATGCGACGGCCAACCTATCGCGGCACCCTTTTCCGGGTCGCATTCGCCATCATTGCCGCTCTTGCTCTGGCGTCCGCCGCCTGGATCTACGCCTGTCGGTGGGAGCCGTCCCGTACGGATTATCCTGTGCAGGGCATTTCCGTCGATTCCGCTACCGGAACGCTCGACTGGGGTACGCTGCGCGCCAGCCATGCGGATTTCGTCTATATGCGCGCGTCGGCAGGCGCCAGGTTCCGGGACCCCTCTTTTGCAGCGAACTGGGCGGGCGCGCGCAAAGTCGGCCTGCGGTACGGCGCGATGCACGCATTTTCCCTGTGCGCGCCGGCCGCCGACCAGGCGACCATGTTCGTGACGACCGTGCCGCGCGACAACGCCGCCCTGCCGCCGGTGGTGCATCTGGCGCTGACGCCGGACTGCAAGGCGCGGCCGAGCCGTGACGCCGTACTGTCCAGCCTCAACACCTTCCTCAACCTGATAGAAGCCAATAGCGGCAAGACGGCGCTGGTCAGAGTATCGAAAGATTTCAACGACATCTATGATGTAGGCGGCGGGATTTACCGGACATTGTGGCTCGACCGCAATTTCCTGAAGCCAGATTATGCCGGACGCCCCTGGGTCATGTGGACCGCATCAACCATCCGCCGCCTTGACGGGGTGGATGCGCCGGTGGAATGGGATGTCGTGGCCCCATGACAGACTCCCCTCCCTCCCCCTCTGCACTGGCGCTTGTCGCGGCGGCCCGCGCGGCCATGCACCATGCCCATGCGCCCTACAGCCGCTTCGCCGTTGGCGCGGCGGTGCGCCTGACCGATGGCGCGATCATCCAGGGCAGCAATTTCGAAAATGCCAGCTATGGTCTGTCGCTCTGCGCCGAGACCGTGGCGATCGCGGCCGCCAATGCGCAGGGCCGCCTTGCCGACATAGAGGCCATCGCCGTCGCAGGCGGTGCCATCGCGGCATCCGGACGGATTGGCGGCAGCGCCATCATCACCCCGTGCGGCCGCTGCCGGCAGATACTTAACGAGGCGGAGCAGATGGCGGGACGCACCCTGTCCATCCTGTGCGCAGGCGCGGAAGGCGACGCGGTCCAGCAGCACAGCGTCGCAGGCCTATTGCCGCACGCCTTCGGCCCCGCCAATCTGGGCATCACTTCCGGCTTTGCCCGCGCCGCCGTTGAATCAAGGGACGCCTGACGCACATGGCCATTCTTTCCGACAAGTGGATCCGCACCCAGGCCCTGGAGACGGGTATGATCGAGCCGTTCGTGGAGGCGCAAAAGCGGGACGGCTGCATCAGCTATGGCCTGTCGTCCTACGGCTATGACGCCCGCGTGTCCGACGAGTTCAAGATTTTCACCAATGTGAACAGCACGATCGTCGATCCCAAGGATTTCGACGGCGACAGCCTGGTCGACCGCAAGACGGATTGCTGCATCATCCCGCCCAACAGCTTCGCCCTAGCCCGCACGGTGGAATATTTCCGCATTCCGCGCGACGTGCTGGTGATCTGCCTGGGCAAATCCACCTATGCGCGCTGCGGCATCATCGTGAACGTCACGCCGCTGGAGCCGGGTTGGGAGGGGCATGTGACGCTTGAATTCTCCAACACGACGCCACTTCCCGCCAAAATCTATGCCAATGAGGGCGCCTGCCAGTTCCTGTTCCTGCAGGGTAATGAGCCGTGCGAGGTCAGCTATGCCGACCGGGCGGGCAAATATATGGGCCAGCGTGGGGTTACGCTTCCGCGCCTGTAACGCCGCCGACCAAGCCCGGCCCGTTCATATTTGGCTCATCGAGCATATGCTGTAGAACATATTGCATATGTTCAGTTTTTTCCGAAAGCGGCGTGAAGATGCGCCGGACCCCGTCATGGAGTCCGGTCCGGGCCCTGACGCGCCGTCCGTGGGCAGCGACCAGCGCATTTACGCGATCGGCGACATTCACGGCCGCGCCGACCTTTTCGCGCAATTGCTCGACATGATCGGCGCAGACAATGGCGCGCGCGACCATCTCCCAAGCCAGATCATATTGCTGGGCGACCTCATCGACCGTGGCCCCCACTCCCGGCAAGTCATCGAAGGCGCGATGCGCATGGCGCACAGTGACGCACCCATCCGCTTCCTGAAGGGCAATCATGAGGAGGTCTTCGTGGCCGCCGCCCGAGGAGACTCCCAGGCCCTGCGCTTCTTCTGCCGTATCGGCGGCCGCGAGACCATCCTGAGCTATGGCCTGGAGGAGGAGGATTATGACCGCATGGACATCCGCGCCCTGTCCGATTGGGTAATGCATGCGATCCCCCGCGACCATGTCGATTTCATCGACGGGTTTGAGGATATGATAGAGGCGGGCGATTATCTGTTCGTCCATGCAGGCATCCGGCCTGATGTCCCGTTGGCGGATCAGAAGCCACGCGATCTGCGCTGGATCCGGCAGAAATTCCTGCATCACAAGGCGCACCATGGCAAAGTCGTTGTCCATGGCCACACCATCACCGGCGATGTGGACGAGCAGGTAAACCGTATTGGCATAGATACCGGGGCCTATCGCAGCGGCATGCTGACGGCGATAGGCCTTGAGGGTGTCGACCGCTGGTATCTTTCGACGGGCGCCTGAAACCACATACTGAACCCATATTGCGCAGTCTTCGCACTGGAGGCAGTATGACGTCATGAAAGCGCTGCTCCCCCTGCTCCTGCTTGCCGCCGCCCCGGCCCCGTCAGGCCCGCCCGCACCCAGCCCAGAGCGCCTGAAGGCGACGGTGGAAAAGCTGGTCAGCTTCGGCACCCGCCATACGCTGTCGTCGGCCACGGACAAGAAGCGCGGTATTGGCGCGGCGCGCCGATGGGCAGCAACCGAGTTCGGCAAGATCGGCAAGGGCTGCGGCGGCTGCCTGAAGGTGGAGACCATCGCCGACCGGTTCACCGGGCCGCGGGCGCCGAACGCGGTCGAGGTCGCTGACGTTCTTGCCATCCAGCCTGGCACGAGCGACCCGAACCAGGTCGTGATCGTGGCCGGCCATATCGACAGCCGCGTGTCCGACGTGATGGACATCACCAGCGACGCCCCCGGCGCGAACGATGACGGATCGGGCAGCGCGCTTGTCATGGAGGCGGCGCGGTTGCTTGCAGGGCAGAAGTTCGAGGCGACGATCGTCTACGCGCTGCTGTCCGGGGAAGAGCAAGGCCTGTGGGGCGGGCAATTGCTCGCCCGCACAGCCAAAGCGCGCGGCTGGCAGGTCCGAGCGATGCTGAACAACGATATCGTCGGCAACAGCATCGGGCAGGACGGCACCCGCGTCGATGGCCTCGTCCGCGTCTTTTCCGAAGGTGCGCGGTCGTCCGATGACCCGAAGCAGGCGCTAATCCGCCGCGCCATCGGCGGCGAGGATGACGGCCCGTCTCGCGCGCTCGCCAAGAAGATCGGGGCGATCGCTAAGGGCAATCCGGCGATCGGTCTCGACGTGTTCGCCATACGGCGACCGGATCGCTTCGGCCGGGGCGGCGACCATTCCCCGTTCCTGGACCTTGGCTTTCCTGCCGTCCGCTTCACCGTCGGGGTCGAGAATTATGATCGCCAGCACCAGAATCTGCGGACGGAAAATGGTCGCATTTTCGGTGACACTGTGGACGGCATGGATTTCCCTTATCTTGCGAAGGTCACCGCCCTCAATGTCGCGACGATCAGGGCGCTGGCCGCCGCGCCTGCGGCCCCCGCCACGGTCAGCCTGGACGGCGCGCTTTCCATGACCACCAAGATCGCCTGGGACGCTGTGCCCGGCGCTGCGGCCTATCGCATCTACTGGCGGCGGGCCGACGCACGCGGGTGGACCGACTCCCGGGTGGTGAAGGGCGCGACGGGCGCGACTCTCGACGTCGTGGTGGACGACACCTTCATCGGCGTGGCGGCGGTGGCGGCCAATGGCGCGGAGAGCCTCATCACCTTTGGCGGCATGGCGCCGCGCAAATAGGCGCTATTTGACGGCGTAGGATAGCGACACGCTGAACGACGACCCTGCCGCCATGATGCCCTGCGGCTTCAGACGAATATGGGTGACGGCCGACTGACTGGCAGCATCCCCTGATACGGGCGTGTATCCCCAAGAACTGCCGCCGTCGGACGAGAATTCGACATTGTCGCTGGTGCTGCTTGGCGACGTGTAGGTGAAAGTCAGGCCGGATGTCGGATTGCCCTGCGCGAACTGGATCGCTGCCCCGCCCGAGCTGCCGTCGCCGTCGAGCGCAATATAGGTACCCGCCGGCGTCGGTACGATGACGAAAACCGTGTTGCTGTCCAGCGGCACGATGTCCGGATTGGTCAGCACCACCGAAGACCGCCGTTTGCTTCCCGGCAGCGCCTTGGGATTGGTAGTGGTGTTGAGGCTGTCCCAAGTGGTCGCCGTGCTCATGACCATCGTCATATTCTGCGGCGCGACGGTGAGGTTGACGGTAATGACTGACTGGCCTGTACCTTGATCGAGCGTGCCGAGAATGCACGCGCCGGCAGCATAGACGCCTGAACAGAGCCGCCAGCTCCAGTTGATCGTGATCGTGTCGCTATAGGTTCCTGCCGCTACCAGCGTGCTGCTGGACGGCTTGATGAAGAAAGGCAGAGCAGCGTCACTTCCACCAAGAAGACCCAGAAGATTCAACAGGTTGTTCTGCATATAATCGACGGTAGCGCCCTGGGTTATGGGCACTGTCGCTGCGGAATCGGCAGAAGCCGTATAGCTGATGTTCGCGCCGCTGGATGGCTTGAGCAGGAAATTGTTCGTGCTGGTGACTGTCGCCCGGATATAGCTGCCGCCCAACAGGACGAGCACCGCAGAGCCGCAGCTCAGTCCGGCCTGGTTGCTGATTGCCGGGACCGCGCCAGCCTTGACCGCAGCCGGTGAATAGGGACCGACATTGTTGGTGACCGTGCCGTTCACCGTGCACGCAGATGCAGGCGACGCGGCAAGAGCGGCGATGCTGATCAGCAGCGCCGCCACGCACCTCCAGAAACCCTTGCCCGTCAAGACCATCAACGCCCCTCTATGCGGGCGTCAGGCATGCCAAATCGCCTTTAAGGAAGCGTGAAACGCCCAAGTCTAACGTCCTGAAGCCGTTAGACTTTGGTCGCATCCTACTCGGCCTTGGCCTTTGGCGCCGCCTTTTTCGCGGGTGCTTTCTTAGCCGCAGGCTTCTTGGCCGCCGCCTTCTTGGACGCGGCCTTCTTCTTGCCCTTCTTGGCCGGAGCCGCTGCGGCGCGCGCATCGATCAACTGCGCCGCCTCTTCAAGCGTCAGTTGGTCCTTGTCGACCGTCTTGGGCAGGGTCGCATTGGTCGTGCCGTCGGTGACGTACGCGCCGTAGCGGCCCTCCATCAGCTTGATTTCCAGCTCCGTGCGCGGATGCGCGCCCAGCACCTTCAACGGCTCGCGCGATCCGCCCGCGCGTGGCCCCTTGTTGGCGGCGTCGGCCAGCTTCGCGACGGCGGCGTTCATGCCGGTCTCAAAGATTTCCGCCGTGCCGGACAGCCG
The DNA here is from genome assembly GCA_023266635.1 of Sphingobium sp. Lineage (GTDB taxonomy): Bacteria > Pseudomonadota > Alphaproteobacteria > Sphingomonadales > Sphingomonadaceae > Sphingobium. The sequence goes on from JAHFPU010000178.1 coordinate 5,578, forward strand.
CGCATATTTGCCGTCATGCTGCAGATAGGGACCGAACCGGCCGATATTGGCGACGATGGGCTTGCCCGTTTCCGGATGATCGCCGACCGTGCGCGGCAGGCTGAGCAACTTCACCGCCCAGTCCAGCGTCATTTCGCCATCGGGCAGGTCCTTGGGAATGGAGCCGCGCTTGGCCTCCTTGCCTTCGCCCATCTCAATATAGGGGCCGAACCGGCCGCTCTTGCGGGTGATGTCCTGCCCGGTTTCGGGATGCTGGCCGATGACTTCAGGCCCCGTATCCGCCGTGCCGTCGCTGCCCGGTTGGCCGAACTTGCGGGTATATTTGCACTCGGGATAATTGGAGCAGGCGATGAACGCACCGAACCGCCCGCCGCGCAGGCTG
>JAHFPU010000179.1 GCA_023266635.1 Sphingobium sp.
GATCTGAAGGCATATTTTGCCGAAGCCCAAAGTTGGGATCGGGAACGCTTCGTTGCGGCAGATCGGTCGAAGCGCCTCGCATGGATTGTTGCCGGCGGCGCCAGCGTCATAGCCGTGGTCGGTGTCGCCTCGGTGGCGATGCTATCGCCGCTCAAGACCGTGGTGCCCTATGTCGTCACCGTCGATCGATCCACGGGCGCGACCGAAGTGACCCAGCAGCTCCGGGGTGACAAGGCCATCACCTATGACGAAGCGGTGCGGAAATACTTCCTCGCCAGCTATGTCAGGGCGCGCGAGGGCTGGATTCCGCAGGCACGCCAAGAGTTTTTCAATCAGGTTCTCGCGCTCTCGGCACCGGAGGAACAGCGCCGTTGGATCACCTTCTACAAGAAGGATAATCCGGACTCTCCACAGAACCAGCTCACCGCCAGCGACACGGTGTTCGTTGCAGTGAGGGCCGTATCCTTCATCTCGGCGAATGTCGCCCAGGTGCGCTTCACAAAACGGCTTGAACGCGATGGTCAGGCCACTGAGACCCCGGCCATCGCGACCATCACATTCGACGTACTTTCAAAACCGGAATCGGAAGCGGGGCGCTACGCCAATCCGCTCGGCTTTCAGGTCAAATCCTATCGCGCGGACGTGGAAGTAGGTGGAAAATGAGGCATCTTCACATACTCGGCGCTGCGATCATGGCAGCGGCGCTTCCGTCGGCCGCCAGCGCCGAAAACACCCCTCGCCCCGTCACCGCCGATCATCGGGTCCGGGAAGTCAGCTACAGTGACCAGAATGTCATCGCGATCCGGAGCGCCTTCAGGACCGCGACACAGATCGAGTTCGCGCAGGGCGAGGTCATCAAGTTCGTGGCCATGGGCGATACCGTGTCATGGGAAGTCGCGCCCGCTGAAAACTCTCTGTTCATCAAACCGCGTGAGCGAGCGGGCGGAACCAACCTCATCGTGGTGACGGACTATGCGGGCCAGAAGCGCAATTACACCTTTGCCCTGTCGGCAGTTGCTAACGGTCGCGCTACGGAGACATTCTACAAGGTTCGCATCCGTTACCCGGAACAGGAGGCGGCCGCCCTTCGCGAAGCGGCTGCTCGCCGCCAGCTCGCCCAAGTCCTCGCGCAGCAGAACGGTGCCATCAAGGCGGCATTGGACCTGGGCGTTCTGGAAGGCACCCGCAATCTCAATTACACCGTGCAGGGGTCATCCGAGATTCAGCCGTCAGAAGTTAGCGACAATGGACAATTTACGGTCCTGCGCTTTCCCAATCAGCGCGAAATCCCTGCCATCTTCACGGTAAATCCCGATGGCAGTGAGGCCACCGCATCCTTCGATGTCAGGGACGAATTCGTCGTGATCCACGGCGTCTTCCGCGAATTGCGACTGCGCCGGGGCAAGGTGGTCCTGTGCATCTACAACGAAAAGCCGAACTTTTACGGCCGCGATCCGAAGACGGACACAGCCTCCGAAGTGGTGGAACGGCAGACGGAGGATTGATGTGAGCGATAAAAGATTTGACGTCGATGCCACCCCGGACATGGACGAAATCGATCGCGAAGCGCCCGCGGTTGATCGGCCTAACCGCATCCCCTCCCTCAAGACGTTTCAATGGGACACTAAAAAGATGATCGTGGCGGGCGCCCTGGGCGGCTCGCTGCTGTTCGCAGCCCTGACGATCGCTGCCGGCGTAGGCGGAAACAACAAGATGCCGGACGTGAAACCGAAGCCACCCGCGCCGGAAGTACCCTATGATCCGAAGACCGTAATCGCGCCGACCCTCCAATCAGCCGCGCAAGACCCGAACGCTCCTGTCCAGCTTGCTGGGGAACAGGTGCCGGCGATTGGGCCTGGTGGAGGTTCGCCACATGGCGCGCAGTCGGCTGAAGCGACGGCGGCGCAACGCCGTATCGCGGAAGCTGAGGAACTGCGGAATACTGCGCGGCGGTCCACGCTCGTCGCTTATAACGGCTCGTCGGGCCAGCCAATCACTGATCGTCTTACCGGCTTGAGAGGTGAAGGAACGCAGACCTCTGGACCGGAAAGGGCGGCCCGTGAAGCGACACCCCTGGATGATCTTAAGCGCACATCGGCCATTGGACGCACGACCGCGCGCATGATCGGAGATCGCAATTATCTCGTCACCGCTGGTTCGATCATCCCCTGCACCCTTCAGACCGCGATGGACAGCAGCGTGCCGGGCTATGCGACCTGCATCGTGCCTCGCGACATCTATTCGGACAACGGCCGCGTCGTCCTCATGGAGAAAGGCACGCGGGTCTTTGGCGAGTATCAGGGCGGCCTCAATCGCGGCCAATATCGCCTGTTCGCGATGTGGAGCCGTGCTGTCACACCACGAGGCGTATCGATAGACATAGCGTCGCCAGCGTCCGACAGTCTCGGCCGTGCTGGTGTGGGCGGAAAGGTCGATCGGTTCTTCTGGGATCGCTTCGGCTCGGCACTGTTATTCAGCGTGCTGGAGGATGGTGCTTATGTCGCGTCCACCGCAGTCGGCCGCGCGGGAAATAATGTTACGCGCGTTCCGTCGGATTCTGCATCGACCATTTTGCAGGACACCCAACAGATAAAGCCCGTTCTGCGGGTCGCGCAAGGCACCGACCTTGCCATAACCGTGGCGCAGGATTTCGACTTCAGCCAAGTTTACGGGTTGGGCCTGAAATGAGCGTCACCGCCTTCCGGAACACCGCCGTCCTCGATGACGCGATGCTGCCTTTGCGGAAATATCTCGATGATGAGGAGGTGACGGAAGTCGTCATCAATCAGCCCCTTGAAGTGGCGGTCGAACGCAAGGGTGGGTGGACCTGGGCCGTGGAAGAGGAGCTGACTCTGCCGCGTCTCAACATATTAGCGACAGCCGCCGCAGCGTTCACATCGCAGGATGTCACGCGCGAGAACCCGATCTGCTCCACGATCTTTCCGACAGGTGAGCGCGTCCAGATTGTCGCCCCGCCCGTCGCGCCGGATGGAACGGTATCAATCACGATACGCAAGCCGTCGACCAAGACTTTGAACATGGCAGATTTCCAAGCCAGCGGCCTGTTTACGGAAACGAAGGTCGCCGCGCGGGGCATGACCGAAAATGAAGATAGGCTGCTCGCCCTCCTCGGCGAGGGCCGACACGTTGAGTTTTTCGAGCTGGCGGTTCGCAGTCGCCTCAACATCCTGATTTCAGGTGCCACAGGATCGGGCAAAACGACATTGGCGAAAGGGCTGATCCAACTCATCCCAGAGGATGAGCGGCTTCTGACCATAGAGGATACGCGCGAGCTGGTCGTCCCGCATCGCAATGTCGTCCACATGACCTACAGCAAGGATGGCCAGGGCACTGCCAAGGTGACGGCCAAAGAGCTGTTGGAAAGCGCATTGCGTATGCGGCCCGACAGAATTTTGTTGCAGGAACTCAGGGACGGCACCGCCTTCTTCTATCTGCGCAACGTCAATAGCGGCCATCCCGGCTCAATCACGACCATCCATGCCGCATCGGCGGAACTCGCCTTCGATCAGCTTACCTTGCTGGTCAAGGAGAGCGAGGGCGGCGCGGATCTCGGCCGCGACGACATCCGCTCGCTTTTGAAGATCCTTGTGGATGTCGTGGTGCAGATGAAGAAGGTGCAGGGGAAATTTCGCGTGACGGAGATATATTATGACCCCGCAGGGCGGCACGCAGCCTAGCCGGGGAGTGGCCTTGGCGATCGGGATTCCGATTGCGCTGCTCCTTCTCTTCCTGACCGGCTCGATCATCGCATGGTTTGTCCTGGGGCTGCCTGCCTCGGCTTACGACCCCTTCAAGATGCCAGCATTCTTCTGGTATTATCGAGGCGATCCCGTTGTTTTGAAAGCCGTTGCCGCCGGGCTTGCTGCCGGATCGCTGCTGTCCGGACTTCTCCTATTCTGGTTCGTGACGCGCAAGCCTCCGCTGCACGGTGCCGCCCGCTTCGCCAAGGAACGCGAAATCAGGCGCGGCGGCTTCCGCGGTGATGATGGCATTGTGCTTGGCAAAAAATCCGGCCGCTTCCTGATATTTGCCGGCAACGAACATTGCATCGTGGAAGCCCCTACCCGGTCGGGCAAGGGCGTGGGGATCGTCATTCCCAACCTGCTGAGCTGGACCGGATCGGTGGTCATTCTCGATGTGAAGAGAGAAAACTATGAGGCGACCGCCGGATTCAGGGCGACGCATGGCCAAGCGGTATATCTGTTCAATCCCACCGATCCCGACGGGCGAACCGCTCGCTATAATCCCTTGGCCTATATCGACAGGGTCAATCCCGATCAGGTTATCATCGAGCTTCAGAAGATAGCGACCATGTTGTTCGTTCCCCCGGAACGAGGAGAACCGTTCTGGACCGATTCTGCACGAACGGCATTTGTGGGCGTCGGTGCCTATCTTGCACAAGCCGATGCGCCGTTCACGATCGGGGCGATCTATCGCCTCATGACGACAGGCGACACGCGCGGCTATTTCCGCAAGGTTTTGGAGGATCGCTCGCTTCGGCTTTCCACGGGATGCCGCAATGCGCTGGCCGACTTTACGTCGGGCGCTGACAACACCTTTGCGGGCATTGTCCAGACAGTCACATCCAAGCTGAGCCTCTGGCTCAATCCCCGCGTGGATGCCGCTACCGAAGAGAGCGATTTCGATCTTCGCGAGTTGCGGAGGCGGCCGATGTCGATCTACCTCGGCGTATCGCCGGACGAACTGGATCGGGTGGCACCGCTCTATAACCTTCTCTTCCAGCAGCTCATCGATCTCAACGTCCGCGATCTCCCCGATGATGGGACTCCGATCAAGGTGCTGGTGCTGCTGGATGAGTTTGCCCGGATCGGCCGCGCTCAGGTGATCGCGAGCGCTTTTTCCTACGTCGCTGGATATGGAATCCGATTGTTGCCCGTTATCCAGTCCCGATCCCAGCTCCGCGCCGTCTATGGGGAGCATGTAGCTGACGAAATCGTATCAAACTGCGGTGTTGAAGTAGCCTTTACGCCCAAGGAACTCCGCGTCGCCAACGAACTGTCGGAGCGGATCGGATATATAGGTCAGGAGGCAGTGACACGCTCGCTGACAATCCACGGCATTCTTGCAAATCGGTCCAAATCGATGTCCGACCATCGACGCGCGCTCCTGCTTCCGCAGGAACTGATGCAGTTTCCCGCAGACGAATTGCTACTGATGAGGGGCGGGATGCCACCGATCCGGGGAGACAAGATCCGCTACTTCACGGATGGGCATTTCACATCCCGGCTCATGCCTGCGCCGATCGTTGCGCCCATCCCCCGGCGCATCCGTGATGAGGAGGATCTTCCTCCCTGCGTGCTGCCCGATGCGGACCAACTCGCCAATCCCGATCCCCAAACTTTCGCGATGGATTGTGTGATTATCTCGGACTTCCCCGACATGCTGATCGACGTCGAAGCAAAGCAACGCGGCCACGAAAGAGTAGGTTTGATCGAACAGGAGCGCTAAAATGGCTGAAAATGTAAACTCCACGGATAAGTCTGAAGAGACGGCTCGTCGGCGCGCTGGCGTGGAAATGCCACAGGAACTGGAATCGCGCTTCGTTCGGGTCGGGAACAAACTTTACCGCAGCGCCCATGATAAAGCCCCCGTCGCAACGATATCGCCAGACCGGATCAAGGCCCGCGACGCGAGCGCTCTGCCCGATCTGGTACGTCTCGCCAAAGCCAATGGCTGGACCTCACTCAAGATCAATGGTGATGCGGATTTCAAGCGGGCAGCATATCTCGCGGCATCTGCGCAGGGCCTGACCATTGACGGTTACAGGCCCGACGCCAAGACCCTGGCTGCGGCCGAGCGCGATCAGGCGCGACAGCCCTCCACTCCTCCTTCACGCAACAATCCGCGCCACACCGAAACGCCGGGAAATGCACC
>JAHFPU010000180.1 GCA_023266635.1 Sphingobium sp.
ATGCCGCGCCTCGCTTCCCGAACTGCCGGACGCCAAGCGGCAGCGCTATGAGGAGGCGCTGGGCCTGTCGGCCTACAACGCCGCCGTCCTGACCGCAGAGGCGGAAACGGCGCGCTGGTTCGAGGCGCTGCTGAGCGAAAGCGCGCGCATCCAGAAGAAGGGCGAGGGCGAGGTCGCCAAGTTGGCGGCGAACTGGCTGCTGTCCGAACTGTTCGGCGCGCTCAACCGGCTGGGCAAGGATCTGGAGACGAGCCCGGTCAGCCCGGAGCAGGGCGCGGAGCTGCTGGCGCTGGTCGCCGACGGCACCCTGTCCGGCACGCTCGCCAAACAGGTGTTCGAGATCATGCTGGAAACCGGCGATGCGCCGGGCAAGATTGTCGAGGAAAAGTGCCTGAAGCAGACCAGCGACACCGGCGCGATCGAAGAGGCCGCCGCCAAGGTGATCGCTGATAACGCCGACAAGGTGGAGCAGTATAAGGCGGGCAAGGAAGCGCTGTTCGGCTTCTTCGTCGGCCAGACGATGAAGGCGATGGCCGGCAAGGCCAACCCCAAAGTCGTCAATGAGATACTGAAGAAGGCGCTCGGCTAGGCGGTTGCCCCGCTAGACGGCGTTGCCTTCAATAATCATAGTCATTGTCGTGGCGCTGGCGACGGATGTCGCGGCTTGCCTCTGCCTGACGCGATGCGATCCTTGCGCGTTCGTTGCGGCTGAGGCCGTAGCCGTCGCGGCGGTCATGGCGCGTCTGGCGGGCGATGTTGCGCTGCTGCTTGGTCAGCTTGCGATATTCCTCGCCATTGCGATAGCCGCGCTCGATCCGTTCCTGCTGACGCCATTGGCGCTCCCGGATATTTTGGGCATTGGCCGAAGGAGTGATCGCGGCGATCGTGACAAGGGCGCCGACGGCCAGAAGCATGCGTTTCATCGGTCTTCTCCTCTATGTAATCTTGTGTAATCAATCGGGTGGTGGGGGCAGCTCATCCGGGCCGCGACCGGGTTCATCAATGTCCGGAGACGGGCCATCGGGCGGTATTTCCAGAGGTTCGCGAAAAGGCGTCTCTTCGGGATGCTCGATCGGCGGCGTCTCCGGCGGCGATTGCGGCTCTATGATGTCGGGCGGCGGGACTTCAGGTTGCGTGGCCATGCGATGCTCTCCTTTTGCATATCTACGCACCGGAGCAGACGACGTTCCACGTCATGATGCCGCCCATCGTCTTCAAGCGAACAATTCATGGTCCTTGTCATCCTGATGGACGACGGGAACCGGCAATTGCTTTGTCCCCTTCGGATTGCGGTCTTTCGCATCGGTGCGGGTGGATAGGCTGAGGGTAACCTCCCACCAGCTTTGAGCCAGGATGAAGGGCAGGGTCCAGAAGGCGAGGAAGGGATTGATCGCCGCCAGATCGCTGGGTTTTTGTTCGGGCATGGAAAAGTCCTCAAAGTTGCAAAGCCTGTCACGACAAGGCTCTACGACAGCGCCTGTTCCATGCGAGGATGCAGGTTGCCCCGGCCAATGCCGGAATCGTCGCAATCCGTTCCATCGTGGTTATCAACTGTTTACCGTCCGGCGCTATCCTTCGGGCAGAAGAGGAGAGCGAAGACTGATGGCCGTTACATTCCTGCGCTTCGATAGCCCCAACCCGAGCTGGACGGATGGGGGCTCCATGCTGCGGTTCGAAGGGGATTTCGGGGGCGAGACCATCGAATTCCTGGTGACGGCGCGGGCCGTGGCGGACATGCTCGGCCCCAATGCGCGCTTCATGCGCGAGGATAATCCGGTGCGCACCTATCGCGAGGCCGAAGGGCTGCTTCACCGCTACGCCCACCGGGAATGGAGCAACCTGATCGGCAAGTCGCGGTCGGTTATGCTGACTCACGCGGTCTTCGGCGATTAGTCCGACCGCCGCTATTCTTCCGCACGGGAAGAGCAACGGGGAAGCCATCGGGGAAATTCGATTGTCCCACTTTGGCGGCTCATGATATCCTGCCAACGGATTATGTTGCCTTTTGGGGATCATGCCCTTAGGACGCGCCGACCGGCGACCGATGCGGGCGTGGCGAAACTGGTAGACGCGCCAGATTTAGGTTCTGGTATCGCAAGATGTGGGGGTTCGAGTCCCTTCGCCCGCACCAGTAACGCCATGATCCGATAGGCCTTCCGCCACCGAATTTCAGCTAGAAAGCGTTTGAGAGAAGCAATGCAGACTGTCGAGACGTTGAACGAGGGCCTGAAGCGCGCCTACACCCTGACGATCACCGCCAAGGATCTCGACGCGCGCGTCGAGAAGGAAGTGGCCACCATCGCGCCGCAGGTGAAGATGCCCGGCTTCCGCCCCGGCAAGGTCCCCGCGAATCTGGTCAAGAAGATGCACGGCGAGTCCCTGCAGCGCGACGCGCTCAACAGTTCCATCCAGGAAGGCGTGCAGAGCCTGATCGCCGACAAGAAGCTGCGTCCCGCCATGCAGCCTTCGGTCGAGCTGGACGAGGGTTTCGAGTTCGGCAAGGATGCCGAGATCAAGGTCGCGCTGGAAGTGCTGCCCGAAATCGCAGCGCCCAGCATCGAGGGTTTGAAGCTTGAGCGCCTGACCGCCGAAGTCGGTGACGCCGCGATCGACGAGGCCGCAGAGCGCATCGCCAAGCAGCAGGGCGCGTTCGACACGCTGCCCGCCAGCCACAAGGCGAAGACCGGCGACACGGTCGTCATCGATTTCGTCGGCAAGGTCGACGACGTCGCCTTCGACGGCGGCACCGGCGAGGGCATGAAGGTCGAGATCGGCTCCGGCAGCCTGATCCCCGGCTTCGAGGACCAGCTGGTCGGCGTGAAGACGGGCGATGAGAAGGTCATCAACGTGACCTTCCCCGAGGACTACAATGCCGAGAACCTGAAGGGCAAGGCGGCCACGTTCGACATCAAGGTGACGTCGATCCTGGATTCGTCGAAGCCCAAGGTCGACGAGGACTTCGCCAAGTCGCTGGGCCTTGAGGGTCTCGACAAGCTGAAGGAATTGCTCAAGGGCCAGATCGAGCAAGAGCATAACGGCCTGACGCGCACCTACATGAAGCGGAAGCTGCTCGATCAGCTGGCCGCCTCCCATGATTTCGACGTGCCGCCGAGCATGGTCGAGGCCGAGTTCGGCCAGATCTGGGCGCAACTGGAGCATGAGGCCTCGCACGACGAGGACCCGGCCGCCGCGCTGGCCGAGATGGAGAAGGAAAAGGACGATTACCGCGCCATTGCCGTGCGTCGCGTTCGCCTGGGTCTGCTCCTGTCCGAGATCGGCCAGGCCAATGGCGTCGAGGTCAGCCAGCAGGAAATGAACCGCCTGATCATGCAGGCCGCCCAGCAATATTCGCCGCAGGACCGCGAGCGTTTTGTCCAATATGTCCGTCAGGACCCGATGGCGGCCGCCCAGCTGCGCGCGCCGCTCTATGAGGACAAGGTCGTCGACTATCTCTTCGAGAAGGCGGAGGTCACTGACCGCACCGTCAGCCGCGAAGAGCTGGAAGCCGCGATCGAGGCCGAGGATGACGGTTCGCCCAAGCCGCACGTCCATGGCCCGGATTGCGGTCATGACCATGATCATGACGAAAAGCCCAAGGCCAAGAAGGCTGCCGCCAAGAAGGCCGACAAGGCCGAGGCCGAAGTGACGGAAGCCGCCGCCGACGCCGCCGAGAAGAAGCCGGCCAAGAAAGCCGCCGCCAAGAAGGCCGAAACCGCTGGTGACGAGCCTGCTGCTGAAAAGCCCGCGAAGAAGGCCGCGCCCAAGAAGGCGGCCGCGAAAGCGGAATAACGTCCGGCAGGGCGGGGGTAAGGCATGGACAGCGTACAGCTTCCCCCCGGCCTGCGGATCGCCGTGCTTCTGCCCTGCTACAATGAGGCAGGGGCGATCGCGCAGACGGTGCATGCATTCCGGGCGTCGCTGCCCAGTGCCACCATCCTTGTCTATGACAATAACAGCACGGACGGCAGCCAGGAGGTTGCCGCCAAAGCGGGCGCTGTTGTCCGGCGTGTCCGGCAGCAGGGCAAGGGCCATGTCGTGCGGCGTATGTTCGCCGATGTCGATGCCGACATCTATGTGATGGCGGACGGCGACGCGACCTATGAGGCCGCAGCCGCCCCATCGATGATCGCATCCATGCTGGCCGACAATTTCGACATGGTGGTCGGCGCGCGCCAGTCGGAGGTCGATGCGGCCTATCGTCGCGGGCATCGCCTGGGCAATCAGGTGCTGACTGGCCTGCTAAGGCAGCTTTTCGGGCGCAGCTTTACCGACATTCTGTCTGGATACCGGGTGTTTTCCCGCCGGTTCGTCAAGAGCTTCCCGGTTCTGTCCGTGGGTTTCGAGATCGAGACCGAGATGAGCGTCCATGCGCTGGAACTGGCCATGCCGGTGTCGGAGCAGGTCACCGCCTATTGCGCGCGCCCGGAAGGATCGGTGAGCAAGCTCAGCACCTATCGCGACGGATGGCGGATATTGCGGACGATCGTCCAGCTGTATCGCGTGGAACGGCCGATCTGGTTCTTCGGGGCGATCGGCAGCGTCTTCGCGTTGGCGGGCATGATCCTTGGCCTGCCGCTGGTGTGGACGTGGCTGCAGACCGGCCTTGTCCCCCGCTTTCCCACCGCAATCCTGGTCACAGGCATCATGATCATCGCGGTGCTGAACGGCATGTGCGGCCTTATCCTAGATACGGTCGTGCGCGGTCGCCGGGAGGTCCGCAGGCTGGCCTATCTGACCTTCCGGGCGCCGGCGGATTTTGAGCTGGATCGCCGTTCCGGGACAGGTGGCTGATATCGGGCGCTTTGCCCCCTTGAACCCGCCAGTCATTGCGCCGATGTAAGGCAGGGCAAAAGCAAGACTGAAAGAGCATCATGCAAGACCATAAATTCGATACGCGTATGACTGACCCCCTGTCGGCGCTGGTTCCCATCGTCATCGAGCAGTCGAACCGCGGCGAGCGCAGCTTCGACATCTTCTCGCGCCTGCTGCGCGAGCGCATCATTTTCGTGACCGGCCAGGTCGAGGACCATATGGCCTCCCTGATCGTCGCCCAGTTGCTGTTCCTCGAATCGGAAAATCCGAAGAAGGACATCTACATGTACATCAACTCGCCGGGCGGCGTGGTGACGGCCGGCATGGCGATTCACGACACGATGAAATATATTCGCCCCAAAGTGGGTACTGTCTGCATCGGCCAGGCGGCGTCCATGGGCAGCTTCCTGCTGGCGGCAGGCGAGCCGGGCATGCGCGTTGCGCTCAGCAACGCCCGCATCATGATCCATCAGCCGTCGGGTGGCGCGCAGGGCATGGCGTCGGATATCGAGATCCAGGCCAAGGAAATCCTGCGGATCAAGCGCCGGATGAACGACCTGTATGTGAAATATACCGGCCAGACGCTTGAGCGGATCGAGTCCGCCATGGACCGCGACACGTTCCTGGAAGCGGACGAAGCCAAGGCCTTCGGCTTGGTCGATGAAGTGTTCGATCAGCGTCCCGCGATAACCGATACGACACAGGACTAGGGAAATCTTTACACGATTGCATCATTTTCTGCCCTTGTGAAACCGACGCGCCACGGTCTAGGATGATCGTGGACCAAGATGTCCCGTGGCTGAGCGGCGGATTTCCGTCCCCGCCACGGGAGGGAAGATTGAAGGAATGACCAAGCTTACCGGCTCCGATTCTAAGAGCACGCTCTACTGCTCGTTCTGCGGCAAGTCGCAGCACGAGGTGCGCAAGCTGATCGCGGGGCCGACCGTATTCATCTGCGATGAGTGCGTGGAGCTCTGCAACGACATCATCCGCGAGGAGACCAAAGGCGGTCTCGTCGGCAAGAAGGATGGTGGCGTGCCGACGCCGCAGGAGATCTGCGACGTTCTGGACGACTATGTC
>JAHFPU010000181.1 GCA_023266635.1 Sphingobium sp.
CGACACTCGCCTTGCCTTGTCCGACGCGGCAACACGTTTGCGCATTCCTTTGGTGTCGGCGGCGGTCGGTCAGTTCGACGGGCAGCTTGCCGTCTATCGCGGATGGGAAGCGGACAAACCCTGCTATCGCTGCCTGGTCGGCGACGATCCCGCGCGGCCGGACATGAACTGTTCCGATCAGGGTGTCGTCGGCGCGCTGACCGGCATTGTCGGCAGCATGGCCGCGCTGGAGGTGATCCGCGCCATATGCCCGTTTGGCGACGACAGCGCAGGCAGGCTGCTGCTGGCCGATACGCTGTCGCTGCGCTTCCGCACCCTTTCGGTGCCCAAGGATCCGGCCTGTCCGATCTGCGCGACGCAACCATGCCCGGCCTGAAAATCATCGTCCTGACCGCTGACGCGGAACGGTTCCGGGGGGCGCTCACCATTGCCGCAGCCCATGCAGCACTAGGTGAAAGAACGGCGGTCCTGCTGCAGCATGAGGCCGCCGCCCTGCTCCGTCAGCCCATATCGGTGCCCGGCGACGCGATGCACGCTGCCCATGGACTGCCGCCGCTCGCAACATTGCTGGATGGTGCGCTGTCACTCGGGGTGGAAGTGGTCGCCTGCCAGAGCGGCCTAACTCTGTGCGGCCTTGCCGCCGAGGATCTGGATCAACGCATCGTGGCGGGAGGCCCCGTGTCCTTCCTTCAGGCCATGCAGGCGGACGACCGGCTTACTCTGGTTTGATTACTCAGACAGGCCGCGTGAAACGGAACACCGTCGCGGGCGGGAAATTGCGAACCGTCTGGCCCACACGCTCCACCTCCAGCCCCAGCAAGTCCATCGTGTCCCGGCTGATCGGCGGCCGCAGCGAATAAGTGAATTGCACGAAACTGCCGCCCGGCTTCAGCATCGTGAAGGCCTCTGACAGAATGGCGATGTGCATCGCCTTGTCCATCGCTAGCAGCGGCAGGCCGCTGACGACGATCTGATAGTCCTCCGGCTTCCCGGCGGCGCTGGACGACACCGACTGGGCGGGGACCTCTAGGATCGACACGCCCGGAAAATGCCGACGCAGACCGCGCGCAAAGGCGGGATTGATCTCCACCACTTCCAGCATATCGGCGGGCAAGCCTGTGGAAAGAATGGCGCGCGTGAACACACCCGTGCCGCCGCCCAGTTCCATCACCCGGCCGCCTTCCGGCGCAATGTCCCGCACCATCAGGCGCGCCAGATAGCGGCTGCTGGGCACCAAAGAAGCTGTCTGCCGGGGCTTCTTCACCCAGGCTGCCAGGAAATTCAGATATTCGGACGCCTGCGTCCGGTGGTCGGGGGAACACTCGATTGCGGATGCGCGGATGCGTTTGAACCTGTTCTGCATTGGCGCGACCCGATGCTCCCTTCTTTGCCGAATGTCCCGCTTAACGTGACAGTGGCGTTACGTCGATAGCCCGGATGCGATCGGCCGACAGGGAATCAACGCGTTGCTGCAACCATTGGGCGACCGCCGCGATCCGCGCGAGCGTCCGCAGGTCGCCATGGGTGACGAGCCAGAAGCTCCGCTGGATTTCGACCTCCGCCTCGAGCACGGGCGCCAGCCGTGGATCGTTCCGGCCAATGAAATCGGGCAGAACCCCTATCCCCGCGCCCTCCGCGACCATGCGATGCTGAACGTTGATGCTGGTGCTGCGCAACTGCGCTTCAAGCCCCGCCTCCACTTCGCCCAGATAGTCGAGTTCGGGGGAGAAGATGAATTCCGGCACATAACCGATCAGCGTATGGTCGCGTAGCGCAGCGCCGCGATCGGGACGCCCGGCCCGTTCCAGATAGGCGGGCGAAGCATAGAGATGCAGGCGATAATCGCCCAGCCGCCGCACCGCCAGCCGTCCGCGCTGCGGCCGCGCCAGCATCACCGCCATATCCGCTTCCCGCTTCGACGGATTGAGAAAGCCCGACGCGGTGATCAGGTCCAGGCGGATGCCGGGATTGCGCGCATGGAATTCCGATAACCCCGGCGCCAATATCCATGTACCGAACCCTTCCGCGACCGACAGGCGCACCTGCCCGGAAAGGCTGCGGGATTCGCCCGTAACCTCTTCCATCGCGGCCAGGGTGGCGCTCTCGACCGCCTCGGCATGGCGGAACAGCGCCTGCCCGCGTTCGGTCAGGCTGCGCTCCCCCCCGGACATTTCGAACAGTTCCGCCTCCAACGATCGGCCCAGCCGGGTCAGCCGCCGGCCGATCGTCGTTGCGTCGATGCCCAGCGTCCGCGCGGCCGGCGCGACCTTGCGCGCCCGCGCCACCGCCAGGAAAATCCGCAGGTCGTCCCAATCGAACATCTCGCCGCACCCATGCAAAATCGCAGCTTCATCTTGCACATGTGCGCCATTGCATGCATTTCCGCAATAGGCCAGAAGGCGCGCCAACGACTCCATCAGGATCCGTGTCGAGAGGAACCGCTTATTATGCGTGAGATTTCCCACAAGCTTGCCTTCGCCCATGATGGCAAGGCCACCCGTTACAGCGATGTGTTCGATCCCAATAGCGGCGGCGTCCAGGCGCGCGTCGCGCTGGGCGACAAGGCCCTCCTCGACCTCGCCGTCGAAGCCGCCAAGAAGGCGCAGCCCGCCTGGGCCGCCGTCAACCCGCAGCGCCGCGCCCGCGTGATGTTCAACTTCAAGGCCCTGGTCGAGAAGAATATGGACGAGCTGGCCCACCTGCTCTCGTCCGAGCATGGCAAGGTCATTGCCGACGCCAAGGGCGACATTCAGCGCGGTCTGGAAGTCATCGAATTCTGCTGCGGCATCCCGCACGTCTTGAAGGGCGAATATACGCACGGCGCCGGCCCCGGCATCGACGTCTATTCTTTCCGCCAGCCGCTCGGCATCGGCGCGGGCATCACCCCGTTCAACTTCCCGGGCATGATCCCGCTGTGGATGTCGGGCGTCGCGATCGCGACCGGCAACGCCTTCATCATGAAGCCGTCCGAGCGTGATCCGTCGGTTCCCGTCCGCCTCGCCGAGCTGTTCAGCGAAGCCGGTCTGCCCGACGGCATCCTGCAGGTCGTGCAGGGCGACAAGGAAATGGTCGACGCGATCCTCGACCATCCGGATATCAAGGCGGTCAGCTTCGTCGGTTCGTCCGACATCGCCCATTATGTCTACAAGCGCGGCGTTGACGCCGGCAAGCGCGTGCAGGCCATGGGCGGCGCGAAGAACCATGGCATCGTTATGCCGGACGCGGACCTCGACCAGGTCGTCAACGACTTGTCCGGCGCGGCCTTCGGGTCGGCGGGTGAGCGCTGCATGGCGCTGCCGGTCGTAGTGCCCGTCGGCGAGAAGACCGCCATTGCGCTCCGCGAAAAGCTGATCCCCGCTATCGAGGCGCTGCGCGTCGGCGTGTCGACCGATGCGGAGGCGCATTACGGTCCTGTCGTGACCGCCGCGCACAAGCAGAAGATCGAGAACTGGATCCAGACCGGCGTCGACGAGGGCGCGGAGCTGGTGATCGACGGCCGCGGCTTCAAGCTGCAGGGGCATGAGGAAGGCTTCTTCGTCGGCCCGACGCTGTTCGACCATGTCACCACCGACATGGAAGCCTATAAGGAGGAAATCTTCGGCCCCGTGCTGCAGATCGTCCGCGCCGAAAGCTTCGAGGAAGCGGTCGCCCTCCCCAGCAAGCACCAGTACGGCAACGGCGTTGCGCTGTTCACGCGCAACGGTCACGCCGCCCGCGAATTCGCGGCTCGCGTCGATGTTGGCATGGTCGGCATCAACGTGCCGATCCCGGTTCCTGTCGCCTACCACACGTTCGGCGGCTGGAAGCGGTCGGCCTTCGGCGACACCAACCAGCACGGCATGGAAGGCGTGAAGTTCTGGACCAAGGTCAAGACGATCACGCAGCGCTGGCCGGACGGCGGCGGCACCGGCGACAGCGCATTCGTCATCCCGACGATGGGGTGAGCCGAAAGGGCGGGGTTTACGCCTCGCCCTTTCTCTTTGCCGACGGGCGTCGGCGGCGGGCGGAAGGTTGACGATAATGGCCTTCGCCAAGCTATAGCGTGCTGGCATCCGTCAGCGTGACGAGGATGTGGTGATGGGCAGAGGCCAATGACAACCCAGTTCGAGCTTACCGAAGATCAGCTCGCCATTCAGGACATGGCGCGCAAATTTACCGCGGACGCCATCACGCCCCATGCGGCGGAATGGGACGAGAAGCACATCTTCCCCCGTGACACGATCAAGGCCGCCGCCGATCTCGGCTTCGGCGGCATCTATGTGTCGGAGGATGCCGGCGGCATCGGTCTCGGGCGGCTTGAATCCGCGATCATCATGGAGGCGATGGCCTATGGCTGCCCCTCCACCAGCGCTTTCATCTCCATCCACAACATGTCGGCCTGGATGATCGACCGCTTCGGCAGTCAGGCGGTGAAGGACAAATATCTGCCCGATCTGGTGCCGATGAACCGCATCGCCAGCTACTGCCTGACGGAAGCCGGCGCGGGATCGGACGCCGCCAGCCTCAAGACCAAGGCGGTCAAGGACGGCGACCATTATGTCGTCACCGGCTCCAAGCAGTTCATCTCCGGCGGTGGCGAGAATGAGGTCTATGTCGTCATGACCCGGACCGGCGAGGATGGTCCCAAGGGGATCACCTGCCTCGTCATCGAAAAGGACATGCCCGGCGTCAGCTTCGGCGCGCAGGAGAAGAAGCTGGGCTGGCACAGCCAGCCGACCGCTCAGGTCAATTTCGACGGTGTCCGCGTACCCGTCGAAAACCTCGTCGGTGCTGAGGGCGAAGGCTTCCGCATCGCGATGATGGGGCTCGACGGCGGCCGCCTCAACATCGGCGCCTGCTCGCTGGGCGGCGCGCAGCGCTGCTTGGACGAAGCCGTCACCTACACCAAGGACCGCAAGCAGTTCGGTCAGGCCATCGCCGATTTCCAGGCGACCCAGTTCACCCTTGCCGACATGGCGACGGAACTGGAGGCCGCCCGCGCCCTCCTCTATCTCGCCGCCGCCAAGGTGACGGCGAACGCGCCCGACAAGACCCGCTTCGCCGCCATGGCCAAACGGTTCGCAACGGATACCGGATCGTCGGTGGTCGACCGCGCCCTGCAATTGCACGGCGGCTACGGCTATCTGCAGGATTACCCGATCGAACGCTTCTGGCGCGACCTGCGCGTCCATTCGATCCTTGAAGGCACCAATCAGGTCATGCGGATGATCGTCGGACGGGACATGTTGCGGCAGTGATGCACATAGCTGCAATCTCACCGTTCGCCCTGAGCTTGTCGAAGGGCTGTCCTTTTCTTCGAGTAAGTGCAGGGCTTCGACAAGCTCAGCCCGAACGGAATTTAGGCAAATGACAGACGAAGTCCTGACCTTCATCGAAAATGGCCTGGGGCGCATCCGCCTCAACCGGCCAAAGGCGATCCACGCCCTTACGCCCGGCATGTGCGAGGCTGTGAACGCGGCGCTGCTCGCATGGCGCAAGGATGACGCCGTCATCGCCGTCATGATCGACCATGCCACATCGCCGGATGGCGACCCCAAATTATCGCGCGGCTTCTGCGCCGGCGGCGACATCGCCCTGCTCGCGAACAGCGCCAAGGCCGACTGCGTGGAGGCCGAGAAATTCTTCCACGTCGAATATCGGATGAACCATCTGCTGTTCGTCTATGACAAGCCGATCGTCGCCTTCATCGACGGCATCGTCATGGGCGGCGGCGTCGGCATCTCCCTCCCCGCCCGTTATCGTGTCGCGACGGAACGGACGATGTTCGCCATGCCCGAAACCGGCATCGGCCTGTTTCCAGACGTTGGCGGCGGCTGGTT
>JAHFPU010000037.1 GCA_023266635.1 Sphingobium sp.
CTGGTCTGGCCGGTGCTCGTGCAGGGGGAGAGCGCGGCGGGGCAGGTGGCGGCGGCCGTGCGCGGCTTCGACGCCATGCGCCCCGGCGGGCCGGTTCCGCGCCCGGATCTGGTGATCGTTGCGCGCGGCGGCGGGTCGATCGAGGATTTGTGGGCGTTCAATGAGGAGGCCGTGGTGCGCGCGGTGGCGGACTGTTCCATCCCGATCATCTCCGCCGTGGGGCATGAGACGGATACGACCCTGTGCGACTACGCCGCCGACGTGCGCGCGCCGACGCCCACCGCTGCCGCCGAGATGGCCGTACCGGTCCGCGCCGAACTGCTGGCGATGCTCACCGAAAACGGCCTGCGCGCAGGGCGCGCCGTACGACGGGGGGCAAGCCAGGCGCGTGAGCGGCTGGAAACGCAGGTCCGGCTTATGCCCCGTCCCGACACGCTCCTCGCGCCGCAACGTCAGAAGGCGGACGATCTAGGCGACCGGCTGGGGCGCGGCCTCCAGCACCGCCTGACCCACGCCCGGCGCGAGCTTGCAGAGAAAAGCGGCGCGCTGCGTCCCACGCTGCTCCAAAACCGCCTGGCCCGCGAATGGCAGAGGCTGCAGGGCGCGCGATTGCGCCCGCAGATGCTGACCCGCTCGCTGGCGGACGGACGGCAGGCGCTCGACCGGCTGTGGCGGCTCGCCGTCTCGCTCGACCCCGACCGCCCCCTCTCGCGCGGCTTCGCGCGGGTGATGGCGGGCGGCAAGCTGGTGAAGAGCGCGGACGCAGCCAGATTGGCCGGACACGTCACGCTGCACTTTGCGGACGGTGAAACCCCCGCGACCATTGGCGACGGGGTTGAGAAAGCCCCCATGGTAGATATATCGGGTCATAAAGCTGTCACGCGCGGCAAGCCCCGCGCGCCAGACGAGACCAAGCAGCAGGACCTTTTCACCTGAGCTGCGCCACATATGAACCGGATTATTGTTTATGCTCATGTCCCACAGCGAACGCCCGCCAGCCCGGCTTCATTATATGGCGTACAGCTTTCGCGTGTTGACGGCGGGCGACCATGTGCTGTGCGCGGTCAGCGGGGCGCGCATTCCGCTGGAGGATTTGCGCTATTGGAACATCGCCCGGCAGGAACCTTATGCGACCGCCGCCTTGTCTGTCGAGGCGGAGTTGAAGGACCGGGCGGCGCGCGGGCTGCCGGGGTGAGCATACGCGTTGCGCCGGCGCTGGTCGCGCTCGGCCTCCTGGCGGGCTGCGCGTCGCCAAAACAGGCCCAGCCTGGCCCCCCCATTGCCAGCGCGCCCGAAGTGAAGATCACGCAGGAGCCCGGCCGGACCGAGTTCGCCTTTGAGGGCGCGGTCACGCAGGGCGGGGCGGTGATCGGCACAGCGCCCGGCGGAACCGTGGAAGTGCGCTTGGGCGACACGATCGTGCCGATGGCTGCTGACGGCCGTTTCCTGATCGCGTTCGATCGCGACGCCGCGCCGGTTGCCACCGTTACGGCCCGGCTGGCCGATGGGCGCGTCATCCGCAAAAGCCTGACCGTCAGTCCGCGCGCCTGGCGGCTGGAGACGATCGACGCCCCACTGCGCCCCGTCGCCAACAGCGAGGCTTTCATGGCCATCCGCAAGCCGGAGCTGGAGCGGATCGCGGCCGCCCGCGCTCTGCAGACCGGCAGCCAGGGATGGCGGCAGCGTTTCGCCTGGCCCAGCCTCGGCCGTATCTCCGGCCTGTTCGGCGCGCAGCGCGTCTATCGCGGTCAGCCGGGCGCCTATCATGGCGGCATAGACATCGCCGCCGCGACCGGTGCGCCCGTGCTCGCGCCCGCCGACGGCGTGGTGGTGCTGGCCGCTGCGGCGCCCTTCACGCTGGAAGGGAATTTGCTGATCGTCGATCATGGCGCGGGTCTCAACAGCGCCTTCCTCCACCTCTCTCGCATCGACGTGAAGGAGGGGCAGGCAGTGAAGAAGGGGCAGCCGCTCGGCGCGGTCGGCGCGACCGGCCGGGCGACAGGACCGCACCTCCACTGGGGTCTGAAATGGAATGATGCGCGGATCGATCCGCTGCTGCTTACCGGACCGATGCCGGGCGCGGGCGCGCCCGATCCAGGCATGCCGAGCGACTAGGGTTTAGCCGACCCGCTTGACCTTCACCGGCGCCCATCCGTTCACGCTGGCTTTATAGGCGCTCAGCGCAGCGCGCTTGATCAGGATCTTATGGCCGATTTTAGGCGTGCCGTATGGCATCGGATCTGCCGACTGCCATTGCGATCCGTCATCCAGCGTGAACACCCAGATGCCGTAGGGCAAAGCCTTCAGGTTCTTGATCACATCCTCGATCTCGTTGACCTGGGTCTCGTCCTTCGCGTCATCCTCTTTGTCGCCCCCGCCCAGGAAGGGCAGTTTCGGCATTGTGAACCCGAACAGGGATCTCCGCGTCTTGCGGACATCCTCCTTGTCCATGACGACGACCTCGTCCCGCGCGGTGGCGGCTTCGATGGCCGCGACCTGCTCGTCATAGCAGGCCAGCCGGCCGGCGGCTTCAGTGATCGCACGGCAATCGAGCAATTTGCTCAAGGCACGGGGCGGGGCCTTCGGCGCAGCGAGGATCGGCGTAACGGGCAGGAGTATGGATATGGCCATTGCGCCAATGGCGGTGCGTGCCGATATGCTTTTGCGCGTCATGAAGCAGCTCCTGCGGCAAGTGGGTGCCATCCTATAGGGCGAACGGACACGCCCCCGCCAGTCTGATCCGACAGATTTGCCCGCAGGCCGGCGCTGAACTGCGCGTAAGCATAAAACTATCACCCCCTAAAGTTTGTCTTTTCCTGACAAGGCGATGGCATCAAACATAAGAAAATTACCCAACCCCTTGGTTTTGCGGCATTGTGTCTGTGTGTGGCAAATTTGCTACACGGTCGTGCAAAAGCAAAATCCCGCCATTCCCGCGCTTTACAGCGGTTAAGCGCCCGCGCAGATTGCCGCGCAGACGATCCGGATGTCATGCTGTCGGGCACTCCATCCGGATCGCAAGGTAAGTGGGGCAGGCGAAAAAGGCCTGTCACAACTCCAGAGCAAGGGACTGGATAGTGAAAAAAATATCTATGACGGCGCGTTTGCGCTCGACCGTCGCACCTGCAATTTTCGGTGCGGCGCTAATTTCCATGCCTGCTTTCGCGCAGGACGCCCCCCAGACCGCTGACACCGCCGCCGATGAGGGTGAGGCGATCATCGTTACCGGTTCGCGCATTCCGCAGCCTAACCTGACCTCCGCCGCACCGGTCACCGTCGTCAGCGCCAAGGAACTGAAGGCGCAGGGCACGACCCGCGTCGAGGATCTGCTGAACAGCCTTCCGTCGGTATCGGCCGGCCAGACCAGTGGCGTGTCCAACGCTGCGACCGGTACGGCCACCGTCGATCTTCGCGGCCTTGGTGTTGCGCGCACGCTGGTGCTGGTCAACGGCCGCCGCCTGATGCCGGGCGATCCGTCCGACTCCTCGGCGGATTTGAACGCCATCCCCGCCAGCCTGATCAAGCGCGTCGAAGTGCTGACGGGCGGCGCATCGTCGACCTACGGCGCGGATGCCGTCGCCGGCGTCGTCAACTTCATGATTGATACCGACTTCACGGGCTTCCGCCTGGACGGTCAATACAGTATGTATCAGCACAACAACCGCAACAAGGTGACGCCGCCGCTGCTCGACGCGCGCCAGGGCCAGGGCCTGGATGGCTATACCTATCCGCGCGGCAGCGTTGTTGACGGCGGCACTATCGACCTGTCGGCCACCATCGGCACCGACTTCGACGATGGCCGCGGCCACATCACCGCCTATGCCGGCTACCGCAAGGTCCGGGCCGTCACGCAGGATCGTCGCGACTATTCTGCGTGTACGCTGCAGGATGTCAGCGCAACCGCGCGCCAGTGCGGTGGTTCGGCAACCTCGGCCGAGGGTAATATTTTCGCTTATGGGCCGTATGGATCGGATGGCACCAATACGTCCGCGGGCTTCACGTTCGGGCCTGGCGCTACGCTGAATCCCGGCCTGTCACGCTACAACTTTGCGCCGACCAACTATTTCCAGCGTCCGGACGAGCGCTACACGGCTGGCTTCTTCGGCAACTATGAGATCAACGACTCGATCAAGCCCTATGTTGAGTTCATGTTCATGGACGACCGGACCCTGGCGCAGATCGCCCCATCCGGCGACTTCGGCAATACGCTGCAGATCAACAGCGACAATCCGCTGATTTCCGATCAGCAGAGAGGAATTCTCTTCCGTCCGGAAAATCTGGTCAACGGCTATCTCGGCAGCTTCCCGCTGACTCCGGTTTCCAATCCCGATGGTCCTGCGTCGCTTAACTTTATCGATCCAACGACGGGCGCGACCTATCAGCGTGGCTTCATGCAGCTGTTGCGTCGTAACGTGGAAGGCGGCCCGCGCGTTGCCGATCTTCAGCACACGCAGTTCCGCAGCGTCATCGGCTCGAAGGGCGATCTTTCGCCTGCATGGTCCTATGATGCCTATTATCAGTATGGCCGGACCAACTATACGCAGGTCTACTCGAACGAGTTCTCGATCGCCCGTCTGAATAACGCCTTGGACGTCGTGCCGGATACCCGGGCTGGCAGCGCTACCGCAGGTCAGCCGATCTGCCGTTCGGTCCTGTCTGGAAGCGACCTGAACTGCGTCCCTTATGACGTATTCTCGGGCGCGCCCGCTTCGCAGGCATCCATCGACTATCTCTCCGCCACCGGCTTCCAGAAGGCTGTCCTGTCGGAGCAGATCATCAGCGGTTCCGTCACCGGCCTGCTGGGCGAATATGGTATCAAGTCGCCGCTGGCTGAAGATGGCGTTGCCATCAACCTGGGCGCTGAATATCGCAAGGAGTCACTGAACCTTCAGACCGATCAGGCTTTCTCGACCGGTGATCTCACCGGCCAGGGCGCGCCGACGAAGCCGGTCCAGGGCAGCTTCGACGTGAAGGAGTTCTTTGGTGAAGCGCAGATCCCGCTGATCCAGAACGGCTTTGTCGATAGCCTGTCGCTGAACGCCGGCTATCGCCATTCCAGCTACAGCATCTCGAACGGCAACAAGTTCAGCACCGACACCTACAAGTTCGGTATTGAATTCGCGCCGGTCAAGGACATCCGCTTCCGCGCCAGCTACAACCGCGCGGCGCGTGCGCCCAACCTGCAGGAACTGTTCGCGCCGAACATCGTCGCGCTCGACGGCTCGACCGATCCTTGCGCCGGATTCGCAATTACGGCTGCCGATGTCGGGTGCCTTGCTCAGGGGCTTTCGATTGGCGACAACGTTGTGGCCAACCCGGCCGGCCAGTATAACGGCCTGATCGGCGGCACCGCGACGCTGCGTCCTGAAAAGGCGACGACGAAGACCCTCGGTGTCGTGTTCCAGCCGAGCTTCCTGCCGCGTTTCGCCCTGACGGTCGATTATTACGACATCAAGGTGGACGGTGCGATCCAGGGCTTCGGTTCCGACGCGATCATCAACTTCTGCACCGCGACAGCTGATCCGACCACTTGCGCTCTGATCAATCGTAACCCGGTCAATGGTTCGCTGTGGCTGACTCCGGACGGCTACATCACGAACCTTCAGCAGAACATCGGTGGCGTCCGCACCAAGGGTATCGACGTCGGCGCATCCTACTCCCACGATATCGGGGAAGCGGGTACGCTCAGCCTGAACTTCCAGGGCACCTATCTCGACAAATTCTCTGTCGATAACGGCCTTTCGGAAGTGTATGACTGCGCAGGCTATTATGGTTCGACCTGTTCGGCCGGCAACGTTCCTTCGGCTCCCAACGCCCGTTGGAGGCACAAGGCGCGCGCAAGCTTCGACCTGCCCAATGGTCTCGGCTTCTCGCTGCAGTGGCGCTATTTCGGCGCGGTCAAGGTTGACTTCCAGAACCCGAGCGACACGACCGCCGGCGCATTCGATCCGTTCTCGGCCCGCATCGGCGCTCAGAACTATTTCGACCTATCGACCAGCTATCGCTTCGGTGGCAAGTATGAGTTCCGCCTGGGCGTGAACAACATTCTTGACCGTCAGCCGCCGCTGGTCACCTCGGGCCGTTCCAACGGCACCCGGAACCAGTGCCCGACCGGGCCCTGCAACGGCAACACCTACCCCGGTGTGTACGACGCGCTTGGTCGTTACATCTTCGCCGGTCTGACGCTCGACTTCTAAGCGTCATGCATGGATAAGAAATGGCGGCGGTCCCCCGTGGACCGCCGCCATTTTCTTTGCCCGTTTGCGGAGACAGGGATTTGCAGAATAATGCGCCGTCACTGAGCGCGCAGGCCGATCGCGCGGCTGCGGCGGGCGACCTGAAGCAGGCGCGGGCGCTGCTCCAATCGGCTGTTGCTACAGGATCGGCGGATGTCGATCTCTGGTTGAAACTTGCCGCCATCTGCCGGGCGCTGGGCGATATTCCGGCAGCATTGGCGGCGGTTGCGGGCGCTTTGAAACTGGACCCGCTCCACTTTGTCGCGCTGCTCCTTAATGCCAGCCTGCTGGAGCGGCAGGGATCGCCCGAGGCGGATGAACATTTCGGCCGCGCGCTGGCGCAGCGGCCCGACGAAGCACTGCCTCCCCAGATGGCGGCGATGGTCCAGCATGCCGAGGCGCGTTATCGCGCCTTTCAGGACCGGACCGACGCGAACCTGTCGAACGCGATCGCTAAGGCCGTGCCGGAGGCGGACGCCGCCGAGATTTCCAGGCTTGGCCGATTCCGGACGAATATCGCGCGGCTCACCACGACCTATCATTCACAGCCCACGGATTATCATTTTCCGGGCCTTGCCGAATATGAGTTTTTCGATCGCGCACAGTTCGACTGGCTCGAACGGTTCGAGGCGGCGACGGACGGGATTGGGGACGATTTTGCGCGCGTCGCGGCGGCGGAACGGGCCGAACTCGTACCCTATGTCCAATATCCCGAAGGGGTTCCGTTGCGTCAGTGGGAGGCGCTGAACCACTCCCGCGAATGGCTGGCGATCCATCTCGTCCGGAATGGCGAAATCGTCGAGGCTAACGCCCGGCACTGCGCCTTCACGATGAACCTGCTTGGAACATTGCCCCAGCCGGTGATCGACAAGGTATCGCCCAACGCCATGTTCTCGCTTCTGGCGCCCGGCGCGCATATCCCGCCGCATCACGGCATCGCCAATACCCGCCTTGTCTGCCATCTGCCGCTTATCGTCCCGGACAATTGCTGGTTCCGTGTCGGCGCTGATCGTCGCCCATGGAAACGGGGCGAGGCTTGGCTGTTCGATGATACGATCGAGCATGAGGCAGCCAATGAGAGCGCGGCTTTGCGCGTGGTCTTCATCTGCGATATCTGGCATCCGGATTTGAGCGATCATGAACGCGCGGGTGTACGGGCGGTGATGGAGGCGCATGGCTGCGAGGGTGAGGGCGGCCTGTGACATCGCGCTTAAACCGGCGCATGATCGTCCGGATTTGACAGGAGAATGACGTGCAGCAACTGACCCCGGCCGTCGCGGCGGCGCTGCGGGAAACGATGGCGTTGGCCGGGCGGGGCAATCTCGCTGGCGCGCGCGCCTTTGCGGAGGAAGCCTTACAGCAGCAGGGGTCGCAGGGCCCCCTTCACGCGCTGCTCGGCATGATCTGCTGCCGGATGGGTGATCTGGCCTCGGGCATCGGTCATCTGCGCGAAGCCTTGCAGACCAATCCGGACGATGCCGTGATCGCCGGCAATCTGATAACCGCTCTGGTCGACGGCGGCCGCTTCGCCGAGGCCGTCGAGATATGCACGCCGGAGCGCGCCGGCGCAGACCCGTCGGCGCGGCTCTGGCGTCTGCGCGGCTACGCGCTCCAGCAATTGGAGGACCACGCCGCCGCTGCGCAGGCTTATGAGCATGTCGTCGCCGCCGCGCCCGACGATTTCGAAAGCTGGAACAATCTTGGCAATGCGCGGGTCAGCGCGGAAATGTTCGATACCGGCATCGCCGCGCTGGAGCGCGCGGCTTTGCTCGCGCCTGGCAACGGCCCCGTGCATATGAACTTGGCCGCAGGGCTCAGCCATTCGGGAAATCTGGAGAGGGCGGCAGATGTGCTCAAGGGCTACACGAACATTGTTCGTGACGATCCCACGGCCTTAACGGAACTGACAACAATTTTAAGGCTGCTATCTCGAAGCGCGGAGACGTTGGCCACATTCGAAAGGCTTGTGGCATTATGTCCGGACAATGCGGATGTTCTGGTGCAACTTGGCGAAGAATATTCGGCAAATCAGCGTCCCGCCGATGCGGAACCTGTTTTCCGTCAGGCGCTCACAATCGATGCAAAACATCGTGGAGCATTTGCGCGCTTGGCGCTGATGCTCGAACTGATGAACCGGGATGCGGAGCTTCCTGCATTGCTGTCGCAGGCGTTGGCGGCGGGCGCAGAAGATGGTGCTGTCAATTTCATACGCGTCCTGCTCTGCCGCAGGGAGAAACGATTTGAAGATGGATTGCATATCCTGGAGCAATTGCCTCGAGACATCGATCCCGTTCGGCTGTCGCTGCTGGAGGGCCAGTTTCGCGACCGCCTCGACGATGCCGATAGCGCCTTCTTTGCCTTTGTAGGTATGAACGAACAGGGCAAGCTCGATCCTTCACAGCCCGAACTGCGCGCCGCGCGATACCGATCCGCACTGCAGGAGGACATGGCGCACGTCACGCCGCAATGGTTTGCTGGCTGGCCGGACTTTCATCCATCCGATACGCGGCCAAGCCCGGCATTTTTGGTCGGATTCCCTCGCTCCGGAACGACGCTGCTCGATACGATGCTGATGGGACATCCCGATGTCCAAGTGCTTGAGGAACGCCCAACCATTGAAAAGGTGGAAGAGCAATTGGGACGGGTTGGGGGGCTCGCTGACCTTAATGAGAGGGTTTTGACTCAAGCGCGCGACACCTATTTCGCCGAGGTCGCCAAGCATGTCGATTACCGCCCCGGCGCGCTTCTCGTCGACAAGTCGCCGCTCCACATGAACAAGGTCCCCGTGATCCAGCGGCTGTTTCCCGACGCCCGCTTCATCCTCGCGCTGCGTCACCCCTGCGATGTCGTGCTGAGCTGCTTCATCACCAGCTTTCGCCTCAACAACGCCATGTCCAACTTCCTGGATCTAGACACCGCGGCGCAATTTTACGATCTGTCCTTCGCCTATTGGGAACAGTGCCGCTCCGTCTTCCCGGTCAAAGTGCACACCATCTTCTACGAGCGGATGGTGGAGAACAGCGCGGCGGAGCTGCGGCCGCTGTTCGACTATCTCGGCCTCGACTGGCGGGAGGAAGTGCTCGATCATCGCCGGACGGCGACCGAGCGGGGGCTGATCTCGACGGCCAGCTATGCGCAGGTGACAGAACCCATCTATCGCCGCGCCACCGGCCGCTGGACGCGCTATCGCGCGCATCTTGAGCCGGTGTTGCCCGTCCTGCGGCCCTGGGCCGACCGCTTCGGCTACACCATCTAGTATCTTGCCGGTCGCGAAATTCCGGCCGATACGTGCTGCCTGACCCTTTGAAGGTGAATCCCATGGTTCGTTCCGCCGCCATTGCGTTTCTTGCCCTTGCCATTGTCTCGCCCGTGTCCGCGCAGACCGCCGACGCGCCTGTGCAGACGGCCACGGCACCCGCGCCAGACAAGAGCAAGTCCGACCGTCTGATCTGCAAGGACAATGAAGAGCTGGGCACCCGCCTGAAGCGCAACCGCACCTGCAAGACCGCCGCGGAATGGGCGGCCGAGCGGCAGAATAACCGCGAATGGCTGCAACATATGCAGACCAACAAATCCTGCGGCCTGAAGGGCTGCTAGACAGGGCTTCATAGATGATGTCGCAGGCATCCGCCGGGTAGCAGCCCGGCGGAGCGGAAGACATATGCGCGCAACAATCATACCGGTTGGGTAATGATTTTCACGCTTTATCAATATGTTGCCTTTTAGTTACATCGATGCCGAAAAGGGAAGGCGCCATGCACTTCCGCTTTACAGAATTGCGGCCCGGCCTCACGCTGGCCCTTAGCTGGTGGGTCTGACTGTCGGGTCGGCCCACCGGGCATCTGTAGAGGCGGGGGCTTCTCCACACTCCAGAGCAAGGGACTGGATAATGAAAACATTGCACACACTGAACGCGCTGCGCGCTGGCGCGGCTTCTCTGGCCGTTGGCGTCATGCTCTCGTCCATGCCGGCATTCGCGCAAGGCGCGCAGGAGCCGCAGACGGCGGCGGACGACAGCAGTGATCCCACGATCATCGTCACCGGTTCGCGCATTTCGCGGCCGACGCTGGACTCGCCGATCCCCGTGACCACCGTGACTGCGGCGGACATCACACGCACCGGCCAGACCAATGTCGGCGATGTGCTGAACGACCTGCCGTCGCTGCGCTCGACGTGGAGCCAGGCGAACTCGTCGCAGTTCATCGGGACCACCGGCCTGAATTTCCTCGATCTGCGTGGCCTGGGTGAGACCCGCACGCTCGTCCTGGTGAACGGGCGTCGGCATATCACGGGTCTGGAAGGCGAGTTTCTCGTCGATACCAACACCATTCCGACCGATCTGCTTGAGCGGGTCGACATCGTTACCGGCGGCAGTTCGGCGGTATATGGTTCGGACGCCATGGGCGGCGTCGTGAACTTCGTGCTGAAGCGTGACTTTGAAGGCGCGAAATTCGACGCCCAGGGCGGCATTTCCTCACGCGGCGACAAGGGCACCTATCGCGCAGCGGGCACGTTCGGCAAGAACTTCGCCGAAGGGCGCGGAAATGTGGCGGTGTCGCTGGAATATACGCGCGGCAACCCGGTTCTCTATACGGATCGGCCGGCGCTTACCGGCGCCTATGCCGGGCGCCGCCAGTTCCAGCTGGTCGATGATCCGACCGAGGACAACACTATCCCCGACCGTCAGTTCCTGACCGGCGTCCGCAGCTTCGGCTATTCCAACGGCGGTTCCTTCATTCCCTATGACGGGGGCAGCATCCGCAATTGCAGCCCGGTCGCGGCAGCATGCCTCGACAACGGCTTCCCGCGCGTATTCCTGTTCCAGCCGGACGGATCGCTCCGGGAATCCAACTATGGCGTTGATTTCCGGCCGATTGGCTCCGGTAACAACCAGGGCGGCGACGGTGCCACGCTGAACGATACCGGCACGTTGCAGCCGGGCTACAAGCGCTATGTCGGTAACTTCCTGGCGCATTATGATTTCTCCGATGCGTTCAAACCCTATGTCGAGGCGAAGTTCGTCCGCGTGGATGCCCGTTCGCAGGGCGGACCGACTTTCTCGCAGGGTGGTCCGCAGGGCGCCGGTCTCGATCCCACCAATTATCTGATCTACACGCCGATCTCGCTGGACAACGCCTATCTGACGCCTGACTCACGAGCGCTGATTCAATCCCTGCTTCCGGCTGGTTCGACCTTCTTCAACCTCAACCGCAACAATGTCGATCTCGGCACGCGGGATGAAGCTGTCCGTCGCGACACCTATCGCTTTGTCGCGGGTGTGCAGGGCACGTTCAACGAGGATTGGACCTATGACGTCTCGGTCAACTATGGCCATCTGAAGACGACGTCGAAATTCTACAACAATCGCATAGAGCAGAATTTCTATAATGCGATTGATGCCGTGTTCGACGGTGCGGGCAATGTGGTCTGCCGCCTCAACCAGAATGGCGTCACCGACCCTGCCTGCGTTCCGCTCAACATCCTGGGCAATGGCCGGGCCAGTCAGGCGGCGCTCAACTACATCAACACCACCTCGCTTCGTCGCGGCAAGGCCAGCGAACTGGACATCAACGCGAACCTCGTCGGCGACAGCTCCCAAGTGTTCGAGCTGCCGGGCGGGCCCGTCCGCTTCGCCATCGGGGCGGAATATCGCCGCGAGACGGCCTCCTATGCCTATGACGATCTGGTCTCCAGCGGAGAAACGTTCCTCAACGCCATTCCCGCGTTCAATCCGCCGTCCTTCGCGGTGAAGGAAGCCTATGGCGAAATCGACGTGCCGTTGCTGAAGGATATGCCGTTCGTCAGCGAATTGTCCGTCAATGGTGCCGGACGCGTCGCGGATTATAAGGGGTCGGTCGGCACGGTCTGGGCCTATAATTATGGCGGCATTTATTCGCCGGTGCCGGACGTCAAGTTCCGCGTGAATTATTCCCATTCCGTGCGGTCGCCTACATTGGGCAATCTCTACGGATCGGCATCGCAGAACTTCGCCAGCGTGGACGATCCGTGCGACGTCAATTTCATCAACACCGGTCGGGCGACGCGTGTGGCCAACTGCGCGGCTGCGGGTGTTCCGGTGGGGTTCGAAAATCCGATCACGCGATCGGCGACGCTGGAAATCCTGTCCGGTGGCAATCCCGATCTCAAGGCGGAAACCTCGCGCAGTTGGACCTACGGCGTGATACTCCAGCCGCGCTGGCTGCCCGGGCTGTCCATCACGGCGGACTATTACGATATCAAGATCAGCAACGTCATATCGTCCGTCGATGCGCAAACGATCCTCGATGGCTGCTATGACGGTGCGAGCCTGGATAATGCCTTCTGCGAATTGATCTTCCCGCGGAACACCGATGGCACCTTCCAGTTGCCGGCTCTGCTTCAAAGCGATCTGAACTATGCGGCGAGGCGAGCAAAGGGCGTCGATGTGGATGTGAACTACAACCACAATTTCGACGGCGATAATCGCCTGCAACTGCGCTTTATCGGCAACTGGGTGAAGATGCGGACCAACTATCCTTATATCGACAATCCGGATCAGCCGGAGCGTCTGAAGGGCGAACTCGGCGATCCGATCTATTCGTTCAACGTCTCGGCCGACTATACCTACAAGAATGTGACGCTGGGATATCAGTTCCGCTATATCGGCCGCCAGTCGATCACGGACTGGGAGGCGCAGCATGACACCAGCGGCGTCCCGGCGCTCGATCCCTATTACGCCGATCGGGTTTATTATCCGTCCGTCACCTACCACAATGTGCGTGCGTCGATCGACGTCAACAAGATGTTCACCTTCTACGGCGGCGTTGACAATCTGACCGATAAGAAGCCGCCTCTGGATGTGCTGGGCAATGGCAGCCTTGTCGATGGCGATTCCATCTACGACAATATCGGCCGCTTCTTCTACATGGGGGTGAAGGCGTCCTTCTGACGTCCAACCTTCGACGAGCAAAAGGAAAGGGGCGGACCATCGGTCCGCCCCTTTTTCATATCAGCTCAAACATCCGTTCGTGTCGAGCGAAGTCGAGACACGCTGCTCTTGGTTCCCGTTCCTCGACTTCGCCCGGGGCGAACGGGGCGCAGTCTCACCCTACATCCAGCACCAACGCCCCATCGCCATCCTCGACCCTCACCGTCGATCCATCGGGCACATCGCCACGCAAAATCAAATCCGCCAGCGGGTCCTGCAGATATCGCTGCACCGCCCGCTTCAACGGCCTTGCACCATAGACCGGGTCGTAACCCACCCGGCCAAGCCACGCCCGCGCGCCGTCGGTCAGGTCCAGCGTCACCTTGCGGTCCTTCAGCAGCTTCTGCACGCGGCCCACCTGGATATCCACGATGGGTGCCATATTGTCGGCGGACAGGCGGTGGAAGAGGATGATCTCGTCCAGCCGGTTGAGGAATTCCGGGCGAAAATGCGCACGGACGATCTCCATCACCTGCGGCTCCACGTCCGACACCTTCTGGTCGTCGGCCATGCTCGACAGATATTGGCTGCCAAGGTTCGACGTCAGCACGATGATCGTGTTGGTGAAGTCGACCGTGCGGCCTTGTCCGTCGGTCAGGCGGCCATCGTCCAGCACCTGCAGCAGCACGTTGAACACGTCGCCATGCGCTTTCTCCACCTCGTCGAACAGGATCACCTGATAGGGGCGACGGCGCACGGCCTCGGTCAGGACGCCGCCTTCCTCATAGCCGACATAGCCCGGCGGCGCGCCGATCAGGCGGGCGACGCTGTGCTTCTCCATGAACTCGCTCATGTCGATGCGCACCATTGCCGCGCTATCGTCGAACAGAAACTCCGCCAGCGCCTTGGTCAGCTCCGTCTTGCCGACGCCCGTGGGGCCAAGGAACAGGAAGGAGCCTAGTGGCCGGTTGGGGTCCTGCAGGCCGGCGCGCGCCCGGCGCACGGCGGTCGATACGGCGCGCACGGCATCGGCCTGGCCGATCACGCGCTTGCCGATTTCGGCCTCCATGTTCAGCAGCTTCTCGCGCTCGCCCTCCATCATCCGTTCGACCGGGATGCCGGTCCAGCGGGCAACGACCCCGGCAATGTCCTCCGCCGTCACTTCCTCGCGCAGCATCGCGCCCTTGGTGACGGTCTCGGCTTCCTCCAGCTTGCGGGTCAGGTCCGGGATCGTGCCGTAGGACAGCTCGCCCGCACGGGCCAGGTCGCCCGCGCGCTGCGCCTGCTCCAGCTCCAGCCGCGCCGCGTCCAGCTGCTCCTTCAGTTTCGTCTCGCCGGCGATCTTGTCCTTCTCCGCCTGCCAGCGGCTGGTCAGTTCCGACGACTGCTGCTCCAGATTGGCGAGATCGTCCTCCAGCGTCGCCAGACGGTCTTTGGATGCCTTGTCGGTTTCCTTCTTCAGCGCTTCCCGCTCGATCTTGAGCTGGATGATGCGCCGGTCGAGATTTTCGATTTCCTCCGGCTTGCTTTCCACCTCCATGCGCAGGCGTGACGCGGCCTCGTCCATCAGGTCGATGGCCTTGTCCGGCAGGAAGCGGTCGGTGATGTAGCGGTTCGAGAGGGTAGCGGCCGACACCAGCGCGCTATCGGTGATCCGTACGCCGTGATGGAGTTCGTATTTTTCCTTCAGGCCGCGCAGGATGGAGATGGTGTCCTCCACCGTCGGCTCGCCCACGAATACCGGCTGGAACCGGCGCTGCAGGGCAGGGTCCTTCTCCACATGCTTGCGATATTCGTCCAGCGTGGTCGCGCCGATGCAGTGCAGTTCGCCCCGGGCGAGCGCGGGCTTCAGCAGGTTGGACGCATCCATCGCGCCTTCGCCTTTGCCCGCGCCGATTAGGGTGTGCATCTCGTCGATGAACAGGACGATCTGGCCTTCCGCGCCCTTCACCTCGTCGAGAACGCCTTTCAGTCGCTCCTCGAACTCGCCGCGATATTTCGCGCCCGCGATCAGGCTGCCCATGTCGAGCGCCATCAGGGTGCGGTCCTTGAGCGTATCGGGCACGTCGCCATTGGCGATGCGCAGGGCGAGGCCTTCGGCGATCGCCGTCTTGCCGACGCCCGGTTCACCGATGAGGACGGGATTGTTCTTGGTGCGGCGGGCCAGGATCTGCACGGTGCGGCGGATTTCCTCGTCGCGACCGATCACCGGGTCCAGCTTGCCGTCGCGCGCCGCCTGCGTCAGGTCGCGCGCGAACTTTTTCAGCGCATCGTACCGGTCCTCGGCGCTCTGCGTGTCGGCGGTGCGGCCGCCGCGCAGCTGGTTGATCGCGGCGTTCAGCGCCTCGGCCTTCACGCCCGCCGCTGCGAGCGCCTTGCCCGCTGTGGTGGTCGTGGCGAGGGTGAGCGCCAGCAGCAGCCGCTCGACCGTGACATAACTGTCCCCGGCCTTCTGCGCGACCTGCTCTGCGGCGTCGAGGACCCGCACGGCGTCATTGTCCAGACCCGGCGTCACCTGCGCACCGCTGCCCGAAACGGCCGGAACCTTGGCCAATTGCGCGTCTGTCTCGCGCAAAGCAGTCGCCGGATCGCCGCCGGACGCCTTGATCAGGCCCGACGCCATGCCCTGATCGTCCTCCAGCAGGGCCTTCAAAAGATGCTCCGGGCTGATCCTCTGATGGTTCATGCGGATGGCGACAGTCTGGGCCGATTGCAGGAAGCCCTTGGCGCGGTCGGTAAACTTCTCGATATTCATGATGCCCTCTCATTGGCCATGGTCGCGATATAGTGTTGCCTATTTGCAACACAAGGGGCAGCGGCCCGACTTCCACACCTTTCGCCCAAACTTTCTCCCGCCGAAAGCGTATTGCACCCCTATAACGCCTTGCCTATTCTCCCGCCATCTCCGGCCGTCCGGCCGTGGCCCCGCACGATCACGCAAAGGATCCCCATGCTCCGTTCAATCGCTCTGGGCCTGATGGCCTCGTCGCTGGCGCTATCCACATCGCTCGCCTCTGCCCAGGCGCCTGCGCCGGCCGCCTCCGTGAAGGATCTCGTCAGCCGTGTGGACATTCCGTACAAGGAGTTTACGCTGAAGAACGGCCTGCGCGTCATCGTCCACACCGACCGCAAGGCGCCCGTCGTGGCCGTGTCCGTCTGGTATAATGTCGGATCAAAGAACGAGCCGAAGGGCAAGACCGGCTTTGCTCATCTGTTCGAGCATCTGATGTTCAACGGGTCGGAGAACGCACCCGGCGACTTCTTCGAGCCGCTGCAGCAGATTGGCGCAACCGACCTTAACGGATCGACCTGGTTTGACCGCACCAACTATTATGAGACGGTGCCGACCTCCGCGCTGGAAGTGGCGCTGTTCCTTGAGAGTGACCGCATGGGCCATCTGCTCGGCGGCATCGATCAGGAGAAGCTGGATAACCAGCGCGGCGTCGTCCAGAACGAAAAGCGGCAGGGCGACAACCAGCCCTATGGCCTGGTCGAATATAGCCAGCTTGCGGGTCTGTTGCCGGACGGTCATCCGTACCAGCATTCCACGATCGGCTCGATGGCCGACTTGGACAGCGCCAGCCTAGCGGATGTGAAGGACTGGTTCATCGGCCATTACGGCCCGAACAATGCGGTGCTGGTGCTGGCCGGCGATATCGATGTGAAGGCGGCCAAGACGCTTGTCACCAAATATTTCGGCGACATCCCGGCGGGCGCGAAGGTCGCGCCGGTGACGGTCCCTGTGCCGAGCCTGCCGGCGCGCAAGGATATGGTGCTGAAAGACCATGTCGCGACCACACGGCTCTATCGCTGGTGGACGGTGCCGGGCCTCAACGATCCGGACTCGGTGCCGCTCGATATCGGCGCCAGCGTGCTTGGCGGTCTCGCCTCCTCACGGCTCGACAATATCCTGGTCCGCGACGAGCAACT
The DNA here is from genome assembly GCA_023266635.1 of Sphingobium sp. Classification (GTDB taxonomy): domain Bacteria; phylum Pseudomonadota; class Alphaproteobacteria; order Sphingomonadales; family Sphingomonadaceae; genus Sphingobium. The sequence continues at coordinate 17,074 of JAHFPU010000037.1, forward strand.
GGCCGTCAGCGTGACGGCAGATGTCCAGGACTTCGCCCAGCTTGCCTTTTTCGAGGTGACGGCGAATGTGAAGCCCGGCGTCGATCCGGCTGTGGTCAGCAAGCGGCTGGACGAAATCCTGACCGACTATTTCGCCAAGGGTCCAACGGCTGACGAGGTGAAGCGCGTCGCGACGACCGACCTGTCGGCGCGCATCGGCGGTCTGGAACAGGTGGGCGGCGACGGCGGCAAGGCCGTGACGCTGGCCGAGGGCGAACTCTATTCAAACGATCCGGCTTTCTACAAAAAAGAGCTGACAGAAATGGCGGCCGCTACCCCGGCGCAGGTGACGGCGGCGATGCAGAAGTGGCTGACGCGCCCGGTCTTCGCCCTCACCGTCGAACCGGGCGAACGCGACGCCTATGAGGAGACTGGCGGGCAGGTGTCGAAGCGCGCGGGCATCGTCGCCGCGCCGGCGCACTACAAGCCGGTCGACGCACAGGCCGATGCCACCACCGGGACATCGGCCAAGGGGCCCCTTGCGGCCGTCGATCGCAGCAAGCTGCCCGACGTCGGTCCGATCCCGAACATCGATTTCCCGACCGTGGAGACGACTACGCTCTCCAATGGCCTGAAGGTCTATTTCGCACGGCGCGACACTGTGCCGACCGTGCGGATGTCGGTCGTGTTCAACGCCGGCAACGCTGCCGATCCCAAGGACGCGCTCGGCACCCAGTCGCTGATGCTGGCGATGCTGAAGGAGGGCACGACCACCCTCAACAGCGTACAGATCGCCGAAGCCCAGGAGCGGCTGGGCGCGTCGATCGCCACGGGATCGAGCATGGATAGCACCACCGTGTCGATGTACGCGCTGACGCCCAATCTGGCGCCCTCGCTCGATCTGCTGGCGGACATCATCAAGAACCCGGCGTTTGACGGCAAGGAACTGGAGCGCATCCGCGCGACCCGCCTGGCGCAGATCGCGCAGGAACTGACCGAGCCCAAGGCGATCGCAAGCCGCACGCTGCCGCCGCTGCTTTATGGCAAGGACCATCCCTATGGCCGCCCGAGCAGCGGCACGGGTACTCCAGCCGTCGTTAGTAAGTTGACGCGCAATGATCTCGCCAGCTTCCATAACAAATGGATACGCGGCGACAATGCGGCGATCTTCGTCGTTGGCGACACAACGCTGGACGCCCTGAAACCCATGCTGGAGGAGCGGTTCGGTATCTGGCGGATGACCCGCGACCTTCCGGGAACCAAGGATTTCAATGTCCCCGTGCCACCGGCCAAGTCGCAGATCGTCCTTGTCGATCGGCCGCAATCGCCGCAATCGATGATCTACGCCGGCGAGTTGCTGAACGCCAAGGGCACGGACGATCTGGTCGATTTCCTGCAGGCGAACGATATTGTCGGTGGCAATTTCCTCAGCCGCATCAACATGGACCTGCGCGAGACTAAGGGCTGGTCCTATGGCGTGGGGTCGACGATCAACCGGTTCCAGGGCCAGATACCCTATATCGTCGTGGCGCCCGTCCAGGCCGACAAGACCGGTCCGTCGATCGCCGTGCTCAAGCAGCAGATCACGGATTTCCTGACGACCAAGGGTGTAACTGCGGCGGAACTGCAGCGCACGATCAACGGCAGCATCAGGGAACTGCCGGGCAGCTTCGAGACATCGGCGGATGTGCTGGGCGAGATGCAGCGGGACGTTCTGTACAAGCGGCCCTTCGATTTCGTCGAGACGCTCGCTGAGCGGTACAGGACGCTGACCGCGCCGGAACTGGACGCTGTCGCGCGTAAGATGATCGACCCCGCCAAGCTCACCTGGGTCGTGGTCGGTGACAAGGCCAAGGTGCTGCCGCAGCTTAAGGAGTTGGGCATGCCGATCACGGTCGTTGACAGCAGCGGCGCGCCAGCGAAATAAGCGCTGATCGGGTCAACACTCAAAAGAATGGAGAATGACATGGCCAAGGTAGACGGCGCCTATGACTGCGTGACCAAGACGCCGATGGGCGACCAGGCAAGCGTATTCACGGTGGTCAGCAGCGGCAACAGCTTCCACGGCACAAATGCCGGGCCGCTGGGATCGTTGGACGTCAAGGATGGGCAAGTCGATGGCAACCGACTGACTTGGAAGATGGAAATGACCGTGCCGATGCCCATGGTGTTGGACGCGGAGGCTTTTGTCGAAGGGGACAAGCTGACCGGTACGATCCAGCTGGGAGCGTTCGGCTCTGCGGCGATGACCGGCACGCGCCGGAAGTAACCCGCCAACTGTTCTAACGCGCCACCTCCGTTCGTTTCGAGCTTGTCGAGAAACCGGCGCGAGGCTTCTCGACAAGCTCGAAGCGAACGGGAGGAAAAGAAAAAGCCCGCCGGTCTATGCTGACCGACGGGCTTTCCTTTTTCCCGAAGAACGGTGTTCTTACTGAACAGTCACCGTCACAGCGCGGCGGTTCTGCGCCCAAGCGCTCTCATCCGAACCCATCGCAGCCGGCCGCTCCTTGCCGTAGCTGATGGTGGTGATGCGGCTGGGGTCGATGCCGATCGAGGCGAGATAGTTCTTCGCCGAGTTGGCGCGCTTCTCGCCCAGGGCAAGGTTGTAGTCGCGGGTGCCACGCTCGTCGGCATGACCTTCTACAGTCACGCGGACGGTCGGGTTGGCCTGAAGCCACTGGGCCTGGCTCTGCAACGTCTGCTGATCCTGCGCGTCGATGTCGAACTCGTCGGTGCCGAAGAGAACGCGATCGGAGGAGACGCTCGCCAGGAAGTCTTCCTGGCTGCCCTTGACCGGGCCGGTGGGCGCGGGCGGCGGCGCAGGCGTGCTGTTGTCGACAGGAGCGGGGGGCAGCTCCTCTGGCGGCTTCTTCGAGCACGCCGCCAGCGCGATGACGGCGGCGGCCATCATCAGGGTACGGGACACTGTTTTCATATGGTTCTCCTCTTTCGGGTACGGGATAGGTGGCGGCACCTGTCGAAATCAAGCCTTCTGCGAGATTGTTACGCTGTCAAGACGATTGAGTTCCATGGTGTCGAAGATTCATTTTACGGAAGCAGCGGACCCCATGCCGGATCGGAGCCGTTGAGCGGTGTCGGAATGCGCCGTTCGTTGACGCCGGTCAGGTCCACCTGCCACACCTGACTGCCGCCGGACCGGCCTGGACTGGTGCGGAAGAATTGCAGCACGCGGCCATTGGGCGACCAGGTCGGCTGTTCGTCCTGCCAGCCATTGGTCAGGATGCGCTCATTGTCGCCGCCCGGCGTCATGACCGCGATCTTGAAGTCGCCG
>JAHFPU010000038.1 GCA_023266635.1 Sphingobium sp.
GCGCACCCGGATCATCTCGCCCATGGCCCCGTCCTCGTCGGCAATCATCGCCCGCGAGATGCTGAAAGTGCCCCCGCCAGCCACCAGTTGCACAGGATCTCCCCGCTTCACGACAGTATCCTTTGCCGCCTGCACAGCCGCACGCGACGCCGTGCGCGGCGCAGGCATATTCGCGCCGCCCGGCACCAAAGGCACGCGAATCCGCCAGCCAATGGCATCGCATTTCACGACCGCCGCCCCGAAAACCGGCCCTTCGACGCTGGGCGTCTGGGGGCAAGCGGCCAGATGCAACCGGCGATCGATCGGCGCTGCCGGACCGCCCGGCTGACCCATGTTCGCCCCGACCGTCACCGCGACGATGCCGTCGAGTCGGTCGAGATTCTCGAATTTCTGCTGCGCCGGAGCCTGCGCCTGAACGGCGGTTCCGCCAAGCATGGCTGCGATCAGCAGGAGGAACGAGAGGGATGTGCGCACGGTTTTTCTCCGGGTGTCTGCAAAACGGTTCATTACGAACAATTAAGCAAATCCCGTGCCAATCCGGATATTATTCGCTTCTCGCCTGGGTAGCGCCGATCCGGATGGTCTGCCCCTTGCCCTCACCCGCCGCCTGATCGAGGCCGCGGATGATCAGCCTGCGATCAGGCAGGCCTGTGGATTTCAACGTCCGCGCTACTGCGCCCAAGCGCGCCGCTGCGAGGTCCCACGCGTCGAAACGCTGGGTCGCCCTGTCCTGTCCGATCGACGTCAGTTCGACCGTGGCCGAGCCCTTCGCATAGCGCAGTCCAATGGCTGAAATGCGGGCAATTCCCGCGCTGGTCAGCACGGCCTCGCCCGGTTCGAACAGATCGTTGGCGCGCCATTGCGCAAGGTCGGTATGCGCGGGGGCCTGCTTGCCACCGAACTGTTCGCTGACGCCCTCAAGCACCGCCTTGCTGCGGTCGCCGCTGGCCTGCAGCAGCACGAAAAATCCCAGGAGGAGGAGGCAGAGGTCGGCAAAGCTGATGGCCAACCGCGCGCGGCGGTCACCCATTATGCGACTTCCCGGATGGCCGCGCGGCGCACCGGCGCGTTTTCGCGGCGGGCGATGACCATCATGCCATGGGCCAGCTCACGCTGCCAGGCGATTTCCCGCGCCGAGATATCTGCGAGGCGCGCGGCGATGGGCGCTGCGACAAGGTTGGCGAGGATAACGCCGTACAGCGTCGTCAGCATCGCAACCGCCATATGCGGGCCGATGGCCGCCGGGTCGTTCATCGAGGAGAACATGCCGATCAGACCGATGATGGTCCCCGCCATGCCCAGCGCGGGGGCTGCATCGGCGACCGATACCCACACGGCGCGCGCGGCGCTATGCCGTTGTTCTCGATCGGTGATTTCCTGGTCCGCCCAGCTTTCAAATTGCTCGACGCGCTCGCAGTTGGACAGCTTGCGCACCGCAGTCGCCAGGAACGGATCAGCGGTCTTCACCCGATCCGTGCAGGCAAGGCCGCGCAGATTTGCAAGATGATCGACCTGGAGCATGGCCGCGCGCGATGCGTCGCGGTCCCGCTCGGGATTGGCGGTGAAGAGAGGGGCAAGAGCGCCGATCGCGCTGCCAAATGCGCGCGTTCCATTCTGCATCATGGCCAGGCCCAGGGCAGCACCGATCATCAGCGCCAGCGTCGCCAGATCAATCAAATGGCCCAGAACTCCCAGCATTGACGCCCCTTTCCTGCCGGCAACCGGCAAAACGGCAAACATGTGCCGCCGACCGGCAAGAAATTGCCGCCTCTGCCGCCCTGCAGCCACAAACCCGCGGAAACCCGTGCATCGAGGCCCGCTCCGTCCTTGCCGACGGAAACTGGCACGCCCTTTGCAAGTATCTGACAGGATTACCCGTCCGAACAGCCCGCAATGGGAAGAACGGCACGGGGCTCACAACTTTTAGGACGGCTTGAGGAAAAATATCGTGGCTTTGGAAGACAGCCTGTTTGGAGTGCATGGAAAGGCGCTGGCCCTGCGGTCGCAGCGGCTGGACCTGCTTGCGTCCAACATCGCCAATGCTTCCACGCCTGGATACAAGGCGCGGGACATTGATTTCGACGCAGCGCTGAAAGAAGCGACCGAGAAGAATGACAGCGCGTCGCAAGCAGCCAAGGATACGATGGGCTATCGCATCCCGCTGCAGCCCAGCCTCGACGGCAACACGGTCGAACTGTCGACCGAACAGAACCTCTTTGCCGAAAACGCCGTGAAGTATCGCACGACCCTGTCCTTCCTCGAAGGCCGGATCAACACGATCTCGCGCGCGCTGAAGGGAGAATAAGGCATGGCCGATCGTCCCATGAACGTCTTTGACATTGCCGGCCGTGCGATGTCCGCCCAGCTCGTCCGCCTGAACGCGACCGCGTCCAACATGGCGAACGCCGGCAACGTCACCGGCACCGAGAAGGAAGCCTATCGCGCGATCAAGCCGGTGTTCCGGTCGGTCACCGAAAGCCCGGGCGTCTCCACCGTCAAGGTCGAGTCCGTGGTCACCACCGACGCGAAGCCCGTGAAGCGCCACGACCCGAACCACCCGCTGGCCGATGCCAATGGCGACGTGTTCGAGGCCGCCGTCGATAGCAGCGCGGAACTCGTCGACATGATCGAGACCGCCCGCATGTACCAGAACAACGTGCAGGTCATCCAGACCGCCAAATCTCTCATGCTCGACACGATAAGGATGGGCAAATGACAGTAGCAGCAACAGACGCCGCCGGACTTGCCAATTATGGCGCCAACGCAACCATCGGCACCGGCAAGTCGACGATGGGCCAGGCCGACTTCCTGCGCCTGCTGACCACGCAGATGCAGACGCAGGACCCGTTCCAGCCGATGGACAACAGCCAGATGGTCACCCAGATGGCGACGATCACCAATTCGACCGGCATTGCCGAGATGAACCAGACGCTGGCCGGCATCAAGGAGCAGCTTTCGGGCACGCGCCTTGGCGACGCGGCAAGCTGGATCGGCAAGTCGATGCTGGTGAAGAGCAATATCGTCGCGCCCGACGCCGCCGGACAATATGCCGGCGTGCTCGAACTGCCGGCCGACGCCGACAATGTCACCGTCCAGCTTCAGGATGGCAGCGGCAATGTCGTCAAGACTCTCGATCTCGGCGCGCAGAAGGCTGGCGAGGCCAACTTCTATTGGGATGGCAAGGACGACGCCGGCAACAGCATCGGCACCCAATCCTTTCAGGTGAAGGTGAACGGCGCATCGCCGACGACCGTCGCGACCTGGGCCACCATCGCCGCCGTGCAGTCGCCCGCCGACGGCAGCTCGTCTTCGCTCATCACCCCGCTGGGGACCTACAAACCCACCGACGCCATCCGGCTCGGCTGACATCTGAATTGACCAAGGAGTAAGCGCATGTCCTTCTATATCTCGCTTTCGGGCCTCAAGGCCGCTCAGACCGACCTGTCCACCATCGCCAACAACGTGGCGAACGTGAACTCGACGGGCTTCAAGAAGAGCCGCGCCAATTTCGGCGACATCTTCTCGGCCGCGCCGATGCAGACGACGACACAGGTGTCCGGTCAGGGTACGCGCACCATCGGCATCCAGCAGCAGTTCACGCAAGGCACGGTCGAAAGCACCGACAAGACGCTTGACGTCGCGATCACCGGTGAAGGCTTCTTCACCGTGAAGGGCGCTGGTACAAACGGCGCTGTCAGCTACACCCGCAACGGCGCATTCAGCATCACCGAAAGCCGCAATGTCGTCGACACCACCGGCTCTAATCTTCAGGTGCTTCCGGTCGACGCCAATGGCGTGATCACGAACAGCACCGCTGCCGGCCTCACCGATCTGACTGTGCCGCTTTTCAAGCCTGATGCCGCTGGCGCGCCCACGACCATTCAGCTGTCGAGCCTCGCGGTTTCCGAAACCGGCCTGGTCTCTGCGACCTGGGCCGATGGCACGACCAGCCCGCTCGGCAACCTCGCCATGGCGACCTTTGCCAGCCAGGACAGCCTCCGCCAGAAGGGCGACGCCCATTGGGCGGCCACGCTGCAGTCGGGCGACGCGCAATATGGCGCGGGCAACCAGGGCTCTTTCGGCGCGATCCGCTCGGGCAGCCTCGAGCGCTCCAATGTCGACATCACCGAGGAACTGGTCGCGCTGATCAACGCACAGCGCAATTTCCAGGCGAACGCCAAGGCGATCGAGACCGCATCGAACATCACCCAGACCATCGTTCAGATCCGTACCTGATCTGAACGCATAGGACGCAGGACTGACTTATGGATCGGCTTGTCAACACGGCGCTCACCGCAATGCGCGGCGCAATGGCGCGGCAGACGGCGACCGCCAACAATCTGGCGAACGCCAACACCGTCGGCTTCCGCGCGGAAATCGCCAATGCCACGAGCATGTGGATCAATGGCGAGACCTACAACACCCGCGCGCAGCAGGCCGAACAGGTGCTGGGCGCGGACATGGGTCAGGGCGCGGTGACATCCACGGGCAATCCGCTCGACGTCGCGGTCAACGGCGACGGGCTGCTTGCGGTGCAGAGTCCGGAAGGCGACGAGGCCTATACGCGCCGCGGCGACCTGAAGGTCAATGACAGCGGTCTGCTCACCACCGGTGACGGCTATCCCGTCATCGGTGATGGCGGCCCCATCACCCTGCCGCCCTATGACAGCCTGTCGATTGCCGGCGACGGCGGCATCTGGATCGTCCCCCAGGGTGGCGACAAAGCGCAGCCGCAGCGGGTCGACGGCCTGAAGATCGTCAGCGCCAAGGGATCGTCGATCGCCAAGGGCACCGACAATCTGTTCCGCGAAACCAATGGCGGTGCGCTGCCCCAGGACCCGATGGCCTCCGTCACGGGCGGTTCCATTGAGGGATCGAACGTCAACGCCACGCAGGCGCTGGTGCAGATGATCGAAGCCAGCCGGTCGTGGGAAACGCAGATCAAGATGATCAACACCGCCAAGGAAATGGACGACAGCGGCGCAAACCTGATGCGCCTGGACAGCTGAGACTGAAGGAAGACAGCCATGAGCAACGCAGCACTCCATGTCGCCCGCACCGGGCTCGACGCCCAGAACACCAAGATGCGCGTCATCGCCAACAACCTGGCGAACGTAAACACCACGGGGTTCAAGCGCGACCGCGCCGATTTCGAAACGCTGGCCTATCAGCAGATGATCGCCGCTGGCGCGAATTCGGACAGCGAGAACAAATATGCCACCGGCCTTGCGCTGGGTTCCGGTGTGGCGCTTCAGGGCACCAGCCGCACAGACACGCAGGGCACGCTGAACCAGACCGGCAACTCGCTGGACCTCGCCATCGAAGGCGCGGGTTATTTCCAGTTGCAGCAGCCGGACGGCACGATCGCCTATACCCGCGCGGGCAATTTCAGCCTGACGGCGGAAGGCGCGATCGTCAGCTCCGACGGCCTGCCGCTTATTCCGCAGATTCAGGTTCCTGATGGCGCATCCTCGATCACCATCGGTAATGACGGGTCCGTTTCGGCCACCGTCCCCGGTCAAACCGAGCCGACGCAGCTCGGCCAGATCGAGACCGCGCGCTTCGTCAATCCGTCGGGCCTCGAATCGGTCGGCGGCAATCTGCTGAAGGAAACCGCCGCGTCAGGCACGCCGCAGGTCGGCGTCGCCGGCCTCGATGGTCGCGGCAATGTCCGTCAGGGTTCGCTCGAAGGATCGAACGTCAACGTCGTGGAAGAGCTGGTCGACATGATCGAGACCCAGCGCGCCTATGAGGTCAATTCCAAGATGATCAAGGCGACCGACGAAATGCTCCAGTACGTCAATCAGCAGCTGTAACGGCAAAGAACGGAAACCTTAGATGACTTATGCCGTCCGCAAGACGCTGATCCTTTCGACCGCGCTGGCCTTTGCCGGCGCGTTCGGCGCAACCCAGGCCGATGCGAAGAAGAAGCCGGACATTCAATATGCGCCGACCTATGCGCCGGTGCCGCCCATGCCGGTCCAGCCCAACGGGTCGATCTATCAGGCGTCGGTCGGCTACGCGCCGCTAACCAGCGGATCGCGCGCATCGATGGTGGGCGACACTATCACGATCACGCTGGTGGAAAAGACGCAAGCGTCCAAGAGCAACAGCGCCGACGCCGGCCGCACCGGCAGCATCGCCCTGACTCCGCCAGCCACTGGCCCGCTCTCGCACATCGTCAATTCCAGCGACATCGCGTCGAGCGGCACGAACAGCTTCACGGGCAAGGGCGCGGCGACCCAGTCGAACGCATTGTCCGGCGAGGTCACCGTGACGATCGCGCAGGTCTTCCCGAACGGCACCATGCTGGTACGCGGGCAGAAGGCGCTGACGCTCAATCGCGGCGACGAGTTCATCCAGATCAGCGGCATCATCCGCGGGGCGGACATCAGCCCGGACAACCGCATTCCGTCGACGCGCGTCGCCGACGCCAAGATCATCTACACCGGCAAGGGCGAGATCGCCCGCGCCAGCAGCCAGGGCTGGCTGCAGCGCTTCTTCACCAGAATCAGCCCCTTCTGATCGGAACCTGACGCAATGATCCGCACCTTTACCGTTTCGCGCGCGCCGGTCCTCCTGATCGGAGTATTGGCGATGCTGCTGGCGTCGTTCGGCTTCGCGTCGATTGCGCATGCAGAGCGCATCAAGGACCTTGGCACCTTTCAGGGGGTCCGTCCCAACCAGGTGATCGGGTATGGCATCGTCGTGGGCCTTGCAGGCACCGGCGATGACAGCCTCGACTATGCGACGCAGGGCATGAAGGGCGTCGTCTCGCGCTTCGGACTCAACCTGCCGCAGGGCGTCAATCCGGCGCTCAAGAACGCGGCGGCCGTGCTCGTCACCGCCGAACTGCCCGCCTTCGCCAAGCCAGGTCAGCTCCTCGACGTCACAGTCTCGGCGCTGGGCAAGGCCAAGAGCCTGCGCGGCGGTACGCTGGTCATGACCCCGCTGCGCGGCGCAGACAATCAGATCTATGCGATGGCGCAGGGTAACCTCGCTGTCGGCGGCCTTGGCGTGTCCGGCGCGGACGGCAGCCAAGTGTCGGTCAACATTCCCTCGGTCGGCCGCATCCCCTCGGGCGCGACGATCGAACAGGCTGTCGCCACCGGGTTCGACACCGCCCCGACCCTGACCTTTAACCTTGCCGAAGCCGACCTCACGACCGCCCTGCGCGTCGCGGACGGCATCAACCGCGCCTTCGGCGATCGCCGCGCCCGCGCCATGGACGCCGTATCGGTCGCGATCGATGCCCAGCAAGGCGCCGAACAGCGGATCACCATGATGGGCATGATCGAAAATATCGAGGTTCAGCCAGCCGATGCCGCCGCCAAGGTGATCGTCAATGCGCGCACCGGAACGGTCGTCATAAACGGCGCGGTCCGCATCGCTCCGGCGGCCATCGCCCACGGAAAACTGACGGTTACCGTAAGCGAATCGCCCCAGATCATCCAGCCTGCACCCTTCTCCCAGGGGCAGACCGCAGTGCAGCCCTCCAGCTCCATTTCGGTCGAGCAGGAGAAAAAACCGATGATTAATTTTAAAGGTGGGGCGTCGCTGGCCGATATAGTCAAGGCTATCAACGCAATCGGAGCATCGCCGGCGGACCTCGTCGCGATCCTGGAGGCGATGAAGCAGGCGGGCGCGATGAAGGCGGATTTGGTGATATTGTGATGCAGATTTCCTCTACCTCCCTCACCCCGGCGACAAGTTTGACGCCGACGCAGACCAAGGACGACCTGCAGAAAGCCGCCAAGGCTTTCGAGGCCGTCTTCATGCGTCAGATGATTGGCGCGATGCGATCGGCCAGCCTCGGCGACGGTCTGACGGACTCTAGCGCAACAGAGCAGTTCCGCGATATGGCCGACGCCCGCACGGCTGACGCCATGGCCGAGAACGGCCACGGCTTCGGCATCGCCGCGCTGCTGATGAAGCAGTTTGAGAGCAGGGTCGCCCCGGCCGCGCCACAGCCCGGCGCAACTGCGGCAAAGACTGATGGGAACGGCGCATGAGTTCGGACCTTTTCCAGATCGGCGCTTCCGGCACCAAAGCCTATCGCTCCGCGATGGGCGCGATCTCGGAAAACATCGCGAACGCCAGCACCCCGGGCTACACGCGTCGAACGGTGACGACGCGAGAATCCGCTTTGTCGTCTTCTTCTATGGTTGTCTACAAGGCGCAGGTCTCCTTCGGGGGCGTGGAAGTGCAGAGCGTCAACCGCGCGGCCGACGAATATCTTGACGCCAGCGCCCGCATGACGGGTCAGGCGCTTGCGAGCGCCAACCAGCGTCTGCAATTCCAGACAGACATCGAAACGTCGCTCAGCGACGATACGCTGGGCGTGGGCCAACGGCTGTCGGCCATGTATAGCTCCGTGACGCAGCTCGCGGCGAATCCGACCGATCCTTCGCTGCGCACCAATATGCTGTTCGACGTCGAGCAGGTCGTGACCGCGTTCAACCAGAGCGCGAACAGCCTGCAGAATGTGCAGACCAGCATCACCACCACCGCCCAGAACACCACCTCTGCCCTCAACAGTTCGCTGTCCGAACTGGCGCGCATCAACTCGAACCTGCTGCGCGCCGTGCCGGGCACCTCGAACGAAGCGCAGTTGCTTGATAGCCGCGATGCCGCACTGAGCGACATCACGAGCAAGCTGGACGTCAACATCACCTTCGGCGCCAACGGCACGGCACAGATCAGCTATAATGGCACCCAGGTCGTGCAGGGCGATCAAGCCAAAGCTTTTGGCGTAACGGCCGCGAGTGACGGCACCCTGTCGCTGACGCTGGACGGCGCAGCGGCGACAGCGCCCTCGACGGGGTCGCTCGGTGGCCTGTTCCAGAGCGCCGGCGTGGCCTCGCAGCGAATGGCCAGCCTTGACACATTGGCCGCGCAATTCGCGACGGACCTCAACACTTGGCATTCCCAGGGCCTGACCAACACGAACACCGCTGGCGGCAATCTGGTATCAGGTACGACAGCCGCTGGCCTGACGCAGGTCATCACCAATATCGCCGACATCGCGACGAAGTCGTCCGACGGCACGCTGAACGGCAATCTCAATAATATCAACAGTATCCGGGGAACCGGCAGCGTCGAGCAGGGCTGGACTGCGCTGGTGGCGGCGAACGCCAACATGCTTGCCGCGACCAAGGCGGAGCAGACGGCTTCGCAGACCCGCGACACGCAGGCGCGCCAGGCACGCGAAAATGTCAGCGGCATTGATCTCGACACGGAGGCCGCAGACCTGCTGCGCATTCAGCAGGCCTATTCGGGTTGCGCCAAGATCATCCAGGTCGCGCGCGACACCTTCGACGACATCCTCAAGATCTTCTAAGAAGGATAGCCTTCCATGGTTGCCATCACCCAACAGTCCATGCTCGACGAAATTCGGCGTCAGCAACAGCTTGCCCGGAGCATCGCGTCTGATCAGGCGGCGGTATCCAGCGGCAAGAAGCTGATCACACCGTCGCAGGACCCTCGCGCATGGGTGCAGGTTTCCCAAATCGCACAGGCGCAGGCGCAGCAGGCCGCATGGACGGCCAACGTCGCCTATGCCCAGACGCGCGCGACCAAGGCCGATTCGAATCTGAGCGAACTCAACAGCCTGATGGTGCGAGCGCGTGAACTCTACATCTCCGCCTCGACAACGACATTGGATGAGGATGGCAAGGCATCGGTCGTCGCCAGTCTTCAGGGCATTCGCGCCAGCATCAACGATCTGCTGACGGAGAAGGATTATCAGGGCCTGCCCGTGTTCGACGACGGCACGACCGTCGGCGTGCCGGTCAGCCGGGGTCTGAGCGTAGAAGCCGTCGGCACACGCCAGAGCATCTCCGAAGGGATTGATGTCAACGGAACCCCCATGTCCATCGACGACATATTGGGTTCGGCCATCAGTTCGATCCAGGCGGGGACGGCAGCGACCAACGACGCGGGTCTCAAGGGCATCAGCGTGGGTCTCGACCATATCATTAATGAACAAGCGCTGCAGGGCGTGCGCGGCGAGCGGCTCGATGCCGTTACCAGCCGGCTCAAGGACGTCGATCTGACCCTGACCGAACGGCGCGGTGGTCTTGAAGACACCGACCTGACCGAGACGATCACGCAACTGCAAGGCAAGCTGCTGACGCTGGAGGCCGCGCAAGCCGCCTTCGCGCGCATCAACAAGCAGAGCCTGTTCGACCTGATCGGCTGATTCTTTCGCAATTTTCTGCGGAATGTCGCCGATACGGCGAAAAAACGACTTAGCCTAAACCTCGCGCTAACCAAGTCGTTACTAGAAGGGGTGGGAACCGCTGCACATGCAGCGCCACCCGGACCAGAGTTTCGCGGGGATCACAATGTTTGCAGCAATCGGCCTAGTCGTTCTGATCGTCATGGTGTTTGGCGGATTCGCCTTCACCGGCGGCGACCTCGAACCGGTTCTGCACGCCCTCCCCCACGAAATGCTGATTATCGGCGGCGCGGCCGTCGGTGCTCTCATCATCGGCAACAGCGGCGCGGACCTGAAGGCGCTGGGCGGTGGCTTCGGCAAGGTCTTCAAGGGACCAGCGTACAAGAAGAAAGACTTCCTCGACTGCATCTTCCTCGTCAGCAAGCTGATGAAGATGCTGCGCGTCGAAGGGCCGGTGGCGCTGGAGCCGCATATCGAGGACCCCAAGTCCTCCACCGTGTTCAGCGAATATCCCAAGCTGCTGAAGGACAGCACGCTCATCCACCTCATCTGCGACACGCTGCGCCTGGTCGTCGTGTCCTCGGGCACGCTGGACCCGCACGCGGTCGAGGAGGTCATGGATAACGCGCTCAAGACCCATCATCATGAGGCGATCAAGCCCGCCGACAACCTGCAGGGCCTTGCCGACGCGCTTCCGGCGCTGGGCATCGTCGCGGCGGTTCTGGGCGTGGTCAAGACCATGGGATCGATCGACAAGCCGCCAGAAATCCTGGGCGCGATGATCGGTTCGGCTCTGGTCGGCACGTTCCTGGGCATTCTGCTCGCCTATGGCATGGTCAATCCCTTCGCGAACCGCTGCCGCTCCGTGATCGAGGCCGACGGCGCGATCTATCATGTCGTCAAGCAGATCGTGATCGCGTCGCTCCACGGCCATCCGCAGCCGCTGGTGATCGAAGCCGCGCGCTCCGGCCTTACCCATGCCAACCAGCCCGGCTTTGCCGAAGTGTTCGACGGCATGCGGGGCAAATAAGCCATGGCGGGGGACAAAAAGCGGGGGGCGAACGAGCCCGAACCGCGGCCAATCATCGTCAAGAAGATCATTGTCGAAGGACATGGCGGCCATCATGGCGGCGCATGGAAGGTCGCCTATGCCGACTTCGTGACGGCGATGATGGCGTTCTTCCTGCTGATGTGGCTGCTTGGCGCGACCACGGAGAAGCAGCGCAAGGGCCTTGCCGACTATTTCACCCCGACGCTCATCACCACCAAGGCGGACAGCGCCGGCTCGAACGGCCTGATGGGTGGCGACAGTGTGACGGGTAAGGAAAATTATCCGACCACCGGCGGCCAGGGCAATCTGGCCATCACGATCCCGCGCGACGCGACCGGCACGAAGGATGTCGGCGGCAAGGACATGAAGGATCGCGACCGGACCAAGTTCGAGAAGATCAAGAAGGACCTTGAAAAGCGCATGGCCGCCAGCAAGGCGCTGAGCCAGATGTTGAAGAACGTCCGCTTCACCGAAACACGCGAGGGCCTGCGGATCGACCTTGTCGATCAGGCGAACTTCTCAATGTTCGCGATGGCGACCGACCGGCTGTTGCCGCAGGCGCGCTCGCTGATCGGCGAGGTGTCGAAGGTCATCCAGGGCGTGCCCAACGACGTAATCGTGCGCGGCCACACCGATGGCCTGCCCTATGCGGCGGGGCAGACGATGAACAACTGGATGTTGTCCTCCGCGCGCGCCGAAGCAACGCGCAGGGCGCTCAGCGACTTCGGCGTCGGCGCGAACCGCTTTGCGAAGATCGAAGGCGTTGCGGATCGCGAACCCTTTGCGAACGGCGACATCTATGATCCGCGCAATCGCCGCATGTCGATCATCCTAGCGTGGAGCCAGGGAGATGCCCAAGCGCCGGACCAGCCGTCCGAAGCGGATGCGATCAGCCACGACTCCACGCCTGCGCAGATTGCCGCAGCGATCCGGGAACGCGACAATCCCGTCAATGTCGTCCGGCGCGAAGCGATCGCGGCCGACATGGGCAATACCGGCCTGCCCGCAGGCGCCGTGCCGATTAATGCCGCCGATGTTTCACGTAGTGGCAAAGTCGGTGGGCAGAAGCCGAAGCCGAAACCCAGCGGCGGCGAACACTGATCGCAACGGGTAACACCGCGTTCGCTTCCCTCTTTTCCCGCAAACTCGACATTTTGTTACGGGGCTGTGATCCTATCGGGAAGTGGGCTGCGGAGGCGGGGCGGCGATGAGAAAGAGCTGCCCGTAAGTTAGCGCGAGGTGAGTGCTGTAGGACAGCATGACCACTGGCGACTATGTGTCGACTTACCGCTGTAGCCGTTATGCCGGACTTGATCCGGCATCCATTGGCTCGACGATAGCGAATTCGTGCAACGGTTGAGGCTCATGGATCCCGCGTCAAGCGCGGGATGACGGCAGTTGCTGGGAAAATGACGCCCTCGACCCAATCCCTACCCCGGCAAGATCAGGCTCGCGCGCAACCCGCCTTCGGCGCGGTTTTCCAGTTTCAGCGTGCCGTGATGCTCGGCCATGATTGCGCGCACCAGCGCTAGGCCCAGTCCCGCGCCGCCCGTCTCGCGATTGCGTGAGCCCTCCAGCCGGGTGAACGGCTGCATCATCTCCTCCATCCGGTCCTCGGCGATGCCGGGACCTTCGTCCTCGACGGCGATATAGAACTGGTTGCCGTCATGGCGCACCCACACATGCGCCCGCTCGCCATATTTGATGGCATTTTCGATCAGGTTGCGCAGCGCGCGGCGGATGAGTTGCGGGCGGGCCGAGCCGATGACGCGGTCGCCCTCGATAAGATCGACGGGCGCCCCGAGTTCCAGGAAATCCTCAACCACCGCATCGGCGAGCGCCGACAGGTCGACCTTCTGCACCGGCTCCATGCTGCGCCCGGCGCGCGCCAGCGCCAGGATGTCGTCGAGCATCCGGTTCATTTCTTCGATCGTCTCGGACATGCGGGCGCGCTCGCCCTCATCCTCGACCGATTCGGTGCGGACGCGCAGCGACGCCAGCGGCGTGCGCAGGTCATGGCCGATCGCGCCCAGCATCCGGTCCTTTTCGTCCAGCATCGCAAAGATGCGGCCGCGCATGGCGTTGAACGCCGTGGTGAGTTCGCGCACGTCGCCGGGGCCGCGTTCCTCGACTGGGTCGGCGGACCCACTGGCAGCGAACTGCTGCGCCGATCCGGTGAGGTCGTTGAGCGGTCGCGCCAGCCGCCGCCCGATCCACGCGAGCGGCAACAGCACGATGACGTAGAGAATAATTGTCTGGCCGATCAGCCAGCCGCCGAACCGGGGTGGGTCGGAATCGATGCGCGATTGCACGCTCACCCATTTGCCCGCCTCATATTCGACAGCCATCGTCAGGCGGCGGTCGCGGCGCGGGCCATCATGCACATGCTCGCCCCGCGCCCGTTCCCGCAATGCGCGCCAACGGTTCTGGCGCGCCGGCACGTCGTCGGCATAGGCGAGGACCTTGAGCGCGGGCTCCTGAAAATCCGCCAGCATATCTGTGGCGCGACGCTCTATGTCCGGGCGGTGTTCGCCACCCAGCGCCGGCTGGCTTTCCGAAAAAGTGACGCGCGACCGTATGTCCTGCCCGGAGGCCGAGCGATCGAGCGCATCGACGATGCGAACCACGGCGGGTGCGGCCGCGCCGGTCAGTATCTGCCGTTGCCGCTCGCGATAGACCAT
This sequence comes from Sphingobium sp., assembly GCA_023266635.1. Lineage (GTDB taxonomy): Bacteria > Pseudomonadota > Alphaproteobacteria > Sphingomonadales > Sphingomonadaceae > Sphingobium. Next base: position 13,913 of record JAHFPU010000038.1, read on the forward strand.
GGTGAAGCTGATCGCCTGCGCGACCAGCAGGGCCAGTGCAACGACCAGAATGAGCTGCCCGGCAAGGCTTTGCGGCGTCAGCCGCCTTAACACCGCCTTCACAGTTTGCGGACCTCGGCCGAGAGCGTGTAGCCGCCGCCCCACACCGTCTTGATGAGCGCGGGATTCTTTGGATCTTCCTCGATCTTCTTGCGCAGGCGGCTGATCTGATTGTCGATCGCGCGGTCGAACGCATTGGCCTCGCGACCCTGGGTGATGTCCAGCAACTGATCGCGGCTCAGCACCTGATTGGGGCGCGTCGCGAAGGCGAGCATTAGATTATATTCGGCGGTGGAAAGCGGCAGGGACACGCCATCGCTGTCCACCAATGTGCGTTCCTGGCTTTTTAGGACCCAGCCGGCAAAGGCGTAGCTTGCGCCATCGGGTGCGGTCACCCGCTGACCGCCGGTGGCAACGCGGCGGAAGATCACCTTGATCCGCGCCACCAGTTCGCGCGGTGAGAAAGGCTTCAGCACATAATCGTCCGCGCCCATTTCCAGGCCGACGATGCGGTCAGTCTCCTCCGATCGCGCGGTCAGCAGGATCACGGGGATATCGCCCGTTTCCCGGATATGGCGGCAGAGGCTGAGGCCATCCTCGCCCGGCATCATGATGTCCAGGATGACAAGGTCGATCGCGCTGGCGGCCATGCGCGTGCGCGCCTCGGCAGCGTTCTCGACCGCCGTCACGCGGAAGCCGTTACGCTGAAGATATTGCGCAAGAGGCTCCCGGATGGAGCGTTCATCGTCGACGAGGAGAAGGTGGGGGCGATCGGTCATGGCGCTATGCTTGTCAGTCTTTGGGAAGAGTTGGAAGCGCGAACACCCTTCGGCATTCGCGCTTCCTGCATCGTAAGGGGCTTATTCGCTCGGCGGGGGCGGAGGCGGCATGTCACCGTCACCTTCCGGCGGCGGGGGCATGTCACCGCCGGGGCCACCACGACCCCATTTGCCGCCATGGCCGCCATGACCACCACGACCGCCATGGTCTTTCCCGAACTGCGCCCGGGCCGCCTTGGCCTCATCGGCCGTTACGACGCCGTCCTTGTTGGCGTCAGCCTTTTCGAACATGGCGAGCGGGCGCGCCATGAACTCGTCACGGGTTACGGTGCCGTCCTTGTTGCCGTCAAAGCCGCCGCCCATCATGCCGTGATGGCGCTTGCCAGGACCACGGGGGCCTTCCGGACCGCCAGGCCCACGGGGACCGCGGCCTTCGCCGCGCGCCTCATGCGCAGCCTTCATCTCCGCCTTGTTTATCTGGCCGTTATGGTCGGTATCCATCCGGTCGAAGCGTTCGTCGAAGCGCTTCTCGCGCAGTTGGTCGCGCTCTTCCTTGGTGATCTTGCCGTCGCCGTTCAGATCCATCTCCGCGAACTTCTTCTGGAGCGATGCGGTCAGTTCGGCCTTGGTCACCTTGCCATCGCCATTGGTGTCGCCGGGAAGATGGCGGGGACCTGCGTTGGGAGGCGGCGGCGCGGAATTGCCCGCCGTCGAATTGCTTTGCGCTGTGGCCACGCCGCCTGCGACCAGCATTGCGCCGACCGCGGTGGAAATCAGGAACTTCTTCATCATTCAGACCCTCATAGTCATTGTCATCGGAAGGCTTGTGGGCGCCTTCCATGACTGCGGTTATGAGGGGGCGATGTCGCCAGCATATGTCAGTAGAGGGGCATAATTGTCGCAAGATGTATCCTTGACCACCCCGTCTGCGCCGTCGCTACATCCGGGCGGGCGGGATGATCCGGGCGATCAGGGGCAGCGCCCGACGCCAGAAAATGCTGTCCCGCTGGCGGGGTGTGATGCCCGGCAGGTTCATGGCGAAGTTCGCCATCTGGGCCGGTGACAAGCCGGACCTGTCACAGCAGAAGGGATGGCGTGGCCTGCGCGCGAAATAGCTGAAAAATATCGCTTTTCTGTCCTTCGACCAGGCCGGCCTGCCCCGATGATAGTTACGCGCCGTGTCGGCGAATATGACCGTCCCGGTCCGCCCCTCGCACGACAGGATATCCCACACGGTCCTGTCGCCATAGCGCAGAGCCAGTTCCTCATCGGAAAGCGAGGCATAGGGATAGGCCGGATCGTCCTCGCCCGCCGTGCGGATCATCTCGAACGGTCCGCCGCCAGCGTCGACATCGTTGCAGTAGATCGCGATCTTGACCATGCGATGGTCTTCCCGGTCGCGATGCCAGCGGCGCGTACCGACTTCCCGGCCATCCGCGACGGTATAGGCGATATGCGGACCGTCATAGGCGGCGGGCAGGCCGATATAGGCCTCGACAATGTTGAGCAGCCGATCTTGCAGCCCCCAGGCGATGATGCCGGGCCGGTTCACGATCGCGTCCGATGGCACGATATTGAACATTGATCCGTTGCGCGTCAGCGCACGCGCACGGGGCGCAAAGTCATCGGCGACATGCTGGGCCGCGGCGAGCATGTCGGCCGAATGCGCCACGCCTAACGCCTCAAGCGTCGTCACAAAAATCCCGTCCCGTTCGAGTCCGTCAACGATGTCAACGATGTCAACGTCTATACCGGAAAGCGGCGGCAATGTGGGCGTATAGGCCTCCACGGCCTGCGCACGGCGGCGGTTCAACGCGGCGGCGACAGGGCGTGTGTACGATATGTACAACGCGATATCGCTCGGCGCATCCTGTCCACGCCGGCTCAGATTCCGCAGGCGGCGGGACAATGTGGCGTTGACGGCTGTCGTGGGATGGAAGCCCAGGACGGACCGCATCCGCAGAATGACGCCGTCGATCCATCGGCCCGTGCTCTTGTGAAAATGCTCGGGCGTCTCATGCGTGACGCTGCCTGTGTCCACCTGGCGCACAAAAGGCTCTGCGAGCACCGGTTCACCCGGGAACAGCTCCAGCGATGTCTCGCTCATGCTATCGAGGGAATCGTCCATCGATCGTCATTCCATGGTTGGCGCGCAGTTCACCTCCACGTTTCCGGAAGGGGGTATCCACCCCACCCGAAAATGTCCCGAGCAGCCTCTCGAACGTCATGAAGAACGCCAACTCGCCATCCCGTCAACCTGTTGCGCCCGGGATTGGTTGACCAAGAGGTAAGCATGATGTGCGCCGGACGCGTGATAATCCCCGGAAACCGGGCACTTTTGTGCGTTGCAACAAAATGCTTTCGCTCCGCGGCGGTGCGATGACGCGTTAATCTGTAAAAATATCGCGCAATGACGTCATGTCCGCAGGGAGAATCAGTGTGACGTCAGTGACGTCATCCCGGGAACATCGCGAAATAGGGTTCGGCCTCCGCCAACACCCGTCGAACCGAGGGTCTTTCCTCCAGCCGCGCCAGGTAATCGGCCAGGGCAGGATGATCGCTGCGGAACGGCACGATCCTGTCGGCATACCAGAGTGACGGCATGGCGGCACAGTCGGCCAGGGTGAACGCATCCCCCGCCGCCCATGTCCGCCCGGCGATCCGCGCCTCCAGCATAGCATAGGCTTTTTTCAGCAATGCCCGCGCCTGGTACGCGCCATAGTCGTCCTTGGCGTCGGCGGGACGGAGGGTGTTGAAGACGACGGTCTGCATGCCTGTCATCACGACCGTGTCGAATAGCCGGTCCATCAGCCGCGCCTCCATGACGTCATCCGCGCCGGTGGGGATCGGCGCGAACCGGCCGGGATAGTGAATCGACAGATATTCGATGATCACGCTCGTCTCCGGCAGGGTGACGCCGCGATTGTCGTCGCGCAGCACCGGGAAGCGCTCCATCGCCCAAGCCTCGCGCAATGCCGCGACACTCTCCGGCCGATCATGGTCGACCTGGTAAGGCGTGAACGGCGTCTCATTCTCATAGAGCGCAATCAGCACCTTCCAGCAATAGGAGGACAGCGGATGGTAGAAGAGGGTGAGGCCGGCCATGGCTGTGTCTCCTATATGTAGGGGTGTGCTCCCCGTTCCCGCCTTTCTCGGGCGGTTCCTCCCTTTTCTCAACGGCTTCGGATCACAGCGGAGCGCCCGACACACGATTTGCGACCTTAGTCGCATGATTTTGTAAGAAATTTATTTTCGTTTCCCCATCGTTCTCTTGCCTTTCCCAAACCCGTTGCAAACCCGCGCGTCGCGTCGGTAGACAGTGCCCGCTGCGCCATGAACCGAGTCATATCAGCGGCAGACCGAGTCATTGATCTGTCATTTACCCTCTTGCATAGGCGTCCCGCTGTGGCACTATCAGTGGTGTCGGGATAACGGGGGTTACTCTACAAGTTGTGGTTAACGGTTACGGGCACTTTCTCCTGTGGCCGGATTCATCGACCGCAAATGAGGGCCGAACCATCCGTTTCCGGTGCCGTGAGCGCCGGAAAGATGCTACAAGGGACGTTCGTCCTTGAAGCACTTGACCGAATCGAACGGAACGTGAACATTTGGGGCGAATATGGATTTTCGGGACAGCCAGGAAACAGGTGCGCACGACGTGGCAACGATGATTGAAGAACGCAGCGAAACGGCCAAGACGGCGGCACCCGCCGTCGAGAAGCCTATTGCGGAAAAGCCGGCTTCGCATGCCGTGCAGGACCGCCGCTTTGCGGTCGTCACCGATTCGTCGCGCGACGCGCTGCTGACGGATTTCGGCAAGGAAACGCTGAAGGACCGCTATCTGCTACCCGGCGAATCCTATCAGGACCTCTTCGTCCGCGTCGCCTCCGCCTATGCCGATGACGAGGCGCATGCCCAGCGCATCTACGACTATGTCTCGCGCCTCTGGTTCATGCCATCGACGCCTGTGCTGTCAAACGGCGGCACCGGGCGCGGTCTGCCGATCAGCTGCTTCCTCAACTCGGTCGACGACAGTCTTGAGGATATCGTCGGCACCTGGAACGAGAATGTCTGGCTGGCGTCGCGCGGCGGCGGCATCGGCACCTATTGGGGCAGCGTGCGCGGCATCGGCGAGCCGGTCGGCCTCAACGGCAAGACCAGCGGCATTATTCCCTTCGTCCGCGTAATGGACAGCCTGACGCTGGCGATCAGCCAGGGTTCGCTGCGCCGCGGATCGGCCGCCTGCTATCTCGACATCAGCCATCCCGAGATCGAGGAATTCCTCGAAATCCGCAAACCCTCGGGCGATTTCAACCGCAAGGCGCTGAACCTGCACCATGGCGTCCTTTTGACTGACGCCTTCATGGAAGCGGTGCGCGACGGCGCGGAGTGGGACCTGAAGAGCCCCAAGGACGGCAGCGTGCGCGGCACCGTGGATGCGCGCGCCCTGTTCCAGAAGCTGGTCGAAACCCGCTTGGCCACCGGCGAACCGTACATCATCGACAACGACACCGTGAACCGCACGATGCCCAAGCATCACCGCGACCTCGGCCTCAAGGTCTCGACGTCCAACCTGTGCGCGGAGATCACCCTGCCCACCGGCCGCGACCATCTGGGCAAGGACCGCACCGCCGTCTGCTGCCTCTCCAGCCTCAATCTGGAGACGTGGGACGAGTGGAAGGACGACAAGGGCTTCGTCGAGGACGTCATGCGCTTCCTCGACAATATCCTACAGGACTTCATCGACCGCGCGCCGGACGAGATGGCGCGCGCCAAATACAGCGCCAGCCGCGAGCGCTCAGTAGGCCTGGGCGTCATGGGCTTCCACAGCTTCCTGCAGGCGAGGACCATCCCGTTCGAGGGCGCGATGGCCAAGTCATGGAACCTGCGCATCTTCAAGCATATCAACGCCCAGGTGAACGAGGCGTCGATGATGCTGGCGCAGGAGCGCGGGCCTTGTCCCGACGCCGCCGACATGGGCGTGATGGAGCGCTTCAGCTGCAAGATGGCGATCGCGCCGACCGCGTCGATCAGCATCATCTGCGGCGGCACCTCGGCCTGCATCGAGCCGATTCCAGGCAATGTCTACACCCACAAGACGCTGTCGGGCAGCTTCTCGGTCCGCAATCCGCATCTTGAGGCGATCCTGCGCGAGAAGGCGAAGGATTCGACCAATGTGTGGAATTCGATCCTGGAGCGCGGCGGCTCCGTCCAGCATCTCGACTTCCTGACGCAGGATGAGAAGGACACGTTCAAGACCAGCTTCGAGATCGACCAGCGCTGGCTGCTCGAACTCGCCGCCGACCGCGCGCCCTTCATCGATCAGGCGCAGTCGCTGAACCTGTTCATTCCGGCCGATGTGGAGAAATGGGACCTGCTCATGCTCCACTTCCGCGCGTGGGAACTGGGCATCAAGTCGCTCTACTATCTTCGTTCGAAGTCCGTGCAGCGCGCAGGCTTTGCGGGCGGGGTCGAGGCCGACAACACGATCGACGCGCCAAAGTTCGAGATCGAGACGACCGATTACGACGAATGTCTGGCGTGTCAGTGATGACGGGCG
>JAHFPU010000039.1 GCA_023266635.1 Sphingobium sp.
CCATCGGCCCGGCCGATCAGCACATGGTCCGCGCCGGCCACGCCCAGCGCCGGCAGCAGTTCCCGGGCGAGGGCGCGAAAACGGCGCTTCATCCGGTTCCGGACGACAGCGCCGCCAATCTTCTTGGTAACCGTGTAGCCGATTCGCTTGACCGGATCGCCATCCCCCCGGTCGCGGACCAGCAGGACGAATCCCGGCATCGGCTGCCTGCGCCCCTTATTCGCGGCGAGGAAGTCTGCGCGCTTCGTGAGTGTCACGAAATCGCGCGCTTCCCCGGCTGCGTTCAGGCGCTCAGGCTCTTGCGGCCGCGGGCGCGACGGGCGCGCAGGATGTTGCGGCCACCCACCGTCGCCATGCGGGCGCGGAAACCGTGCCGGCGCTTGCGCACGAGGTTGCTCGGCTGAAAGGTGCGCTTCATCGCTCATTCCTCAAACAATATATCGAATCGGGCATGACAAAAAATGGCCGCCAAACCGGCGACCTTTGTCGGAAGCGGGTCCGATAAGGAAAGGCGGGGGCGAAGTCAATGCGGTTTCCATTCGGGAACCTGCTGCGACGATGAGCTAACATACCCCTTTCAACCGTCATCCCCGCGGAGGCGAGGACCCATCTCCGGTGCGGGCCGCTTGACGGACGGTAGGGAGATGGGTTCCCGCCTTCGCGGGGATGACGAGGCGGCAATGTTAGCGCGTTCAGGCATCCACCGCTTCGCACAGCGCCGCCAGTTGGTCCGCCACGATACCCCAGCCCTGCGTAAAGCCCATCGCTTCATGCTGCTGCTTGGCATCCTCCGTCCAGTGGCGGGCAGTGGCTGTGTAGCAAGTGCCTTCCCCTTCCGGCTCGAACGTGGTGACCGCTGTCATGAAAGGCCCTTGCGGCACCCATCCCACGCGATAGGCGTCGGTCGACACGATCTTCCGGTTCGGGACCACCTCCAAGAACACGCCCTCCATCAACGGCAGCTCTCCGTCCGGTCCCGCCATGATGATCGCCGATCGCCCACCGGCGCGGAAATCATGTTCGACGACCTTCGTCGTGTAGGGCTTGGGCGCGAACCATTCCTCGGTCCGCTCCGTCCATACCTTATACACCGTCTCCGGCGAGGCCGCGATGTAGCGGGTGACGGTCAGGTCAAGGGGTGTGTCGGTCATACGGTCTCTCCTGCAAAGGCGGCTTCGATGGCTGCGATGTCCAGCTTGGACATTTGCGAGACCGCGCCCATGGCCCGGCCGATTGCCGCCTTATCACCGCTTTCCATCATGCGGATGAAGGCATCCGGCACCAGCTGCCAGGACAGGCCGAACCTGTCCTTCAGCCAGCCACAGGGCTGTGGCGATCCGCCATTGGCGGTCAGCGCGTTGAAATAGCCGTCCAGCTCCGCCTGGTCCTTGCATATGACCGACAGCGAAATCGCCTCGCTGAACGTAAATTCCGGCCCGCCGTTCAGCGCCTGATAGCTTTGGCCGAACAGGGTGAACTCTACCATCATCGCCGTTCCGGCTGCGAAAGGTGCTGGAAAAGGGTTATCTTCCGGGTAACGACCAATGCTCCCGATCGACCCGTCCTTGAACGTGTCGACATAAAAGTTTGCGGCCTCCTCGGCATGGCCGTTGAACCAGAGGCAGGGGGATATTTTCGACATCGTCTCTCTCCTTCCCGTTCAGCCGCGGGAGCCGACGAGGGCGAACATCGCGCCCTGCGGGTCCATCGCATTGATGATCCAGCCGCCACCGGGCACCTCGCTCGGCCCGAAAACGACCGTGCCGCCATTGGCGGTGATCCGCTCCTGCGCTTCGTCGATATTGCCGACCTGGAAATAGAAGACCCAGGCGGGGCGTGGAAAGTTGGGATCGTTCATCATGCCGCCGGCGGTCACGCCGTCCGGCCGGTTCCAGATCTGATATGTGCCCATCGGGCCCATGTCCAAGGCATGCTCCTTGGTCCAGCCATAGAGGCCCGAATAATAAGCGAACGCGCCTTCCCAGTCGGTCGTGTGCAGTTCGTTCCAGCTGACATGGCCCAGCGCCCCGCCCGACGAGGAAGGGGCTTCCTCCGGACTGCTGCCCTTCAGCAGATTATAGACCGCGCCCTGTGGATCGGCGAGCACGGCGAAGCGCCCGATGTCGGGAATGTCCGCTGGCGGATTGTGGATCGACCCGCCCGCATTGGCCGCCGCCGCCGCATCGGCGTCGACATCCGCCGCGCCGATATAGCCGAGCCAGCAGGGCTTGAGGCCGCCCCCAGCAGCCTCCGGCGGGATCGTCATGATCCCGCCCATCGCGCCTTCGCTGCCGCTCACCACTATATAGGCCATCGCGTTGCCGCCATCGAACGGCGCCGCCGTCCAGCCCACGACCGTCTTATAGAAGGCCTCCGCAGCCTTCGGATCGCTCGTCATCAGTTCATACCAGAAGAATCGGCCTGTCATGTCAGTCATGATGGTCTCCCAAGTGATGGTTCAGGCTTCGTCGGTATCGACCAGGGTTGCGAAGCCGCCATAGATCATACGCGCGCCGCTGAACGGCATCTCGCCATCGGGCTTCATCCGCTCGTCCTTCATGACCTTGGCCATGCCCTCATCGCGGACCGCCTTGCTGGGCCATTCGATCCAGGAGAAGACGACGCTCTCGCCCTCCTCGGCGATCACTGCCGTGCGGAAATCATTGACCTTGCCTACGGGGACGTCATCGCCCCAGGTCTCGACGACGCGGATCGCGCCATGCTCCATGAAGATCGGCGCGGCCTTCACGGCCATGTTGATATAGGCCTGCTTGTTACCGTTCGGCACCGGGATCAAGAAACCGTCCATATAACGCATCGTCCATCTCCTCTTTTTTTCGTTCCGTTCAGGTCAGGCTGCGCTTGCCTCGGCATTCGCGGCCACTGCCGCGTCCACATCCAGCCAATTCACGCCCCACATATGGCCGTCGGGGTCCTCGAAGCTGCGGCCGTACATGAAACCATAATCGTCCACCGGGCTCGGCTCGGTCGCACCCGCCGCTAGCGCCTTGCCGACCGTCGCATCAACACCTGCGCGACTCTCTTCGGATATGCACAATAGCACCTGCGCGACGTCATGGGCGTTGGCGATCGGGCGACTGGTGAAGGTGCTGAACTTTTCATGCGTCAGCAGCATGACGTGGATAGTGTCCGACAGCGTCATCATCTGCGCGGACGTATCGCCGAAGCGCTTGTCGGCTACCGCACCGACTGCCTCATAAAAGGCAATGGATTTCTGCAGATCGGCGACCGGCAGGTTCACGAAGATCATCTTGGACATCGGTACATCCTTCCTTGGGCTTCGGCGTTCGCCCGGCGGCTCCGCCTAGCGAATCGACTTGCCAATCATCGTCTCATGAATTACTAAAAGCAACTATGAAGTTAGAAAAAGTAACTGATAAGCAAAAAACGACGGAAAAGCGCAGGATAGACGACGCCTGCGGCACCGCACACGCGCTCGAGTTGATTGGGGAACGTTGGGCGCTGCTCGTGATTCGCGAACTGATGCTTGGGCCTCGCCGCTTTGGTGAGATCAAGGCGGACCTGCCCGGCATCAGCGCCAATGTGCTGACGCAGCGGCTTGAGGAACTGGAGGCGCGCGGGCTGCTGACCCGGCACAAGCTGCCGCCGCCCGCCTCGGTTCAGGTCTATGAACTCACCGAATGGGGCTATGAGGCGGAGCCGATCATTCAGGTGATGGGCCGCTGGGCGACGCGCTCGCCGCTGCATGATCCAACGCGGCAGATCAGCGGCGTGTCCGTGCTGCTCTCGTTCCGCACAATGCTGAACCTGAGCCGCATCGGCGACATGGACGCGAGCATCGGCTTCCGTTTCGGCGAGGACCGCTATCTGGGTCATCTGAATGCGGATGGCTTCAGCGTCGCGCGCGGTGATCCGGAAACGGCGGACCTGGTATTCGCCGGCCAGCCCGCCGCGCTGGCTGGCGCAGTCTATGGCGGCGCGCCATTCGATGACCTCGCCGCGGCCGGCACGCTGGAGGTGAAGGGCGACCGAGGGCTGGCGGATCGCTTCACCACGCTCTTCCCGCTGCCCGAAAAGGTCGCGCTTCCGCCGTTGTGCCGATAGCGCGACCTTTCAGGACGCAGATCAGGCCGTCGACTGCACGGCCATCGCGCCGCTGGCCGTCAGACCCTTCAATTTCATGCGATATTGTAACGCCAGCTCCGCATGGCGGTAGCGCGCCGCCAGCGTTTCGGCCTGCTTGGCCCAACTGTCTTCCTGCCGGATGCGGTCCCTTAGATATTTCACTTCATCAATGGGGCTCACGGTCATTCTCCTGGGTACGGGTTGCCAATAACTCCCTGGCATTGCTTCTTTTATCCATCAGCCGGCCGACCCTGGCTTGACCACCTGATTTCGTTGCGGAATCTGACTGCGCAATGTTGCTCCTGAATGTCACTCGCGCAGCCATTTGTAACAGCGCCTTACCCGCATCATCGTCTTATTGCGAAACATTCTCAACATAAAAAGCAACCGATACGCACCCGAATTGACTCGACAGCGCCTTGGCCCTGTTTAAGAACAAGGGGCGAACAGGTTGGGGGATCGGTTCTGGTTTCGACAGTCGCCACGGTGGCCTATCTGGGGCTGGAGGCGCGCGCCGTAGAGGTGCAGTGCCAGCTGGTCCCCGGCCTTCCCAACTTCATCGTCGTCGGCCTGGCGGACAAGGCCGTGGCGGAGAGCAAGGAGCGGGTGCGCAACGCCATCGCCGCGATTGGTCTCGCCCTCCCGCCCAAGCGGATCACCGTCAACCTCTCCCCCGCCGACCTGCCCAAGGAGGGGTCGCATTACGACCTGCCGATCGCCCTGGCGTTGTTGGGCGCGATGGGAGTAATCGATGCCGAAACGTTGTCGGGCTATGTGGTCGTCGGCGAACTCGGGTTGGACGGGCGAGTCGCGCCGACGCCGGGCGTGCTGCTCGCCGCGCTTCATGCGGGCGAGCGGGACATGGGCCTGGTCTGCCCGGCGGCGCAGGGCGCGGAAGCCGCATGGGCCGGCCATATCGAGGTGATCGGCGCGCCGGACCTGCTCGGCCTGCTCAACCATTTCAAGGGAACCGCCGCTCTATCCCCGCCGAAACCCGGCTATGTCCTGCCACCCGTGCGCGGCGCAGACCTCAAGCAGGTCAAGGGGCAGGAAACCGCCAAGCGCGCGCTGGAGATAGCAGCGGCGGGAGGCCATAATCTGCTGATGATCGGCCCGCCGGGCGCGGGCAAGTCGCTTATGGCAAGCTGCCTACCCGGCATCCTGCCCGACCTCGACCCGGCCGAGGCGTTGGAGGTGTCGATGGTGTCCAGCGTCGCAGGCATGCTGGAAGGCGGCCGGATCAGCCGCGCCCGCCCCTTCCGCGCGCCGCACCACAGCGCATCAATGGCCGCATTGGTCGGCGGGGGCTTGAAGGTGAAGCCGGGCGAAGTGTCGCTCGCACATTTGGGCGTACTGTTCCTCGACGAGTTGCCGGAGTTCCAGCGCGCCGTGCTCGATTCCTTGCGCCAACCGCTGGAGACCGGCACGGTCAGCGTCGCCCGCGCCAATGCGCATGTGACCTTCCCCGCCCGCGTGCAGTTGGTGGCGGCGATGAACCCCTGCCGCTGCGGCCACCTCGGCGACGCCAGCCTTGCCTGCGCCCGCGCGCCGCGCTGCGCCGCCGACTATCAGGCGAAGGTATCCGGACCTCTGCTGGATCGCATCGACCTGCATGTGGAGGTAAACGCCGTCACCGCCGCCGACTTGGTCCTCCCCCCGCCTTCAGAAGGCTCAGCCGAAGTCGCCGCCCGCGTGAGCGCCGCCCGCGCGATCCAGACCGTCCGCTATGCGGACACGCCGACACGAACCAATGCGGAGGTGGATGGCGAGATGCTGGAAGATGTTGCGGGGCCGGACGATGCGGGACGGCAGCTGTTGGCACAAGCCGCCGCCGCGATGAAGCTGTCGGCGCGCGGCTATACGCGCGTGCTGCGCGTGGCGCGGACGGTCGCAGACTTGGCTGGCGTAGAGGAAGTTGGCCGGGTGCATGTGGCGGAGGCGTTGAGTTATCGGCGAAGGACGCCGGTGAATTAAAAGCATCCAACATTGTCGAGCATTTGCAGTTAAGGTTGAGCCTTCAATCTGGAGACATTGAGATGATTTATAGGCATCGCCTCTCTTTGCGCGCCCTAGTCATCTGTTCATGCGTTTCTTTCACGATTTTCGTCGCTGGATGCTACCTGACATATGCTTGGAGTGCAGAAATTTCCCGATCCACCGCCGCTACATATTCATTGATTGGACTCACCGGAATTTCGCTTTTTACGTTTCCAATTTTCGCCGCGAAGTTAGTCGGACGGCTGATTAGGCTCGGCTGGGAGCAAATCAGGCGGTCATCTGGTCAATCTTGACAGAGACTCATAAGTTTTCGTTCGCCAATCAGATCGTCATTCCCGCAAAGGCGGAAATTCACAAATCCTCATGCGATGCCAATGCCGAAGGTGGATGGATTCCTGCCTTCGCGGGAATAACGAGGTTAGGATAGTTCGGCGCTTGAGCGCAACCTACCCCTCATCCCCCATCCGCAACGCCGCAATAAACGCCTCCTGCGGGATCGACACCGACCCATATTCGCGCATCCGCTTCTTGCCTTCCTTCTGCTTATCGAGCAGCTTCTTCTTGCGGCTGATGTCGCCGCCATAGCATTTGGCGGTCACGTCCTTGCGCATCGCGGCGATGGTTTCGCGGGCGATCACCTTGCCGCCGATCGCCGCCTGGATCGGGATCTTGAACAGGTGGCGGGGGATCAGGTCCTTCAACCGCTCGCACATGCCGCGTCCGCGCGTTTCCGCCGTGCCGCGATGGACGATCATGCTGAGCGCATCGACCGGCTCGCTGTTCACCATGATGCTCATCTTGACGAGATCGCCCTCGCGATAGCCGATCTGGTGATAGTCGAAGCTGGCATAGCCCCGGCTGATGCTCTTCAGCCGATCGTAGAAATCGAACACCACCTCATTGAGCGGCAGCTCGTACGTCACCTGCGCCCGCTGCGCGACATAGGTCAGGTTCTTCTGGATGCCGCGCCGATCCTGGCACAGCTTCAGGATGGAGCCCAGATATTCGTCCGGACAGTAGATCACCGCCTCGATCCACGGCTCCTCAATGTCCGCGATCTTGGTGGGGTCGGGCATGTCGGCGGGGTTGTGCAGTTCCAGCTCGCCATTCCCATGCGTCAGCTGGATTTTGTAGACCACCGACGGCGCGGTTGTGATCAGGTCGAGATCATATTCGCGCGTCAGCCGCTCCTGGATGATCTCCAGATGCAGCAGGCCCAGGAACCCGCAACGGAAGCCAAAGCCCAGCGCCGCGCTGCTCTCCATCTCGAAACTGAAAGATGCATCGTTCAGCCGCAGCTTTGAGATGCTGTCGCGCAGCTTGTCGAAATCCGCCGCGTCCACCGGGAACAGGCCGCAGAACACCACCGGCTGCACTTCCTTGAAGCCCGGCAGCGGCTTGGCGGCCGGGTTCTTGACCGTGGTGATGGTGTCGCCGACCCGGGTCTGACTGATGTCCTTGATCTGCGCAGTGATGAAGCCGATCTCGCCGGCCGAAATTTCCGGCAGATTCTCGATCTTGGGCCGCATGCAGCCGACCCGGTCGACCAGATGCTCGGTGCCGCCGATCATGAACTTGATCTGCTGGCCCTTCTTGATGACACCGTTCATCACGCGCACCAGAATGACGACGCCCAGATAGGGGTCGTACCAGCTGTCTACCAGCATCGCTTCGAGCGGCGCGTCCCGGTCGCCCTTGGGCGGCGGGATCTTCTTGACGATGGCTTCCAGCACCTCGTCAATGCCAATGCCGGACTTGGCCGACGCCAGCACGGCTTCGGACGCATCCAGGCCGATCACTTCCTCGATCTCCGCCTTCACCTTCTCCGGTTCGGCGGCGGGCAGGTCGATCTTGTTGATGACGGGCACGATCTCATGATCATGCTCGATCGACTGGTAGACGTTGGCCAGCGTCTGCGCCTCGACCCCCTGCGCCGCATCGACGACCAGCAGCGCGCCCTCGCACGCGGCGAGACTGCGCGACACTTCATAGGCGAAGTCGACATGGCCCGGCGTGTCCATCAGGTTCAGCTCATACAGCTCGCCATTCTTTGCGGTGTAGTTGAGGCGCACCGTCTGCGCCTTGATGGTGATGCCGCGCTCCTTCTCAATATCCATATTATCAAGGACTTGTGCCGACATTTCGCGGTCGGTAAGGCCGCCGGTGCGCTGGATCAGCCGGTCTGCCAGCGTCGACTTGCCATGGTCGATATGGGCGATGATGGAGAAGTTGCGGATATGCGAGAGTTCGGTCATCCGCGCCCGATAGCAGGGGATTTCCTACCTGTCAGCAAAGCTGTCTCATTCCGGCCTTTCGCAACCAGTATGCAAGGTTTTCGCACTATGCTAGACGGCGCCGGAAAAGCGAGGTCGCGTCCGCAACGATAAGTAACGGCACTCATTCGCCTTTTTAGGGGGTTTTTATCATCATGAAGACACTGGTTTCCACCCTTGCCGCCGCCGCGATGGTGGCAACGCCTGTCATGTCCTCCGCAGCGGTGACAAGCGCATCGGGCAAGACCAACAAGGACGGCACGACCAAGGGCGCATCGTCCGGTCGCCGCGATCAGGAAAAGGGCCAGCGCGACATTCCGCACTGCACCCGCAAGCTGGGCACCGTCGCCATCGTCGAACCCGACAATCAGTGGTGGCGTGAGCTGAACCTGGGAAGCCCGGAAGTCATCCTGAAGATTTTCGTGCAGCAGTCCGGCTGCTTCGGCCTCGTCAATCGCGGCCGCTCGATGGCCAGCCGCAACCTTGAACGCGCCATGGCGGATTCGGGCGAGCTTCAGGCCGGCTCGAACCTCGGCAAGGGCCAGGTGAAGGCCGCCGATTACTTCCTGCAGCCCGACATCGTGTCATCGAACAAGAATAGTGGCGGCAATGCTGTCGGCGCAGTTCTGGGCGGCTTCCTGGGTCGTTCGACCTTTGGCGCGCTCGCCGGTGGCATCTCGATCAAGAAGAGCGAGGCGAATGTGACGCTGTCGATCGTCAATGCGCGCACGACTGAAGAAGAGGCAATGACGGAAGGCTATGCCCGCAAGTCCGACCTCAGTTTCGGCGCTGGCGGCGGCGCAGGCTGGTGGGGCGGTTTCGCCGGTGCGGGCGGCGGCGGCTATCAGAATACCGATATCGGCCAGGTCATCGTGCTTGCCTATCTCGACGCCTACACCAAACTGGTGACTCAGCTGGGCGGCCTGCCGGATAACGCAGCAGCGGCTGCGCCCCAGGCAAAGTAACGACTTTCCCCTCCCGTCATCGGGAGGGGAAATTCAGAACATCCCGGATCGCGGCGATGGCGCTCTCAAAACGCGCCTCCCGCGATCCGCCGATGCGGACATAGGGCACGGCCCTGCGCACCAGTTCCGCCTCGCACAGCGCCATGAAACGCTCCTGCCGCTCCCGATCCGCGAAGAAGCGTACGCTGTCCTGCACAAAGGGCAGGTCATTCTCCATCAGCAGATAGAGATCGCCAACCTCCGTAAAGGCGTCCAGTTCGGGCAGGCGATGCCCGAACAGCATCATGCTCCACGCCGCCGTCATCAACGGATCGGTATCCTGGATGATCAGGCCGCCTTGCGCCTCGCCCGCCATTGCCGCCCGCGCCGCGACATGGCCCTTCTTGATCGCGATCAGGTCCTGCGGGACAAGGTCCGTGCCGTTCACCTCGCAATAGGTCCGGCCATATTCCGGCACCCACACCGTGCCAAAATGCGCGGCAAGCTGCGCCGCCAGCGTGGATTTCCCCGTGCTTTCCGGCCCGTGCAGGACCAAGTCAAACATGCTGCGCTCGCGCCCGCAGCCATTCCCTCAACCCCGCCACCGACAGGACCAGAAACACCACATAGAGGCCGGCAGTCAGTTGCAGTCCCCGTGTCCAGAACAGCATGATCGCCAGGCAATCGACGAGGATCCAGCCGATCCAGTTCTCGACAAACCGCTTCGCCAGCAGGAATTGCGACAGGACGCTCAGCATCGCGATCGTCCCGTCCCAATAGGGAGCCGCCGCATCCGTCCACCGCGCCATGGCGCTACCCCAGATCAGGCTCGCCGCCGCAACGCCGACGATGGCGATACTCCGGCTGCGCGCGGTCAGCATCCTTACCGGCACTTCGCCGCCATCGCTCGCGCGGCTCCAGTGGAACCAGCCATAGGCGTTGAGGATCAGGAAGAAGATTTGCAGCAGCGTGTCGCTGTAGAGCCGCGCATGAAAGAATATCCAAGCGTAGAGGCACACCATCGCGATGCCAAACGGATAGTTCCAGATGCTCCGCCACACGAGCAACAGGATATTGGCCAGGCCAAGCGCGACGGCGATGATTTCGGGAACGGACATCGGACGAATGTGAGCCTAGCAGGCGGTCCAACCGTTGCAACCATCGCGCCGAAGTGAAGTCCCTCCAGTGTAAGAACGTGTTCCTGCGAAAGCAGGAATCCAGCGTGCATGGCGCTTAGTTGCCCTGGGCTCCTGCTTTCGCAGGAGTACTCGTCAAACCCGTCTCATTCGGTCAGCAGGCAAGCTAAGACGCCAAAGCCCTCGGCGCAGAAGCCGCCTTGAGCCTGTCCACGTCGATATTGGCGTGGAATTCGATGCCCATTCGGTCTTCGACCGACCAGCGCGCCGTTGCCTGAACCGCATAACCGTCGGCCAGATCAACGAGGAAGACAGTATCCGTGGGCACGTTCCAAAGGCCCTCGATCAGCGCGCCGGTGGACGAGATATTGCGCACGCGCGCCGAATAGCGATGGCCGTCATGCAGGACCGAGACCGAGCGCAGCATGGATTTCCGCGCCGGGCGGCTGGAGCGATAGCCGTCTGGCGTCGCCCGCATGCCGTCCGCGCCCAGACGCGCCAGCACTTCGGCGGCGGGCATCGGCTTGCCATAGATGTAGCCCTGCACATGGCTGCACCCCAGCTGGCGGATCATGTCCAGCTCGTCGTGGGTTTCTGCGCCTTCCGCCGTCGTGTCCATCGACAACGCTTCGGCCAGGCTGACGATCGACTTGATGATCGCACTGTTGCGGTTGCCTTGGATCGCCGCGCCGCGCACAAAGCTCTGGTCGATCTTGATCTTGTCGAACGGCGCCTTCTTCAGATAACCCAGTGAGGAATAGCCGGTGCCGAAATCATCGAGCGCCAGCCGCACACCCACGCCCTTCAACCGGGCGAACATCGCATCGGTGTCGGCATCGTCGTTCAGGAACACGCTCTCGGTAATTTCCAGCTCCAGTCGTTCGGCCGACAGCCCCGCTCCGGCAAGCGCGCTCATGACAATGCTTGGCAGCGACGGGTTGGCGAACTGGATCGACGAGACGTTGACGGCCACGCGGATGCCGTTGGGCCACCGGGCTGCGTCACGACAGGCCGTCCGCAACACCCACTCGCCGATCTGCGAGATAAGCCCGGTTTCCTCGGCAATGGGAATGAACAGGGCCGGCGAAATCAACCCGCGCGTCGGATGGCTCCAGCGCAGCAGCGCTTCATATCCCGTGACCTGTTCGGTCGCGGAACTCACCACCGGCTGATAGACGAGGTGCAGGCCGTCAGCGACCAGCGCGCCGCGCAGGTCCTCTTCCAGCTGCCGCCGGTCTTCCGCATCGGCATGCATCTCCGACGAATAGAAGCGATAGACGCCGCGCCCATCGCCCTTCGCCGCATAAAGGGCGAGGTCGGCGTTGCGGATCATCGCGTCGGCGGTCACGCCATGGTCCGGACAGATGGCGATGCCAATGGACGCGCCGATCACAACCTGGCTGCTTTCGATCGCATAGGGCTGCGACAGGGATAGGATGATGGCGTCGGCGATAGCGCCCAGCATTTGCCGGTCAGTGCGACCGGGCAACACGACCTTGAACTCGTCGCCACCAAGGCGTCCGACCCGTCCACGCTCACCAATCACCCGTTGCAGTCGCTCACTGACAAGACGCAGCAACTGATCTCCGGCAGGATGGCCGAGCGTGTCGTTGACACCCTTGAACCGGTCGAGGTCGAGCAGAAGGAGCGCGCAATCGCCCGGCTGACCACGCGTGCCGACGACTGCCTGCTCCAGCGTGCGCATCATCTGAACCCGGTTGGCAAGGCCCGTCAGCGAATCATATTGCGCCAGCCGCGTAACCTCCGCTTCGGACCGCTTCATGTCGGTAAGGTCAGTGCCGCTGCCGCGAAAGCCATGGAATTGGCCAAAATCGCTTATGATGGGTTGGCCCGAAACAGCCCACCAACGCTCTTCCTCGCTCATCGCCACCCGGACGGCAATTTCGGAGAAAGAGGACCTCGCCGAAAGATGGAATCCCAGCGTCCGCTCGCCATCGCCTCGTTGCCGTTCGCCTTGGGAAATGAGGTCAGTAAGGGCGCGGCCGAGCAGTTCCTTGGACTTCACACCAAGCGATTCCGCCAAAGTCTCGGAAATATAGGTAATGCATCCCTGACGATCCGTTTCCCAGAACCAGCCACGGCCGGACCGCTCATGCTCGTTCAACAGGCGTTCCGCACGGCGACCCCGCTGCTGCGCCTCCTGATTGGCAAGCAAGCGCATCTGGTCAACCTTCGCCTGCCGCACCGATGCGAAGGCGATAGCGGCAATGGAAAGCCCAAGAATGGCAAAATGGGCGATGTCATCGGTGATCAGTGTCAATGGCAAGCTGGCGCCCACACAATAGGCAAGACCGAGGATACGGCGGCTTCCGAAAATCGATACGGCGATCAGCGCCGTCACGGCCGCGAACATCATCCACGGCCCGATGCTGGTCGTGGCGGACGCGGACGAAGCCAGTTCCAGCCAATAGCTGAACGTCGCGCCAGACAGGAAAGCGACGGGCAATATTGCCCGCAGTTGCGTGTGCGGTGGATAGAGCCGGAAGAAAGCAACGCGCGGTACGGCGACAAGGATAAGGTCTGTCAGGATCGCAATCCCGCCCGTCGCAATGGTAACAACGCCCAGAGACCGCATATCGACTTCACCAAGCGTCATCATGACGCCCGCACAGGCCAGCTTGGAAATCAGGACCAGCGGCCAGAGCACGCAGATCGAACGGATCGCGCTAATCAGCCAGGCCGGAGGCACATCCTGCCCGCCGTCGGCAAGGCCTAGCGATACCAGAAACGTGGTTCGCCGCGGGTCTTTGGTTTGGGAAATGGCGGCGCGAGATATCGACATGACGGCGTGATGCACCGTCACTGCTTTAAATCCGGTTACAAAGACGAAATAAGCGGCGGGTTTCGGCGATATTTTCTGGTGCACCCCCGCACCCCATTCCTCACAATATTCGGGCCTGCATTTGGGGTTGTGCAGGCGTCGTCCTGCGTTAGCATGGGTCCCAAGAATAAAGACAGGAGAAGCGGATGCGGCATATCGCGATTATCGGCTCGGGGCCTGCGGGCTATTACACGGCCGAAGCATGCGGCAAGGCGTTCGGCGAAGAGGCGCAGGTCGACATTATCGACCGCATGCCCGTCCCCTTCGGCCTCATCCGTTCCGGCGTCGCGCCCGACCACCAGTCCATCAAGGCCGTGTCAAAACGCTATGAGGCAGTGGCGCTGACGGACATGGTGCATTTCGTCGGCAATGTCTCGGTAGGCAAGGACATCGCCATCGCGGAACTGCTTGAGTTGTATGACGCCGTCGTGCTCGCGACCGGCGCACCCGGCGACCGGCCGCTCGGTATTCCAGGAGACGACCTGCCCGGTGTCGTCGGCAGCGCAGCCTTTGTCGGCTGGTATAATGGCCATCCCGAATTTGCAGGCCTCGCGCCCAACCTGTCCGGCGGGAATGTCGCGGTCATCGGCAATGGCAATGTCGCGCTGGACGTCGCCCGCATCCTGTCCAAGTCGGAGAATGAGTTCGCGGGCAGCGACATTGTCGCGCATGCCCTGTCGTCATTGACCGGGTCTCAGGTGACTCATGTCACCATCGTCGGACGGCGAGGTCCCCATCAAATCGCGATGACGCCCAAGGAACTGGGCGAACTCGGCCATCTGGAACGCGCGGCGCCACATGTCGACGCCGCTGACCTGCCCGCGCCGGAAAGCGATGGCAAGCTGGACCCCGGCGTACGCAAGTCGGTCGGACTGCTCCGCAAATTCGCGACGGAAGCATCCGAAAAGGCCGTGACGATAGATTTCGACTTTTTCGCCGCTCCGGTGGAGATCAGTGGCGACGGCAAAGTCGAGCGCCTCACCCTGGAACGCACGAGACTGGATGGCGAAGGCAATGCGACCGGCACGGGCGAACGCTATGACATCGATGTGTCTCTGGTGGTAAGTTGCATCGGCTACCGCACACCGCCGATCGAGGGCGTGCCCTATGATACGAAGCTCGGCCGCTTCGCCAATCAGGAAGGGCGCATCAAGGATGGACTATATTGCGTCGGCTGGGCACGGCGCGGGCCGACTGGCACGATCGGCACCAACCGCCCGGACGGCTATATGATCGCTGAGAAGATCGGCGCGGATATCGGTGGCGGCTCCGGCAAGGAGGGCCGTGCGGGCCTCGACCGCCTGATGGCAGACCGCAAGGTGGATATCGTCACCTTCCGCGACTGGCAGAAGATCGACCTGGCCGAAGTCGCCCACGCCCGCAGCGGTGCGCCAAGGGAGAAATTCACGTCCATCCCCGAAATGGTCTCCGCGATTTCGGGGGAGTAAATCGCGGAGGACAACTTTCCTCCGTTCGTCCTGTTCGAGCGAGACGCGTGGCTCGCTCGAATGTCGAAGGACTGTCCTTACTCGAAAAGAAGTGCAGGGCTTCGACAAGCTCAGCCCGAACGGTGTATGACTTCGGTGATCAAACCCGCATCGGCATGAGGACGTAGAGCGCCGCGCTCTTGTCATTCTCGCGAATAAGCGTCGGCGCCGCCGCGTCGGCCAGATGCAGTTCGACCAGATCGCTGTCCACCTGCTGCAATATGTCGAGCAGGTATCGGGCGTTGAAGCCGATGTCGAAGCCCTCGCCGGCAAAATCGCCCGGCACTTCTTCCGCCGCCGTGCCGTTCTCCGGGCTGGTGACCGACAGGGTGATCTTGTCCTTGTCGAGCGCCATCTTCACCGCGCGGGTTTTCTCCGTGGCGATGGTCGCGACTCGGTCGACGCCCTCCTCAAAGCTGCGCGGATCGATCCTGAGCAGCTTGTCGTTCGCGGTCGGAATGACGCGGCTGTAGTCGGGGAAGGTCCCGTCGATCAGCTTGCTGGTCAGGATCGCGCTGCCCAGGCCAAAACGAATCTTGCTCGCCGACAGGGTGATATCGACGCTGCCATCGACCTCATCGAGCAGCTTGCGCAGTTCGGCGATGCACTTACGCGGTATGATAATGTCGGGCATCTTCTCCGCGCCGTCCGGCCGGGGCACGGTGACGCGCGCGAGCCGGTGGCCGTCCGTCGCCGCCGCCTTCAGCACCGGCTGCGGGTCTTCGGAAACATGGAAGAAAATGCCGTTCAGATAATAGCGTGTCTCTTCGGTCGAAATGGCGAAGCGCGTCTTGTCGATGATCTGGATCAGCGTCGCCGCCGGCAGCTCGAACGCGGTCGGCAGGTCTCCCTCGGCGATCACCGGGAAATCGTCGCGCGGCAGGGTGGACAGGTTGAACTTCGCGCGGCCCGCCTGGATCAGCATCTTGCCGTCGGCGGCCTGCAGCGACACTTGGCTGCCCTCGGGCAGTTTGCGTGCAATGTCGAACAATGTGTGGGCGGACAGGGTAGTCGCGCCGGGCGTATCGACCTGCGCCTGGATGCTCTCGACAATCTGAAGGTCAAGGTCGGTCGCCATCAGCTTCAGCGTGCCATTGGCCGTCGCCTCGATCAGCACGTTGGACAGGATGGGGATGGTATTGCGCCGCTCGACCACCGACTGGACATGGCTCAAACCCTTCAGAAGGGTCGCGCGTTCGATGGTGGCCTTCATTCCCTAATCCCGATTCTCTTCTACGGTCCCGCCCCGAATTCCCGGACCCCGCTTGCCAACGAGTCCCGGCGCGAGTCCGGGCAGTCTGGGAAATGCCTTCCCTCATTAGCAACTATGTCTTGTTGGGCAAGCGTTCGTCGGTGATTGGCGCACGACGCGCTTGCAAAAGCTGTGGGCATCGTCTTTGCCATGCAGAAATGATGCGCGTCCCGGCCTTGGCATTTCTGATTGCGGCGTTTGCCACGCCGGCGCAGGCGCGGGACTCGCTCGGTGTCTTTGAAAGCTGGGGGGCGTTTCGCGATCCCAGCGTGCCGCGCTGCTACGCGATTGCCGAGCCGGTCCGCAAACATCGGGACAGCGCATGGCCCGCCTATGCCTCCATCGGCTCCTGGCCACGGCAGAACGTGCGCGGCCAGATCCATTTCCGCCTCAGCCGCGCCCGCGCGCCGGACGACCCGAAAACGCCCAGCAATAGAGTGACGCTCAGCATTGGCGATCAACGCTTCGCCCTCGTCGCGGGCGCCGCCGATGCCTGGGCCGCTGATCGCCGCGCTGACGCCGCCATCGTCGCCGCCATCCGCTCGGGCACCAGCATGAGCGTGCAGGGCAGAGCCGCCAATGGCCGAGCCTTCGTGGACGTCTATGCGCTGCGCGGCGCGGCGACGGCGATCGACGCAGCAGCGTTGGGATGCGCGCGGGCGGGGTGACAGCGCGGCCCTAGCGTTTCGGGCGCTTTCGCCCTATATGCCCGCTCATGCAAATTCCCGGACATATTGACCCGGTGCCGGTTCCGCGCGCCGTGACGCCCCGTGATGACGGGCGGATCGACCTGCTGGGCCTGTCGCGTCCGCAGATTCGCGATACGCTTGCCGAGGCCGGGCTCGACGAGAAGCAGTCGAAGCTGCGCGCCAAACAGCTGTTCCACTGGCTCTATCATCGCGGCGAAACCGACTTCACCGCCATGACCGACCTTGCCAAGCCGATGCGGGAATGGATGGCGGCGCGCTTCATCGTCGGCCGTCCACAGGTGGTGGAGGCGCAGGTGTCGAACGACGGTACGCGCAAATGGCTGCTGCGATCGGACGATGGCCAGGATTATGAGATGGTGTTCATCCCCGACGCTGACCGGGGCACGCTGTGCGTCTCCAGCCAGGTCGGCTGCACGCTCAACTGCCGCTTCTGCCACACCGGCACGATGCGCCTCGTCCGCAACCTGACGCCCGGCGAGATTGTTGGGCAGGTCATGCTGGCGCGCGACGCGCTGGGTGAATGGCCACGCGGCACCATGGCGGCGGACGCTTCGGCCGGGGCTGCGGCGAACGACGCTGACGAGGATGAGGACTCGCCGCACTATACCGCCGACGGTCGCCTGCTCACCAACATCGTGATGATGGGCATGGGTGAGCCCCTCTATAATTTCGAGAATGTGCGCGACGCGCTGAAAGTCGTGATGGACGGCGACGGCCTTGCCCTGTCGAAGCGGCGCATCACCCTGTCCACCAGTGGCGTCGTGCCGATGATGGCGCGCGCTGCGGAGGAGATCGGCGTGAACCTCGCCGTATCGCTCCATGCCGTGACCAAGGAAGTGCGCGACGAGATCGTCCCGATCAACCGAAAATATGGGATCGAGGAGCTGCTTCAAGCCTGCGCCGATTACCCTAAAGCAAACAATGCCCGCCGCATCACCTTTGAATATGTGATGCTGAAGGACAAGAATGACAGTGACGACGACGCGCGCGAACTCGTCCGCCTGATCCGCAAATATAAGCTGCCCGCGAAGGTCAATTTGATCCCGTTCAATCCCTGGCCGGGCGCAAATTACGAATGCTCGACGCCCGAACGCATCCGGGCGTTCAGCAATCTGGTGTTCGAGGCCGGCATCTCCGCGCCTGTCCGCACGCCACGGGGGCGCGACATCATGGCGGCCTGCGGTCAGCTCAAATCGGCGTCGGAAAAGAAAAGCCGCGCGGAACTCGACCGGCTGGCGGAAGAAAAGCAACTGGCGCTGGGGTAACGGCGAATTGTATTGCGAACCCATTTCCCCTATCCACTCCCCATGGTCCAGTTGATCGCCCTCACTTGCACGCAACAAACCCGTCCTCCGGCGGGCTGCCCTGCGTGCATGGATGACCGGACAGGCTGACCGCCTTCCTCCAGCGACCATGACCAAAGCACCCCGCCGCTTCCGGCGGGCTTTTTGTTTGCGCTCCTCCGGCCAGCCCGACCACAGGAGAATGACGATGACGACCCGACTCACACCCTATGCAACAGAAGCTGAGATCGAAGCGATCGGCGCGCATTTCGCGAATCTGACCCTGCCCAAGGCGGCATGGACGCACGCCGCCCATTTTGCCGCCGCCATCTGGCTGATCCGCCGCCGCGCAGACATCCTGCCTGAGCGGGACATGCCCGACATGATCCGCCGCTACAACGAGTCGGTCGGTGGCGTAAACAGCGCTACAGCAGGCTATCATGAGACGATCACCCTCGCCTCGATCCGCGCGACGCGGGCCTTTCTCGATACCGAGACCGGCGAGCGCCCGCTGCACGAAATCCATGCCGCGCTGATGGCGGGCCCGTGCGGCGACAAGGACTGGCTTTTTGCTTACTGGCCGCGCGAGCGATTATTGTCGGTAGAGGCGCGCAGGATATGGGTGGAGCCGGACATCGTCCCCTTCCCCTTCTGACGAAAAAGGGGCGGCCCCGCAGGACCGCCCCTCCTCTTTTTTGCTATGACCGTCGGATCAGAAGCGGAAGCCGATCCCGACCACGCCGGCGTCACGACCGCCGATATTCTGCTCATATTCGGTGCGCTGATATTCGGCCGACAGATAGGTGTTCGGCGTCACCGCGAACTCAAGACCGCCGCCGTAGCGAACGCCCTCGAACGCCGTGCCGGTGCCGGCCGCCTCGATGCGGCTGTCGGCATAGCCGACCTTGGTGAAGGCCAAGACGCGCGGATTGACGACATAGCCAAGGCGCAGCGACGCGGCGAGATCGCGGCTGGCCTTGATGCCAGCGCCCTTCACCGAGGAGTCGCCCAGCGACACTTCGACACCGGCGGTCACGTTCTGCGCGACCGGCAGGTCATAGCCCGCGTTCACGCCATAGCTCACGCCGTCACGGCCCGCATATTTGTCGTAACCGACGGTCACGCCGGCCCGGGGTCCAGTAAAGGGCGCTTCGTCCTGCGCAAAAGCAGGAACAGAAACGGACGCAACGGCAATAGCCGCGAAAATCGCAGTCTTCATGGTAAAACCTCATTGTATTGAATTCGATACCCGGCCGGGTCGGCGCTTATCTTTGATCTGTCCGACTGCGGTTCAAGGGGATGAAAGTCGATTAAATTTGTTCCACGACCTCTTGAAATTCCGTGATATCATAACGTCTTCTACTTCACCGCACTTGTTTACTTTGCTGCGGCAAGGGGGCTTATGCGCTCCTTAGATGGCTGTCACATGAACGTAATGAAGGCATTCGCCGCATCGCAGCAGAAAAGGTTGCGCGCTGATGCAGGGATGCCACACCACCTCTGCGGCACAAGGCAACCTGCTCTATTTGTCATGTGCGCAACCGCATTCAGGCTTTGACGCGGCCGTTATGATCGCGCATTACCCATCGCATGTGGCTATTCGAGAAAGTGCTCAGCCGGCTGGTTAGTCGGGGACGCCTGACCCTTGTCTACTCCGACGGGAGGAGCCGCCAGTTCGGCACGGCCGATCCCGATTTCCCTGACCTGACCCTCCGGCTGCACGACAAGAAGGTGCCGCTCGACATCGTCCGTGATCCGCGTCTGGGCATCGCCGAAGCCTATATGGATGGCCGCGCGACGATCGAGGGCGGCGACATCATGGACTTCATCGCCTTCATCCGGGGCAACAACCCCTGGGAAAGCGGCAAGGACATCGACGCGGCAAGCCCTATCAGCCGCGCCGCGAAGAAGGTCGCCCGCCGCGTCGCGCAGGTGAACGATCGCCGCAAGGCAAAGGCGAACGTCGCCCATCATTATGATCTGTCGGCGGCGCTCTACGCCCTGTTTCTCGATGCCGACAAACAATATAGCTGCGCCTATTGGCCCGATGCGGACAACAGTCCGGGCATCACGCTGGAACAGTCACAGGTCGACAAGAAAGCGCATATCGCCGCCAAGCTGGCGCTTGAGCCCGGCATGAAGGTTCTGGACATCGGTTGCGGGTGGGGCGGCATGGCGCTCTAT
>JAHFPU010000182.1 GCA_023266635.1 Sphingobium sp.
GAATAGATGATCACCGGCGTCGCCGGCCCCTGCCGCGCATTGAGATCCGCCAGAATATCATGCCCTGAGCCATCCGGCAGCGCGAGATCGACGATAGCGATGTCCACCCGATGCTCGGCAAGGAAGGCCCGGGCGGAGGCAACATCCGTCGCCTGAGCGATACGCGCCAGTCCGCTCAACGCCTTCGCCGTGATCTCCAGCAGGTCGCTGTCATCATCGACATGCAAGACCAGCGGAATATGGCCTGCTGTCCGTTCCATCGCGGCTTCAATGGCGTCCTCCAGCCGCGTCGACATGATCGGCTTGGCGATCCAGTCGACAATATCCAGCGATGCTGTCCGCGCCGCTTCCAATGGCGGGTCCTCGCTGGAAATCGCGATAACCGGCATGTTGCGGGCATCGGGGCAGGACCGGAGGGATTCGATCAAAGGTAGCGCATCCGCGCCAGCGAACTGGAAATCTAGGATCATCGCTACATAGCGCCGGGCCTGCAAAGCAGCCAGCATTTCGGCATGAGACGCGACGGCGTCTGCGCGAATGGCCCGGTCTGCAAATCCCGTGCTGATCGCCTGAGCGCCAACTGTATCTGCATAGATCAACAGGCGCGGCACCGCATGGCCATCCTCCTGCCCGGTAAGAACATTCCACAAAGGAATGCTGAAGGAGAAAACACTGCCCTGCCCGGCGCTATCTTCCAGCCAGATATCGCCGCCATGATTGCGTACGATCTCCCGCGAAATTGTAAGGCCAAGCCCCGTACCTTGCATATTGGATGACGTACCCAAACCTTGGGCAAAGCGGGTAAACAATCTTTCCCGAAGTTCGGCGTCAATGCCCGGCCCCTGATCCGCAACATGGATCTGCGCCACTCCGCCTCTTATAGTCGAACTGACCGTGACCACCGAGTTTTCCGGTGAAAATTTCACTGCATTGGAAACCAAATTGGTGATCACCTGGATGAGACGCTCACTGTCGCCCCGTACCATCAGGGCCTGAGCGCCGTCTTGCGTTTCAATGGCGATATTCCGCGTCGCCGAAAGCCCGCGCATAGCATCGGCGGCCTTCTGGATTACTGTGCGGAGATCGAGCGGCTGAAAATCGAATGTCATTTCGCCCGATTGCAGTTTTTCCACATCGAGCAGGTCGTTCACGATCCGTATGAGCCTGTTCGCGTTGCTTTCCGCGATTACCACCAGACGCTGCGCACCTGGCGTCAGTTCTTCGGCCACACCGCCACGCAAAAGTCCGAGCGATCCGACGATCGAGGTCAGGGGCGTGCGCAATTCATGACTGACGGTGGACAGGAACTGGTCTTTCATCCGCTCGATTTTTTCCCGGTCGGAGATATCGCTGAACGACGCGACGATATGCGTTCCATCCTCAAGGGGCATCACGCCAAGGCTGATATCGACCGGAACAGTGCTGCCGTCACTCTTCTTCGCCGCGATATTGGGACGGGAGGGTTCGGCAATTTGTCCCCCGACAACACCCAAACGGTCGAGAAATGGCCCTTCGCCCGGCGCAATATTGGCGATGATCGAGATATCCCGGCGCAGGAGATCGACCGACGGATATCCGAACAACCGTTCAGCGGCGGGATTGAGAATTTCCATGCTTCCGCTGGGATTGATGAGGATCACGGGACTGGGCGTATTCTCAAAAATCGCGGTTTGCCGCGTGAGATAATCGACCGCCTGCCTTTGCGAAGCAAAATGGTCGCGGCGACTGGCCCATAAAAGATAGGCGGTGATAAACGCAGCAATGGAGGCGAGCGCGACCGCAACCCAGATAATATGTCGCGTGTAAGCGGTGCGATCGTTCTCAGCCGCCAGATTGGTTTCCAGCGCCGCATTCCTGTTCGCAATCATACGCGCGACCTGCACGCGGATGTCGTCCATCACATGTTTGCCCCGCCCTTCGGAAACGACCCGGGCGCTGGCTTCCAGTCCTTCCCGATCGCGGACGTCGATGACGCGCTTCATTTCAACGAACTTCTGATCGATCAGGGTACGCAGCCTGGCCAGATCCTTGGCCATGCCCGGCTCATTACGCAGCGAATGGCGCAGGCCCGCAAATGTGCCATCCATATCCGCCAGGGCTTTGTTATAGGGTATCAGGAAATCCGGATTGCCGGTGATGACATAGCCGCGCTGCCCTGTTTCCCCATCTTTCATGTCGGAAAATACAGCCTCTATCGCCAGCCTCTGGCGGAAGGAGAGGTTCACGCTGGCGGTAGTGTCCGCGGTCCGGCGATATTCGCTTCCGAACCAGAGGGCGACCGATATGAGCGACAGGGAAATGACAGCCGCCACCAGCATTCCGCGCCACAATTTCGGCCCGGCGCTGACCGCCGTCACGCCCCTTTATCTTCCGGATTGAAGAAGGCCCGCACCGCAAGCATGGCCTGCAGGCGATTATTAACCTCAAGCTTTCGGAATATTGCTGTCAGATGTGCCTTTATGGTTGCCTCGGACAGATCCAGATCACCGGCGATCTGTTTGTTGAGATGACCACGGGCCAGTGCTGAGAGCACGCGCATCTGCGCCGTTGTCAGGCTTTCGATCCGCTCCTTTAATTTCGTCAGATCATCCGTCGTTCCCAGATTGGCGGGAAATACGATCTTGCCCAACAGCAGCGTATCGATGGACCGCGCGAGTTCATCAAGCGGCTGGGTCTTGGACAGGAAGCCCGCCGCGCCGATGGCGCGCGCCGCGGTGACGATCGCCTCTTCATCATGCGCGGAGATAATGGCGATCGGCGTTGTACCCAACGCATGCTGCATCCGGAAGAAGCCGGAAAAGCCATCGCTGTCGGGAAGTCGGTAGTCTAGCAGCATCAACCGGTAGTTTTTGTGCGCGCGCACCGCATTTTCGGCGGCTTCGATGCTGTCCACGGCATCCACGATCACGCCCTGAATGCGGGCGCGAATTGCCATCTGCAATCCTTCGCGGACCAGGGGATGATCGTCCGCCAACAATATTCGCCCCTCACGCACCATAAACTCATCCCGGATAGAGTGCAGCTTTTTCAAAAGCATGCTCCCTTGACGAACGGCTGTCGAGAGACAATCAATCAGATCGAACCAGAATGGCTATGACTGCGATAGAGGCTGTTGAAAATGAGAGATCATAGCATCTTGTCCATTTTGAGCGTTGACGCAGAGTTGGTTGAGCGGGCTGCCGGCTGGCTCGCGCCCTATGGCTGGTCATGCCGTGGCGGCTTGGAGGAGGACCAAGCCGTTACCCATATAGGCGAAGGCGCGGCCATTATCCTACTTGATGGCGGCATGGGTGCCGGGATTATCGCCTCAACCATCGGTAAAATCAGGGACTTGCCGGGGTTCGCGGCCGGCGCGCCCGCCCTGCTCTATGCGGAGGCCGATTTTGAGCCGGTGGGCGGCGTCAGCGACCGGATCGATCCGCCGCTCAGCGAAGCCAATCTTGTCGCAGCGATCGAGAACTGGACTGGACCTGTGAAAGATCATGCTTACCGGCATGAGGACAATCCGCCGTACCGGATGGTGCGGTTAGCAGGACGCGAACGGGCATCGGCTCTCTTTTCGGGGTTCGCACGATCGCTTGCGGAGGCCCTGGAGGCGTTGGACGAAGGACAGAATATCACCCGCATAGCGCATAATATCGCGGGCATGGCCGGGACGATGGGCTTTGCCGCGCTCAGCAAACAATGGTCGCGTGTAGACCATGGCGATATGACGGCGCTCCCCGCTGCCCGGGAGGCGGCGGAACGGGTGTTGCAAACCCTTAACAATGGCGGCTGATCCAGCCCGAAACGGACCGATGGAATAGACGTTAGTCGAATTGTTCCTTATTTGTTCCGATTTTCCGCGAATTTGTTAACCCCGAAAGCCGTTGATCATCCCGAAGTTAGAGCGGGAAGGCCGGATGAAGGCGGTTTCAACAGGGCATGGAGGAAGCATCGCGCGTGCTGTGGCATTTGGCGCGGCTGCATCCCTGTGCGCCGCCGCTTCGCCGGCGCTGGCCCTTGGCTCCGCCGGTGCGCAGATCGACAATGTCGCGTCGCTACAGTTCGCGATCGAAGGCCACAGCGCCAGCATCTCCTCCAACCTGGTGACGACGCGCGTTGGGGAGATCCTCGACGTTACCCTGCGCGCTCTTGGAACCAGCACCGTTGAGGTGTCCACGGGGGAAGCCGATCGCGGCGTGCCGTTCCTGCTCACCAACAGCGGTAACGGCAGCGAAGCCTTCGCGCTGAATGCGACGGTCGGCGGCACCGCGCTCCCGGCAAGCACCCTGTTTATCGACACCGACCGAAATGGCGCATTCGATCCCGCAATCGACACGCCAATCAGCGCCTGTGGCTGCACCCCACCCCTCGTGCCCGGCGCGACGCTGCAGCTTCTGGTCATCATCCCCGCCGCCACGCAGGCGGGCTCCGGCGTCCTGTCGCTTCAGGCCCGTTCGGGCACGGGCACGGGCGCTCCAGGAACCCTTTTCGCCGGTCGCGGAGACAATGGCGCGGACGCCGTTGTCGGCGCCACTGGCGCAGCTGCCACTGCAGAGACCCCCTTTACTGCGACCGAAGCCGACGCGAGCGTCGTCAAGTCGCAGCAGGTCGTCGCGCCCGATGGAACCTCCTCCCCCGTGTCGGGCGCGACGATCACCTATCGGCTGGAAGTCGTCACGCGCTCCAATGCGCGACTGACGGCGGCGCAACTGGCCGACACCATTCCCGCCGGCACGACCTATCTGCCCGGCTCGCTTCAGATCGACGGCGCTGCGCTCAGCGACGCCAACGATGCCGACAATGGCCGCTTCGACGGCTCCTCCATCCTTGTTGCCCTTGGCGACATTGATCAGCCCACGACCCGCGTCGTGACATTCCAGGTGAAAATCCAATGAGCAGGACACACATCATGCGCTTTCCAATTGGCCTGTGCACGGCCGTCGCCGCACTGGCGGTAGCAGCGCCGGCCTTTGGCGCCGGGCTGACCGTCACCAACACCGTATTCGCCCAGCAGCGATCAACCGCTGCGGACGGCACGACGAAGATCGCCCTGACGCCGGCCACGCGCGTCACGCCGGGCGCCCGGGTCGTCTACCAGCTCGCCTATCGCAACGGCGGCGCACAGCCGATCGAAGGGCTGACGCTCAACAACCCCCTGCCGCAGGAATTGACCTATCGCGGCCCGGCGCAGGGATCGCCCGCGCCCGAAGTGTCCGTCGACGGCCAGAATTACGGCCCGCTCGCCGCCCTTAAAGTGCGCGGCAGCGACGGCGGCTGGCACGCCGCCCGCGCCGAGGATGTCACCCATGTCCGCTGGCGCATCGCCAACGCTCTTCCTGCCGGTTCCACCGGCAAGGTCGCATTCGAGGCCGTCCTGAAATGATCGGGCGGGGGCTTTTCTCTTTTCGGTCGCAGGGCAGCGCATCGGTTTTCCAACAGGAGGTTTCAGTGTTCAAGGCAGCGACCAGGATCGCTTTGCTGACCGGTGCGGCAGCACTTTCGGCGTGGAGCGGCGCAGCGCAGGCGGCCGGCACAACCGCCGGCACCAGCATCGCCAATACGGCCAGCGTCACCTATACGGTTGGCGGCTCCACCCAGACGGCGCAATCGAACACCGCGACGTTCCTGGTCGACCGCAAAGTCAACCTGACCGTCACCGAGGTCGGCGGCACCGCGACCTCAACGGCGATCGGCGCAGTGGATCAGGTGACGACATTCCAGGTCACCAACCTGACCAACGCGGCGCAGGACTTCATCCTGACCGGCGACCAGCCGGGCGTGGTCATAG